>NZ_JANINM010000050.1:0-2650 GCF_024509055.1 Mesorhizobium sp. | reverse complement strand
CGTCGGCCTCGGCGTCGCTGACGATCTCCACCGGGCCGCGTATGCGCACCTGGCGGCGCAGCGATTTCCAGTGGAAGCACATCGCCGCCTTCATGCTGCCAAGAATCTCGCGGCCCTTGGCGCTCTCGAAATTCGTGTAGAAGACAAACCCCTTTTCGTCGAACCCCTTGAGCAGCACCATCCGCACATCCGGCATGCCGTCCGCGTCGACGGTCGCCAGGGCGACGCCGTTGGGATCGTTGGGCTCGCTTTTGGTGGCGTCCTCCAGCCATGCGGCAAAGAGCCTGAACGGCTCAGAGGCTTCGGTGAAGTCACTGCTTGTTAACCCGGTTTCGTTCATAGTTTTCCGAATTTTTACCGTTGCGGGAGGAGTTCGCCGATTGTCGCGTATCGCGCAAGCTTTTGACAGCAGGCAATGGGGCGTTATCGCTTCGGCCAGCGTCAAGGCTGTGGTCGTGACATTGGCGCTGCCGCTTGCCGCCTGCGGCGCCGGCGGCTTCAGCCTGGAAAAGGCCGATGTCGACCGCTCTATCATCACCTCCAGCATGCCGGCCTCGCCTGCCGCCCCGGCGGCGGCCGACAAGGACTCCGACCAGACCACCATCGGCAATGCCGTTTCCTCCGCCGACATCAAGGAGCTTGGCGGCCAGCCGGTGCCATGGGCAAACGCAGGCACCGGGTCGCGCGGCGCGATCACCGAACTGGTGGAACTTAAGGATGGCGGCCTGACCTGTCGCCGCTTCAGCGCCACGCGCGAAAGCTTTGACGGCGTTGCCCTCTACAAGGGTGAACTCTGCCTTGCCGGCGCCGGCGGCTGGCGCATGCAGGAATTCAAGGCACTCTGACGGCGGCACCCTGACCCAAGGGGCGCTCTGACTTGGGGACGCGTTCCAACTTTCGAAGATCAATCCCTCTTGCGCCACTGGAATTTCTTCCTATGCGAGCGCATATAGGGAGCGACCACAAATCCATTCTCTCTTGCAGGCAGGAAGCATGCGCGACCCCTATGAGGTGCTGGGCGTTGCCAAGAACGCATCGGCCAAGGACATAAAATCGGCCTACCGTAAGCTCGCCAAGAAGCATCATCCGGACCAGAACCCGGATGATCCCAAGGCGAAGGACCGTTTTGCCGCCGTCAACCAGGCCTACGAAGTCGTGGGTGACGAGAAGACGCGCGGCGCTTACGATCGCGGCGAGATCGACGCCGAGGGTAAGCCGAAATTCCACGGCTTCGAGGGCGCGGCGGGCGGCGATCCGTTCGGGGGCTTCCGCCGTCAGCAGGGCCCGGGCGGCGCGCATTTCGAATTCCGCACCGGACGTCCGGGCGGCGATCCGTTCGACGGCAACAGCGATATCTTCAGCCAGATCTTCGGCGACGCCTTTGGCGCCCGCGGGGCAGGCCCAAGGGGAGCCGGAGCAGGCGACCGCCGCCAGCCGGCCCAGGCGGCCGATCTCAACGTCACCATGGACATCAGCGTCGAGGAAGCCGCCATCGCCGACAAGGTGACGGCGATGTTCCCCGACGGTCGCAAGGTGGCGGTCAAGCTGCCGGCCTATGTCGAGGACGGCCAGACGATCCGTCTGAAGGGCCAGGGCGAGCAGGGTCCGGGCCAGCCAGGCGACGCGCTGGTCAAGATCCACATCCGCCGCCATTCGCGCTACCGCATCGAGGGGCGCGACCTGCATGTCGATCTGCCCGTCGATCTGACCGACGCGGTGCTCGGCGCCAAGGTGGCGGTCGAAACACCGACCGGCAAGCTCGCAGTCAACGTGCCTGCATGGTCGAGCTCGGACAAGGTGCTGCGCCTGAAGGGCAGGGGCCTGCCGGAAAAAGCCGGCGGCCATGGCGATCTCTACGCCCATGTGCGGTTGATGCTGCCGGAGGGCGGCGATGCCGAGCTTGAGGCCCTGATGCGCCGTCAAAAAGGCTGATCAAGGGAATTTTGTTCCTGTTGCAGTGTCTTTTGGGCGCTTGAAGGGGCTTTGTGCCTGTGCGATAGGGCTCTCCACAAAGCAGATATTCTTGCGGAGAGCTTGCACATGGCAGGTGGACAGGGCCTGATGGCCGGTAAGCGGGGCCTGATCCTGGGCGTCGCCAACAATCGGTCGATCGCTTTCGGCATCGCCAAGGCTTGCGCCGATCACGGCGCCGAGATCGCTCTGACCTATCAGGGCGAGGCCTTCAAGAAGCGCGTCGAGCCGCTCGCGGCCGAACTCAACGCGCATGTCGCGGGCCATTGCGACGTGACCGACCCGGAAAGCCTCGACGCCGTCTTTGCCGATATCGCCAAGCACTGGGGCAAGCTCGACTTCCTCGTCCACGCCATCGCTTTCTCGGACAAGGACGAATTGACCGGCCGCTATGTCGAGACGACGCGCGACAATTTCCTGCGCACCATGGACATCTCGGTCTTTTCCTTCACCACCATCGCCAAGCGTGCCGAGCCGCTGATGAGCGAGGGCGGTTCGCTTTTGACGTTGACCTATTACGGCGCCGAGAAGGTGATGCCGCACTACAACGTCATGGGCGTCGCCAAGGCGGCGCTGGAAGCCAGCGTGCGCTATCTCGCTGTCGACCTCGGCGCCAAGAAGATCCGCGTCAACGCGATCTCGGCGGGCCCGATCAAGACGCTCGCGGCTTCCGGCATCG
>NZ_JANINM010000049.1 GCF_024509055.1 Mesorhizobium sp. | reverse complement strand
GCATCGTCTATGACGAGTGGGAGTTCTGCCACATCCTGTCCGGCGTCTCGGTGATCACCGAGGACGGCGGCGAGGCACGCACCGTCAAGGCCGGCGACAGTTTCGTGCTGAGGCCCGGCTTCAAGGGCACCTGGGATGTGGTTGAGACGACCCGCAAGGAATATGTGATCAAGCTTTGACCGGGCTTCCTAATGGCGGAGGCTAGCGCGTCGAACACTGGCTGGAACGCCTATCGCTTCGTCATTCTAGGGCGGAGGAAGGAGCGAAGCGACGCGCGCAGACGATGCCGTGACATTAAGGCGGCTACCACCGTGCAGAATTCTGCGCCGCTGCATCCCTTGGCCAAGGTTGCGGCATCGATCCTTGGGTCTGCGCTCCGCTTCGCGTCGGTACGCCCAAGGATGACGACGTTGAGGACCCGTCAAAAATTGACGGCCAGCCGCTCCAATCCATGGAAGTGGTAGGTGTCACGGAACCTTGGCTCCTCGGCCAGGCACAATTTCGGCAGCCGGTCGAACAGGGTTTTCAGCGAGACCTGCAATTCGAGCCGCGCCAGCGGCGCGCCGATGCAGAAATGGATGCCGGCGCCGAACGAGACGTTCTTCTGATCCGCGCGGGCTGGATTGAAGATGTCGGGCCCGGCGAATGCCAGCGGATCGTGATTGGCCATGCCGAGCAAAAGCGCGATCATCTGGCCTGGCTTGACCACAATGCGCGGTGAGACTTCGATCTCCTCATAGGCGTAGCGCAGGAACATATGCAGCGGCGCGTCGAAGCGAAGACATTCCTCGACCGTTGCGGCATTCGCTTCCGGTGTCGCGAAGAAGCGACGCGCATCGCCGCCTTGCGCCAGCAGCGATCGCACCGCATTGCCGGTCTGGTGCACGGTCGCCTCATGACCGGCGTTGAGCAGCAGGATGGCCGAGGAAACCAGTTCGTCCTCCGAAAGCTTCTGGCCGTTGTCCTGGGCTTCGATCAGCAGCGACAGCAGATCGTCGCCGGGCTTCTTGCGCCGTTCGGCGACGTAGCCGCGCAGGAAATCCGCGAAATCGCGCGCCGCGCGATTGGCCGTATCCTCGACCTGGCGCGTGCGGCCATGCATGTACATGGCGACCATCTGATGCGACCAGTCGAGCAATTGCGGCCCCATATCGACAGGAACGCCCAGCATCTCGGCGATGATCGTGATCGGCAGCGGCGAGGCGTAGGCCGGCAGGAGATCCACGCCGCCTGGCTCGAATCGGTCGATCAGCTCATTCGCCAGCGCTTCGATGCGTGGGCGCAGCCGCTCGACCTGGCGCGAGACGAAGGCGCGGTTGACCAGCGTGCGAAGCCGCGTATGCACCGGGGGCTCCAGTTCCAGCATGGAATTGGCCTCGATGCCGTCGAAGGCGGCAAGATGCGAGCGGTCGTCGCCGACGCCACGGCTGTCGGGAATCCCGGCCGGGTTCTGGCGCCCGAAACGGCGATCGCGCAACAGCCGGTTGACGTCGTCGAAACCACCGAAACACCAGAAGCCGTAATCCTCCCAGAAGAAGGCGTTCGCCGCGCCGTGCAGGAAGGCATAGGCCTCATAGGGGTTCTGCACAAAGGCCGGCTGGTGCGGGTCGAGCCGCAGGCGGCGGCTGGCGGGATCGAAGGTAAGATAGGCTGGCATCATGCCCGACCATTAGCGCGCCTTGTCATCCCGATGCCAGCCCGTATCTTGGCTCTCGTGATGCCGAATCGTTCAGCCAGGCCGGCTGAGAAGGTCTGAGGGCAGGGTGCAAGGGGCGCGGCGTTTCGCACATTCCAGGCAAGATCAAACTGGCCATGCTATCGCTTCCCACCTCTTACTTTGATTTTTTGGAGCGTTACGGCAACTCGCAATGGATTTATGGCGATGAGCTTGTTTTTCTCTGGGCTGGGCAGGATCTTGAGTCGTTTAACATCGAGTATGGCGTTCATACTCTCGCGCCTGGCCTCATATTGATTGGTTCCGACGGCTCTGGGGAGGCCTTCGGATTCGATTTGCGCTCGCCTCATAAGCCGATGGTTCAAGTCCCATTTGTCGGCCTGAACTGGAAGTACGCGAATGTCGTCGCAAACGAATTTAGCGATTGGCAGGCAATGCTGGCTCCACGGGAGGACGGAGATTCTCATCCACAGATGCAACTCGCGGAAGTGAAACCGGTGTTGTTTGGCGGAGATTCGACTGACCCCGCCAACCGAGCATGGCTAACGCGCGCCCAGCATTTTGAATATGTGCGCTTCTGGAACGATGTATTTCTGGCAGCCAGCGCGAAGCTTACACCCCAGTAGCGCGAGTGCCGGGGACCTAGTGCCCCGCCTTCAGGATGCCTGCCACTTTGGCAGCAATCGCCGCATCGAGCGCCTGCCAGTCCCCGAGAAGCTCGCGCGGGAAACGGTAGGTGAGGCTGAGATCGTCGCCGACCTGGATGTCGCGCTCGCAGGGCGCCAGCGATTCCTCCGCGCTCGGCCCGCTCAGGCATCGCGCGACGAACGGATCCTTGCCGGGACGGTCGGCGACCGCGAGCATCTCATTGAGATAGCCCGACTTTTCGGTGAAGCCGTAGAGCATGGTGCCGCCGGGACCGGGCGTGCCTGGCTTGACGATCAGGGCGCTGTAGATCGGCGCGAAACGGCCGCTCATGTCGCGCGACATCATTCGCGGTTCGAACGACAGGAATATGATCTTCCTGGCCTCTCCGGTATGGTTGAAGTCGTCGCGCGCCGCCGTGCTGTACCCGTCCATCTCGGGATAGCGAAGATAGAGATCTAGGCGCGAGGCGACGCCGTCGTGCCGCGCCAGGTCGAAGCGGATGAAGTTGGCCGGCACGGCGATGACGTTGCTGCCGATGACGACCTGCTTGACGGTGGTATCGTCGGTATAGCCGGCCATGGCGATCGACCGGCCGAGCCATTTGCCGCCAACGCTGATCGCCACCGAAAGCATCGCCAGCGCCGCGAAGGCGTAGAAGACGCGCTTCATGAAGGTCGAGTCGACGACCTCGAATTCCGGGCTGTCGGCAGCCGCTTCACTCATTGCGATCCCCAATCCGCTGTCCCCGGGTGGCACAGCCGGTGCGGCACGGCTCTTGCAGCGCGCGCAATCAACTGTGCAATCTCATGGTAAACGGTTGGTAAAAATGAGCCCTGCAGTCGTTGCTCTTTATGTATTCGCGGTCGGCCTGACAGCTTGCGGGCTGGCCGGATCGGCCATGGAACTGATTTCCGGCCGCCGGCTCGCCTTCGCGGAGCCGTATGTTTCGTCGACCCGGATCCTGCGTTCGCTCGCGGCGACCGCCTGCGCCGGCCCGTTCATGCTCGCCAACGAGGCGCTCGATGCCCGGCGCGAGGGCCGCATCAGCACGCTGGCGCTGTTGTCATGCGGATGTACTGCCGTCGCATGGGCTCTGGCGCTCGGTATCGTGCTTGTCGCCATTGCATCATGGGCGACTGGTCTCCTAGTTTCGGGCTGACTGTTCAGCTGCAGGCGAATCGGAGACGAAAAATGCCGGTCTATGCGATCGACGGAAAAGCGCCGCAATTCGAGGACGCCGAGACCAACTGGATCGCGCCGGACGCAACCCTGATCGGCAATATCATGATCGGCCGCAATGCCGGCTTCTGGTTCGGAGTCGTCATCCGCGGCGACAACGAGCCGATCACGATCGGCGCCGACACCAATGTGCAGGAACATACGATCATGCACACCGACCCCGGCTGCCCGGTCACCATCGGCCAGGGCTGCACGATCGGCCACCGCGCGCTTCTGCACGGCTGCACCATCGGCGACAACAGCCTGATCGGGATGGGCGCCATCGTCCTCAACGGCGCCATGATCGGTAAGAACTCACTCGTCGGCGCCGATGCCCTGGTGACGGAGAACAAGGTTTTTCCAGACAATTCGCTGATCGTCGGCTCGCCCGCGAAAGTCATCCGGGAGCTTGACGAGGCGGCAATCGAGAGGCTGCGCGTCTCGGCCGCGCATTATGTCGCCAACGGCAAGCGCTTCAAGGCGGGATTGAAGTCAGTCTGAGGCTGCGACCCGGCCGGCCTGCCTACTCATCTTTTGTCTGCGCCAGTGTTCTTCATTGCCTCGCGCAGCAGCAACGTCCCAGCCTGGAAGCCGGCTCTTTCGGCGCTCTCCAGCGCCGTCTCATAATCATCGATGCGAGTCCTGAGCGAAGCGTCCGCGCCTGAAGCGAGCAGAAGGCCAATTGCCTCGGCGTCACGCAGGGAAACCGCATAGTGCAAAGGTGTCCAGTCGTTCACGCCTCGCATGTTCGGGTCGGCGCAATGCCCGAGAAGCATGCCGACAATCGCCAGCCTGTCCGGCCGTGCGGCGGACAGCGCCGCGATGATCGAAGGAAAGCCCGTATGATCCTCGTAGTTCGGGTTCGAGCCCGCATCGAGGAGCCGCGAGATGAAATCCGGTGGACTCCAATGGACAGCGTATTCGAGCGGATGCCCAAGACCGAGCTCGAACGGCATCTTCTCATCGAACCAGCGGGCCGAGCCGCCGAGCGCATTGCCCACGCCCTCGAAATCTCCTGCCTTGAAAGCCTCGTGGATGGCTTTGAACAGGGCGTGCCGCTCGCAGCGATCTTCAGGAATCTCCAGCACGGCGCTGATCCGAAGTGGCGAATTGATGCCCCATAATGCTCCAGCTGGCCTCGTGCTTAAAGGGCTATTGGACAGGATGGAAAGGCAAACGCAGGCCTGCAAGACGGCAGGGCGACGAACTGAGGCGGCGATGGATTTATGCAAATCCATCATAAATCGCATGTTCATATCTCGTTTGCGGCAGCTGTGCTCGCAAGGTTACGTTTCGTCATCAAAACAAGAACGAGGGCATAGAGCCTTCGGGGAACAACGGTCATGGGCGATATCGAAAGCGCGAGGTCGACGGCCTTTGTCGTTGTGCCGCCACGCAAGATCTGGACAAAAATACTAGGCCTTGTCGTCATAGTGCTGCTCGTGCTGCTCGTCAGGGCGTTCTGGGTAGGCGACATCGCTTGGAAGTATGTCGGCGACAACATCTTTGCGCCGAGCGTTCTCAGAGGCGTCGTCAACGCCATCATCATGACCTTTTGCGCCATGGCGCTGGGCATCGTCTTGGGCGTGATGGCCGCCATCATGCGCATGTCGGACAATCCGGTGCTCAAGAACGTCTCGATCGGCTATGTCTGGCTGTTCCGCGGCACGCCGGCGCTGCTGCAGTTGCTGCTGTGGTTCAATCTTGCGCTGATCTTTCCCACCATTGGAATTCCCGGCCTCTTCTCGCTGAAGACCGTGGACGTCATGACGCCCTTCGTAGCCGCCTTCCTGGGGCTCGGCATCCAGCAGGGCGCCTATACCGCCGAGGTGGTGCGGGCAGGCATCCTCTCCATCGACAAGGGCCAGGCCGAAGCAGGACTTTCGATCGGCATGACGCCACTGCGGGCCATGCTGCGCATCATCCTGCCGCAAGCAATGCGCGTGATCGTTCCGCCGATCGGCAATGAAACCATCGGCATGGTCAAGCTCACTTCGCTCGCCAGCGTCATCCAGTTTTCCGAACTGCTGAGAAGCGTCGAGGATGTCTACTACGTCAACTCCCGCGTCATCGAACTGCTGATCGTGGCCGCCATCTGGTACATGGTCGTCGTCACGGTACTTTCCATCGGCCAGATTTTCATCGAACGCCATTTCTCGAAGGGCTGGGGCGGCCATCGCCCGGGCCAGCCTGCTCAGCAGACCCTTGTCGAGGAGGCCGCGTGATGGACGCTCTGATAACGGCTGTCGACCTGCAGAAATATTTCGGCTCCTTCCACGTCCTGCAGGACATCGATTTCGAAATCGCCAAGGGCGAGGTGGTCTGCATCATCGGTCCGTCCGGTTCAGGCAAGAGCACCTTCCTGCGCTGCATCAACCAGCTTGAAAGCATTGACGCCGGATATGTCACCATCGGCGGCGAAATCGTCGGCTACCGCCGCGACGGGAACAAGCTCTATCCGCTGAGCCAGCGCGAGATCGCCCGCCAGCGCCAGTCGGTGGGCATGGTATTCCAGCGTTTCCACCTCTTCCCCCACAAGACGGTGCTGCAGAACATCATCGAGGGGCCGATGGGCGTGCAAAAACGCCCCAAGGCCGATTGCGTCGAGGAAGCCAAGGCCTTGCTCAAGCGCGTCGGGCTTGCCCACAAGGCCGATGCCTACCCGGGCGAATTGTCAGGCGGCCAGCAGCAGCGCGTGGCGATCGCCCGTGCGCTCGCCATGAAACCCAAGGCGATGCTGTTCGACGAGCCGACCTCGGCGCTCGATCCCGAGCTGGTCGGCGAGGTGCTGGGCGTGATGAAGGAGCTGGCAGCGTCGGGCACGACGATGATCGTCGTCACGCACGAACTCGGCTTCTGCCGCGAGGTGGCCGACCG
>NZ_JANINM010000048.1 GCF_024509055.1 Mesorhizobium sp. | reverse complement strand
GCGCGGACCGGCCGCACGCTCGGCATCATCACCGATGCGCGCTACCGCTTCGAGCGCGGCGTCGACCCGGAATTCATGGTGCCCGGCGTGGAACTTGCCACCAAGCTGGTGCTCGACTTCTGCGGCGGCACGCCGACCGAGATGGAAGTGGCGGGCTATAACGGCCACAAGGCGAAGGTCGTCTCTTTCCCGCTGTCGGAAGTGAAGCGGCTGACCGGCATCGAGGTGCCCAAGGCGGAAAGCCTCGATATCCTGACGCGCCTCGGCTTTGAGCCGCATGGCACTGGCGACGTCGTCAAGGTGAAGGTGCCTTCCTGGCGGCCGGATGTCGACGGCAAGGCCGACCTCGTCGAGGAAGTGATGCGCATCCACGGCGTCGACAACATCGCGCCGCAGCCGCTGACCTCGCATGACGCCGTCAACGGCAGGATCCTGACCACGCTGCAGGTGCGCACGCGCTCGGCCAAGCGGGCGCTGGCCGTGCGCGGCATGATGGAGGCCGTCACCTGGTCGTTCATCCCGGCAAAGCACGCCGAACTGTTCGGCGGCGGCCAGACCGAGCTGAAGCTCGCCAACCCGATCGCCGCCGACATGTCCGACATGCGGCCGTCGCTGCTGCCGGGACTGCTCAGCGCCGCGCAGCGCAATGCCGATCGCGGCATCGGCGACGTGGCGCTGTTCGAAGTTTCCGGCACCTATGAGGGCGACGCAGCCGACCAGCAGCGGCGCGTGGCCGCCGGCGTGCGGCGCGGCACGGCCAAGCTCGACGGTTCCGGCCGCAGCTGGGCCGGCAATGCCGGCCCGGTCGGCGTCTTCGACGCCAAGGCGGATGCGATCGCGGCACTGGAAGCCTGCGGCGCGCCGGTCGACCGGCTGCAGATCGAGCCAGGCGGCCCGGCCTGGTATCACCCGGGGCGCTCCGGCACCATCAAGCTCGGGCCGAAGACGGTGCTCGGCACGTTCGGCGAGTTCCATCCGAAGACGCTGGAGGCGCTCGACGTCTCCGGGCCGATCTGCGGCTTCGAGGTCTATGTCGACGCGGTGCCGGAGCCGAAGGCCAAGCCGACGCGCACCAAGCCGAAGCTGGAGCTGTCGCCCTTCCAGGCGGTGAAGCGCGATTTCGCCTTCGTCGTCGACCGGACGGTCGAGGCCGGCACACTGGTGCGGGCAGCTTTGGCCGCCGACAAGAAGCTGGTGACCGGCGTTTCGGTGTTCGACGTCTTCGAGGGCGCGTCGTTGGGCGCGGCCAAGAAGTCGATCGCCATCGAAGTGTCGATCCAGCCTGTCGAGAAGACCTTGACCGACGAGGATTTCGAGGCGCTCGCAAGGCGTATCGTCGAGAACGTCAACAAGCAGACGGGCGGCGTGTTGCGCGCCTAAACGCAGCACGCCCCACGGCTTTGCGGGGCACGGAATATGGCCGTGAGCGAAAAACTGTCCATCAACTGGCTGGCCACGCATATCGGCACCATCGACGGATTCCTGAACGACCAGGAATGCGCCGACCTGATCTTGGACAGCGAAAGGCGCGGCTTCGAGGCGGCCCGCGTCAACAGTGGTGGCGACGCGCTGTTGATGAAGGACCTGCGCAACAACGACCGCGTCGTGTTCGACGACGAGGACCTCGCCGACCTATTTTTCGCCCGAGCGAGGCCGTTTCTTTATGCCAGGCTGGGCGAGTGGCGGCTCAAGGGTTTCAACGAGCGCTTCCGCTTCTACCGCTATGGGCCCGGCCAGAAATTCGACTGGCACAATGACGGCTATTTCGAGCGCGGCATCGATGAACGCAGCCAGTTCACCTTCATGATCTACCTGTCGGACGGTTTCGGGGGCGGCGGCACGTCGTTTCGCGGGACGCTGCCGGGCTATGATGGCGCCAGCCTGGCCGTGAAGCCCCGCAAAGGCATGGCGTTGGCCTTCTATCATCCCATCGAGCATCGCGGCGATGAGGTGCTGTCGGGTCGCAAGTATGTCATCCGCACCGATGTGATGTACAAACGTTGAGCCATTGCGCAGCGATGGCGAATCGCCCTCCAAAGGGCGATGGACCACCTCCGCTATTCAGGCCTTTCCTTCGAAGACCAGCGTGCGGCGTTTCTCGCCATCGTGACCGGCGACCCGGTGCTTGGGCAGACCCTGGAGCGCGTGCGCGAGCTTGCCCTCCCGGACTGGCTGGTGGTGTCCGGCGCTCTATACAACAGCGTCTGGAACCACCTGACCGGCAAGCCGCCGGGCTACGGCATCAAGGATGTCGACCTGTTCTATTTCGACGATACCGACCTCTCCTACGAGGCCGAGGACACGGTGATCCGCCGGGCGGCCGAGCATTTCGAGGGTCTTCCGTTGCCGGTCGAGGTGCGCAACCAGGCACGGGTGCATCTGTGGTACCCGGTCAAGTTCGGGCGGGAATGTCCGCAGTATCGGAATTCGAGCGAGTCCGTCAGCTATTTTGCCTCGAAGACGCATGCGGTCGGGGTGCGGTACAGCCGCGACGGGCAGCTGGACTTGGTGGCGCCGTTCGGGCTCGACGATGTCTTTTCGTTCCGCATCACGCCGAACAGGGCGCTGGACAACCAGCGGACGCATGAGGCGAAAGGCGCTCGCGCCAGGGAGTGTTGGGCGGAGATTAGTGTGGTGCCTTGGTGAGTAGGAGATGCCGGCGCAAGGCACCCCTCTGCCCTGCCGGGCATCTCCCCCTCAAGGGGGGAGATTGGCAGCTTGGGCGCCGGCGCCCTTCCTGCAAGGTTGATAATAGGCGAAAGCGTCGATGACATCTAATCTCCCCCCTTGAGGGGGAGATGTCCGGCAGGACAGAGGGGGGTGCCTCGCACCGACTTCTCGCAACAAAAGGGGCGCCGATGCGCCCCGCTATTTTCACTCACCCATTCACCAGCGCCAGCAGCTCCTCCGTGTAGCGCTTGCCGACCACCTTGTCGGGCGACAGCGCATCGCCGATCGCAGCCACTTCGGCCACGCTCAGCTCGATCCCGGCGGCCGCCGTGTTCTGCTCCAGATGCCCTATTTTCCGTGCACCCGGGATCGGCACGATGAAATCGTCCTGGTGCAGCACCCAGGCGAGCGCCAGCTGCGCCGGTGTCGCGCCCTTTTCCGCCGCCATCTTCTCCAGCACCGCAATGACGGCGTTGTTAGCTGCCATGGCGTCCGACTGGAAGCGCGGCTGAGTGAGGCGCCAGTCGCCGGCGCCGAGCGCATCGGGCTTGCCGAGCGTGCCGGTGAGCAGGCCGCGGCCGAGCGGGCTGTAGGGGACAAAACCAACACCGAGTTCGCGGCAGACCGCGAGGACCTCGTCCTCCGGATCGCGGCTCCACAGCGAATATTCGCTCTGCACGGCGGCGATCGGATGCACGGCATGCGCCCGGCGCAGCGTGGCGCCGCTTACCTCCGACAGGCCCAGCGCCCGCACCTTGCCTTCGCGCACCAGCTCCGCCATGGCGCCGACCGTGTCCTCGATCGGCACGTTCGGGTCGACGCGGTGCTGGTAATAGAGGTCGATCACGTCGGTGTTGAGCCGCTTCAGCGATGCTTCCGCCACCGCCTTGACGTGCTCGGGACGGCTATCGAGGCCGATCATGCGGTCGGCGCCCGAGCCGTGCTCGGAAATCTTGAAGCCGAACTTGGTGGCAATCGTCACCTTGTCGCGCACCGGCTTCAGCGCCTTGCCGAGCAGGATTTCGTTCTCGAAGGGGCCATAGACTTCGGCGGTATCGAAGAAGGTCACCCCGATCTCGACTGCGCGGCGCAGCGTGGCGATGGCTTCCGCCTCCGGCTGGCCGCCATAGACAAAACTCATGCCCATGCAGCCGAGACCGACGGGGAAGACTTCGAGTTCAGTTCCAAGCTTGCGGGTTTTCATCACGCATCTCCTTGTTGCGATGCGTGGGAAATAAGGCCTTGCACTCCGTTCGATAATTGGTTTTCCTTTGTACGGCTTGCTCTATAAAATGGAACAATGAACCGCACCAACCTCTCCCAGCTCGCCGTGCTTGCCACCGTCGCCCAATGCGCCAGCTTCCGCGGCGCCGCCCGCGAACTCGGCATCGCGCCGTCGGCGGTCAGTCACGCAGTCTCCAGCCTGGAGGCGCGGCTCGGCGTGCGGCTGCTGGCGCGCAGCACGCGCAGTGTCGCGCCGACCGAGGAAGGCGCACAGCTGCTCGAACGGCTGCGGCCGGCGCTGTCCGAGATCGACCTGGCGCTGGAGACGGCCGTCGAGGCCCGCGACCGACCGGCCGGCAATCTGCGGCTGACCGTGCCGCGCACGGCTGCGCATCTGACGCTGACGCCGCGCCTCGGCGCCTTTGCAGCCGCCTATCCCGACATCGTGCTGGAGATCGTCATCGAGGACCGATTCACCGACGTGGTCGAAGGCGGTTTCGACGCCGGCGTGCGGCTCGGCGAAAGCCTGCAGCGCGACATGATCGCGGTGCGCATCGGCCCCGATCTTCGCGGCGCGGTGGTCGCCGCGCCATCCTATTTTGCCGCCATGCCGAAGCCGCGCCACCCGCGCGAGCTCGCCGAGCACCGTTGCCTCCGCTTCCGCTTCTCCAGCGGCATCCTTTATCGCTGGGAGTTCGAGAAGGACGGCGAGGAGATCGAAATTGCCGCGCAGGGACCGCTGATCCTCGACGAGGACCATCTGATCGCCCAAGCGGCAATCGACGGCGCGGGGCTCGCCTTCGTGTTCGAGCCTTATGTGCGCGCGCCGCTCGCCGACGGAAGGCTGATCCGGGTGCTGGAGGACTGGTGCCCATCTTTCGAGGGCTTCTTCGTCTACTATCCCAGCCGCCGGCAGATGCGACCTGCGCTCAGGGCCTTCGTGGATTTCTTCAAGACGGGCGGGTAGCGGCTTGTGGGCAGGGTGGAAGAAAACCGTCGCGACCAGCGTTTTTCGGCCATGCAGTCCATCACCAACACCGCCACCCGTTATGGCTGGCCAACGATTATCCTCCACTGGCTGATCGGCATCGTCTTCATCGGCCAGTTCGTGCTCGGCTTCGCCATGGTGCGGATCGCAAGCCAGCGGACCTCCTTCGAGCTCATCCAGTTGCACAAATCCTTCGGCTTCCTGCTGCTCGGGCTGATCATCCTGCGCATCGCCTGGCGGCTCGGAAATGCGGCGCCATCGCTGCCGGCTTCAGTCGGAACGTTGGAGCGCCGCACGGCACCGCTGGCGCATTTCGCACTCTATGCCTTCCAGATCGCCCTCCCGCTCTCCGGTTGGGCGCTGGTGTCGGTGTCGACGCTGGAAATCCCGACGATGCCGTTCGATCTTTTCGTGATGCCGAACCTGCCGCTGGCCGAATCCGACGCAGCCGAAAGCTTCTGGTCGGCGGCGCACTGGTATCTCGCCTATGCCGGCATCGCGCTGGTGGCGCTGCATGTGGCGGCCGCGCTTCGCCATCATTTCCTGCTGCGCGACAGCGTGCTGACACGCATGATCACGCCTTCGTCAGGCGGGGAATAGAGCGGCGGAGTCGTGCGTTTGTGGGGTGAGGCCGCTGAAGGCGTTGCCTCCAAGAAAGAGGAACACTCCCATGTATGCGCGCATCCTCGGATCGGCGGCCCTGGCCGCTTGCCTTGTCGTGCCGGCAATAGCCGCAGTGGCGCTCAGCGACGCGGCCGGCAGCTACACGATCAGCCCGGCGGGCTCATCGATCCGCTTCACCATCGGCAAGGCCGGCGGCGGCGGCTTCGACGGCGCCTTCGCCCGCTTCAAGGGCACGATCCGCATCGACAATGGCGATGTCGGACGCTCGAAGGTCGATCTCACCATCTATCCGGAAAGCGTCGGCACCGGACAGGGCCGCATCGACGCCTTCCTGCGTTCCGACGCAGTGTTCGACAGCGCCAACAATCCGGAAATCCAGTTCCGCTCGACCAGCGTGACCCGCACAAGTGACACGACGGCCCTCGTCACCGGCCAGCTGACGGCGCGCGGCAGGACGTTTCCGGAAAAATTCACAGCCGAGCTGGACGGGCTGAAATCCGGCACGATCAAGTTCCACGTCACCGGCAAGGTGCTCAGGTCCCGCTACGGCATGGATGTCGGCACGCCGCTCTACTCCAACATCGTCGACTTCAACATGACGCTGACGGGCAGAAGGGGGTAGTTCTAGTCGCACATCCTCGGGTTCGTCATCCTAGGGCGGAGCAAGGA
Source organism: Mesorhizobium sp. (assembly GCF_024509055.1). Taxonomy (GTDB): domain Bacteria; phylum Pseudomonadota; class Alphaproteobacteria; order Rhizobiales; family Rhizobiaceae; genus Mesorhizobium. The sequence continues at coordinate 245 of NZ_JANINM010000048.1, read as the reverse complement.
GCGAAGCGACGCGCGCAGACCCTGGGATCCATGCCGTGACGCTAAGGCGTTGCAACAATTACAGAATTCTGCACCGCTCCACCCTGCGGCCAGGGTCACGGCATGGATCCTCGGGTCAAGCCCGAGCATGACGAAGGTTGCTTGCGACCCGCGTCTCGCATTGGCTTTTCTCCAGAATTGGGGCACATCTCCTTCGATGTAACCGACATGGAGAAGCGCAATGTTCCGATGGGGTGTTCTGTCGA
>NZ_JANINM010000047.1 GCF_024509055.1 Mesorhizobium sp. | reverse complement strand
TGAGCATCGTCGTCTTGCCGGTGCCGGTGCCGCCGGAGATGATCGTGGTCTTGCGCGCATGCACCGCGGCCGCCAGCACCTCGGCCATGTTCTGGGTGATCGCGCCGAACTCGACAAGCTTGTGCAGGCCAAGCTTGTTCTTGGAAAACTTGCGGATCGACACCAGCGGTCCATCGACGCCGACCGGCCGGATGGCGGCGTTGAAGCGCGAGCCGTCCAGCATGCGCGCATCGACCATCGGCTGCGATTCATCGACGCGACGGCCGACGGCGGCGACGATTTTGTTTATGATTCGAAGCAGATGCGCCTCATCCTTGAACGGGATGTGCACCTGCTGCAGCTTGCCGCGCTTTTCGACGAAGCAGTTCTCGTGGCCATTGATCAGGATGTCGTTGATCTCGGGATCCTTGAGCAGCGGCTCCAGCGGACCGAGCCCGACCATCTCGTCGACGATGTCGTCGACCAGGGCATCGAGCTCCGCGATATTGATCGCCATCCGCTCCTGCCGCGTCTTTTCCGAGACGAAGTCATGCACCTGGCGGCGCATCTCGTCCTTGGGCAGCCGCTCGAGCGCGACGAGGTTGATCTCTTCGAGCAGCATCCGATGGATACGCACCCTGGCGTCCAGCACCTTGTTGGCGCTTTTTGCCGGCGCCGTTTCCAGCTTCGGCGCGGCCGGCTTGCGCGTGGTGGGGATAACCACGGCGTGATGCGCCACCGGCGCCGGCTCAGGCGGCCGCTGCGGGCGGACGTCGCGGTTCTGCAGATTGGTGAAGCGGCTGTTCATCCTGCCTTCCTCTTCAGCAGGTTTTTGCCGAAGCCGAACAGCGACTTCGACTTGGCGCTCGTCGCGACCGCCTCCTCCGGCAGGATGATCTTCTTCAGGTCGTTGACGACATTGGCGTTGGGCTCGATGTCGTGCAGCGGCACGCCACGGTCGACGGCTTCGCGCACCAGCCGGTAGTTGTTGGAAATGCCGCCGACGAAATGCTCGCCGAGGATATCCTGGACGTCGGCCTGCTTGATGCCGTTGTCGAACATCTTCTGCTCGAAACGGTTGACGATGACGTTGGGCTTCACCTCCTTGCCGGCGGTCTCATAGATCGCCTGGATGAGGCGTTGCGTGTGGCGCAGGCAAGGCACCGTCATCTCGGCGACGATATAGAGCTTGTTGGAGCCGAGCAGCACCGTCTCCGTCCACGGGAACCATGTGCGGGGCATGTCGATGACGACATTGTCGAAATAGGCCGAGACGAGGTCCAGCATCCGCACGACGACATCGGTCTTGAACGAGCGCATCTCTGACGGGCGCGTCGGCGCGGCCAGCACGCAGAGCCCGCTTGCATGCTTGGAAAGCATCACGTCGAGAAGTTGCCGGTCGAGGCGCTCAGGCTGGTTCTCGATTTCGGTGATGTCAAAGCGCGGTTCCAGGTCGAGATATTCGGCGCAGGCGCCCTGCTGGAAGTTTAGGTCGACCACGCAGGTCGAGGCGCCGCGCGTCACCGAATGATGCAGTTGGAACGCCGTCTGCAGAGCGAGCGTGGTGGTGCCGACGCCGCCGGCGGCCGGCATGAAAGTGTAGATCTGTGACTCGGTGTTCTCCTCCCGCCCCGGTCCCTGCAACGCGCGGATGACGGAGCGGACTAGGTCGGCGGTGGTGATCGGCTTGACCAGGAAGTCCGCGACCTTGAGCTGCACCAGAATCCGCACCGCCGCCGCGTTGAATTCCTGGGTGACGACCACCACCGGAACGCGGCCTTCCAGCCGGCGCATGACGCGTTGCAGCGATTCGATTTCTTCCAGCTTGGCGGCGTCCATGTCGACGATGACCGCGCCGAAATCGGTCTCCAGCACCTCGCCGCGAAGCTCGTTGACGCTCTTCTCGACCGTTGAAAGCTCGATCACTTCGGAGGTCGCGAACGCCGTTCGCGTATCCTGTAAAAACACCCTGTCTGTCGAAACGAGCAGGATCTTCTTGGTCTTCATGCCGGATGCCATGGTCGTCAGCCCATCAACTCGATCGTTATCAGTCCGTTGTCGTCGATGACGACGAGGCCGACGTCTGAGTGCCTTTCGCGGCCTGGTCGGCAGCGCTGGCCGTGGAACTCGGACGTTGAGCCGGCACCAGAAGCCGGGTGTTCTGGACGCCGTATTGCCAGGGATCGACCATCTGCATGACCGTGTTGGACGCCTGCGCGTTGCCAGCAGCCGGCGTCACGCCTTCGGTGCGGACATAATCGTCGCTGGTGCAGCCGCCGGCCAAGCTGGCGAGGAGCAGAGCTAGGCAAAGAGCTGGACGCATGGCTTCAGTCCTTCGGCAGGTCGAGGAAGTGGCCGGATGTGGCGGCGGCCACCGGCCGAACGGCGCTGCCGTCGGCCAATGCCACCGGACGTTTGGCCGCCGAGGCACTGGTCTCCTCGCTGTTGTTCAGGAAATAGTCGACGTTGCTTGGCGGCCGCGTGCCGTCGGTCGGCTCCACCATCTTCTTCGAGGGATCGACCGGCTTGACCAGGTAAGGCGTGACGATGATCACAAGATCGGTCTCGCGCCGCTGATAGGATTTGGAGGAGAACAAGGGGCCCAGCACCGGCAGCTTGCCTAGCCCCGGCAGGCGCGAAGTCGTGATGTCGTTCTGCGATTGCAACAGACCGGCTATCATGAAGCTCTGGCCGCTTTTCAAGTCGACGGAAGTCTTGGCTCGGCGCACGATGAAAGCCGGAATGGAGATGCCGTTGCTCACTTCGATAGAGGCTGAGGGATCGATCGAGGAGACCTCGGGCGCGATGTCCAGGCTCACCAATCCGTCCTTGAGAACCGTCGGCGTGAAATCCAGGCCGACGCCGTATTTCTTGTAGGTGACGCTGATCTTGCCGTTATCTTCCGAAACCGGGATCGGGAATTCGCCGCCGGCGAGGAAGCTTGCCGTCTGTCCCGAGCGGGCTATCAGGTTTGGCTCGGCCAGGCGCCGGGCGAGACCGCGCTGCTCCAGCGCGCTGATCGCGACATCGATCGAAAGTCCGTTGGAGAGCAGCTGTCCGATTATCTGACCATTGCCGGCCTGCGACATGGTGCCGGGATCCAGGACCACACTGCGCCCGCCTATCCCATAGCCGAAGTTGGCGCTGTATTGGACACCGAGATTTTGCCCCGCCTGGCGGTTGATCTCGACGAAGCGGACATTGAGCTGGACCTGCTGCGAGGACGAGATATTGACCGAGTTGATCACTTCCTCCTTGCCGGAAAAGCGGGAGGCGATCTTGTTCGCCTTGTCGGCAGCGACCGCGTCATCGGCTTCGCCCGACAGAACCACGCGGCCATTGGCCGAGCCCACCTTGATCCGGGCGTCGGGCACGCTGGCGCGGATCGTGCTCGCCAACTGGTCGGTATCCAACGTCACCTCGATGTCGATGGTGCCGACAAGCTGCTTGTTCTGGTCGAACAGCGCGATCCCGGTGGTGCCGAGATTGTTGCCGAGCACATAGAAGGATTTGTCGGTCAGCGGGTTGACGTTGGCGATCTCCGGATCGCCGATCACGATCTGGTAGAAGGCCGCGCTCGTCATGATCGTCTTCGGCTTGCCCTTGGCCACCTTGATCGAGGCGTTCTTGTTGGCCGAAACGTAGACGACGTCATTGCCCGCCTTGGCCGGCGCGCCGAAGCCGAGCAGCGCCAGCGGAACGGCCAGCGCGATTGCGCCGAGCAGCCGCCGCGCCCTGGTCACCCTAAATGCATCAAGCCCAAACATTGTCCCGTCCCCGCCGGTCCCCACCGGCTACTGCTGCGGTTCCCGAGAGGGAACCTTGTATTCCTCGACCTGCGTGCCGCGCGTCACGATGACCGTCTTGAATTTCGGCTCTGCGGAGTCGTTCGCCACCGCGTTGACCAGCGAAGCAGCGCTTGCCTGCGCCCTTGCGGCGACCGAGCCGCCGAAGGACGAAATCGTCGTAAGCCCGCCATTCGTGGCACTGGCGTCGGCGGCCGAGCGCAGCGACAGCGACAGCGTGCCGACGGTGCGGGCGAGCGCCACTTTCTGCGCGCCCTCGTTGGTGACTTCGATGGTCACGGAATTGGCCACCTGCGGCGCGGTCTTGCGCTCGTCGGCGCCCTGTCCGACCGATAGCACCTTTGCGTCGGACACGACGATTTCGGACGTGACGGTCGAGCCGGACGCGCCTTGCGCATTCTTGGCCACTTCCTGGATGTCGCCGGCATCGCGCGTCAGCACGACATCCACGCGATCCCCGGGCGTGACGAAACCGCCGACACCGGCGATCTCGTCGGTGCGGATGGTGACGGCGCGCATGCCAGGCGACAGGATGTTCGAAAGCGTCGCGCGGCCGTTCGGCCCGGACAGCTTGGCGAGCAAGACCGGTTCATTGACCTCGATCGGCGAAAGCACCACGCGGCTGCCGTCGGCAAGCAGCTTGTCGATGGTCGGGAAGGCGCCCTGCGGCAGCGAATCCTGCGGCCATGGGATTTCGGCGAGCTGGGCAGGTCCGAGTTCCATGCCGTAACGCAACGGCGCACGTGCCACCACGATGGTCTTGAATTCGACCTTCGGTTCCTGAGGCGCCGAAATCGATGCCACCTTTTGCTCGGAATCGGCCCTCGCCTGGCTCTTGACCCAGAAGTCCGCGGCAAAGATCGAGATCGCGCCGACAACGGCGGCGATACCGATCATGGTTATGGCCCTGCCCCTCACACCGAAACCCCTGACGCCCTTAGTCTTTTGTCTGTTGGCCCACGCTAGGCGTCATCGTTAAAGAAACAGGTATCCAAAGCTTCCCGGGCCGCCCTATTTCCGACGGGTTGGTTATCGAATGGTTTTAGAATAAGAGACAGTTTGATCCCTGAACGGAACAGGAACTCGTTCGCCCGCCAAAAGCGTGGCAGTATCGAAACGTGATTCGCACCCGGACATCATGACCAGCATGGACGACAACAACGATCTTTTCGGCAATCTGCAGAAGCAGCCGCAGCCGGCGCGTACGCCGGCTCGCCCGGCCGATCCGCTTGTGCAGGCCGCAAAGCGTTCGACTCCCGCCCGTGACGGCAGTGAGGGCTATAGCGCAGCCGACATCGAGGTGCTGGAAGGGCTGGAGCCTGTGCGCCGGCGTCCCGGCATGTATATCGGCGGCACCGACGACAAGGCGATGCACCACCTGTTCGCCGAGGTCATCGACAACTCGATGGACGAAGCGGTCGCTGGCCATGCCACGTTCATTGACGTCGAGCTTTCGGCCGACGGCTTCCTGACCGTTACCGACAATGGCCGCGGCATTCCCGTCGACCCGCATCCAAAATTCAAGAAACCGGCGCTCGAAGTCATCATGACGACGCTGCATTCCGGCGGCAAATTCGACTCCAAGGTCTACGAGACCTCCGGCGGCCTGCACGGCGTCGGCGTCTCCGTCGTCAATGCGCTGTCCGATCATCTTGAGGTCGAAGTCGCCCGCGGCCGCCAGCTATACCGTCAAAGGTTCTCGCGCGGCATCCCGGTCAGCGGTCTCGAGCATCTTGGCGAGGTCCACAACCGCCGCGGCACCAGGACCCGCTTCCATCCCGACGAGCAGATTTTCGGCAAGGGCGCCGCGTTCGAGCCGGCGCGCCTTTACCGCATGACGCGCTCGAAGGCCTATCTCTTCGGCGGCGTCCAGATCCGCTGGACCTGCGATCCGTCGCTTATCAAGGAAAAGGACCAGACACCGGCCAAGGCCGAGTTCCATTTCCCCGGCGGCCTGAAGGACTATCTCAAGGCCAGCCTCGGCGACGAATTCCAGGTCACGCGCGAGGTCTTCGCCGGCAAGAGCGACAAGCAGGGCGGTCACGGTTCGCTCGAATGGGCTGTGACCTGGTTCGGTGGCGACGGCTTCCTCAATTCCTACTGCAACACCATCCCGACCGGCGAAGGCGGCACGCATGAAGCGGGTTTCCGCAATGTCCTGACGCGCGGGCTTCGCGCCTATGCCGACCTGGTCGGCAACAAGCGTGCCTCGGTCATCACCACCGAGGACGTGATGATCTCGGCGGCCGGAATGCTGTCGGTGTTCATCCGCGAGCCGGAATTCGTCGGCCAGACCAAGGACAGGCTGGCGACCATCGAGGCGATGCGCATCGTCGAAACCGCCATCCGCGATCCATTCGACCATTGGCTGGCCGACAATCCGCAGGAAGCCTCGAAGCTGCTCGAATGGGTGATCGCGCGCGCCGACGAGCGCGTGCGCCGGCGCCAGGAAAAGGAAGTCTCGCGCAAGAGCGCGGTGCGCAAGCTCAGGCTGCCGGGCAAGCTCGCCGACTGCACGCAGAACGCCGCCGCCGGCGCCGAGCTTTTCATCGTCGAGGGCGACTCGGCCGGCGGCTCCGCCAAGCAGGCGCGCGACCGTGCCAGCCAGGCGGTGCTGCCGCTGCGCGGCAAGATCCTCAACGTCGCCAGCGCCG
>NZ_JANINM010000046.1 GCF_024509055.1 Mesorhizobium sp. | reverse complement strand
GCGCCGCGGGTGTTCGATTCCCACTGGTAGAGCGTCTGGCTGATGAAGATCGGCACCACCTCCGGCAGCACGCCGTAGCGCTGCACCAGCAGACCGTTGGCGCCGGTCGATAGCACTCCCTCGCGCGGCTTGTCGTCGATATTCTCCAGTGCCTCGGAGTAGGTCTTGCCGAGCGTGCCGATCTCGGTGAAGAAGATCGCGGCGCTGCCGGCGAGCGGCCCCGGGCCGAAGGCGCGGGTGAAGAACAGCGCCCAGATCAGCATGTCGACCGAGCGCATGAAGTCGAAGAAGCGCTTGAGCACCTGGCTGAGCACGCCGCTCGGCGTGATGTTGCGGGCGGCGAAGAAGGCGAGCGGGAAGGCGATGATGCCGCCGAGCAGCGTGCCCAGGAACGCCATGACGATGGTCTGCAGCAGCTTGGTCCACACATCGCCGTGCTGCCACTGGGCGTTGTTCCAGATGTTGTCGGCGGCCAGAGCAAGGTTGGAGGTGCCGGGCTTGAGCTCGGGCCCGGATATGATCAGCGAGAACACCTCACCCGCCGGCTTGCCGAAGAAGGGCGAGCGCGTGTCGAAGACGAAATTCGCCCAGCCGAGGTAGCGCTTGCGGACCTTGACGCGGTCAACCGTCACGCGCACCTCGCCGACAAAGCCCATCTTGGCAACGATTTCATCGTCGTGGACGGTCACCCAATCAGGCACCGGGCCTGTCACGATCGGCTTGCCGCTGGTGAGCGATACCGGCACGGTTTGCCCATAGGCGACAATCGTCGCCTTGGTCTTGTCGAAGGTGACTGATTTCGCGTTGCCGTCGATCTGGACGGTATAGGTGCCGTCAGGGTCCTTGATCACCCAGTCCGGGTTCGGGTTCTCGCCCAATGCCGAGAAGCGCGGATATTTGGGCGTGATCTCCGGCTGATCGAGGCGGAATTCAGGCTGCAGGTCGTAGCTGATCCATTGCGTCAGGAACAGCGGGAGGCGCTCCCAGTGCGATTCCCGCAGAACCTGCGGCAGATTGAAGAACCACAGCGCATAGAGGAGATAGAGGATCGTGCCGGCGACAAGAAAAATTGGCCAAAAGCGTTTGTGGATCGGCCGTTGAAACACCTGGGGATGGCGTGCCTCGATGGCTCTGATTTCGTCGACGGTCATGGCCATGGTTAGCCGGCTCCCATCAGGAAGGCCTGCTCGCCGACCAGCTTGCGCCGCAGCCAGGCCGAGAACTGGTCGATGAGGAAGATAGTGATGAACAGCAGCAGCACCAGCGCCAGTGTCTTGGCGCCGAAGCCGCGCGAGATGGAGAGCTTCAATTCCTCGCCGATGCCGCCGCCGCCGACAGCGCCGATGATGGTCGATGCCCGTACGTTGATCTCGATCCGCAGCAGCGTGTAGGACATGAAGTTGGGCAGCACCTGCGGCAGGTCGGCGAAGCGCACCCGCTCGAACCAGTTGGCGCCGACGGCCCTCAGGCCTTCCTCGGCGCGCATGTCGATGTTCTCGTTGATCTCGTAGAACAGCTTGCCCAGAGCGCCGATCGAATGCAGGCCGATGGCGATGATGGCGGCGATCGGGCCGATCGAGACGATGGCCGCGAACAGGCCGGCAATGACGATCTCCGGAAAGGCGCGCAGCAGTTCCATGAAGCGCTTGACGATGAGCCTCAGCAACGGATGCGGCGTCAGGTTGCGCGCGGCGATGAAGGAGAAGGGCACGGCGAAGACGAAGCCGATGAAGGTCGAGACCAGCGCCACGTTCACCGTGGTCAGCATCAGCTCGAAATATTCAGGGATGTAGAAGTCGCCCCAGATGTAGACGCGGCCGAGCGGGAAGTTGAATTCCTGCGTGCCCTTGTCGTTCGGCGAGGCGATGTCGAACAGCGCTCGCCACACGTCGTTCCAGTCCTTCGGGACCAGCCAGCTCAGGAAGTCGAGGATATGCGGCAGCCGTTCGAAGAAGTGGCCGGCATTGGCCTCGTCGGCGAACCACATGCTCGCGCACATGGCGGCGAGCAGCAGGCCGACGCCGAGCACCGTGTAGAGGCGGCGCAGCGATGTCTGGCGTTGCCAGGCCTCGGCCTGCTGCCGGGTGACATCGGAATGGATTGTCGTCGTGAGGGTCATGATTGGAACATGCAAAAAGGGCGGCGTCTTCTCGACGCCGCCCTTTTTCTGATGTCATCAGCCGCCGATCGCGGCTTTGCGGGCTTCAACGATGACGTTGTAGAAGTCCGGCTTGACTGGGACATAGCCGGTAAAGTCGCCACCTTCCACGCCTTCGAAGCAGGCCTTGTCCTTCTTCGGCAGGTTGGTGAAGAAGTCGGCGAGCTTGGCGGTCATCTCGGGGCCGATCTGGTTGCGCACGACAAGCGGGCCGTTCGGGATCAGGCCCGAGCGCCAGACTTCGACGAAGTCGTTCGGGTCGACGGCGCCCTTGCCGACCACCTTGTGGAAGGTGCCGGAGGTATAGCCGTTCTTGAAGTCGCCGATGCCGGAAGAGTCATCCACGGCGACGTCGACCTTGCCGTCGCGCACGGCGAGGATGTTGTTCTCGTGGCCGCCGTTGAACTGGGTCGAGGCAAAGTACTTGTCGTTCGCCTCACCGGTGTCCTTCGGAATCTGGGTCAGCGGGATCAGGTAGCCCGAGGTCGAGTCCGGATCGGCGTAACCGAGCTTCTTGCCCTTGGCCGACTTGATGTCGGTGATGCCGGACGACTTCAGCGCCAGGCCGATCGAATAATAGCCGGTCGAGCCGTCGGTCTGCTGGGTGGTGAGGATCGGGGTAACCGCCTTCGGGTCCTTGATATAGACGCTGGCGTAGCCGGACGCGCCGAGCTCGGCGAAGTCGAGCGTGCCGCCAAGCAAGCCCTGGATGACGCCGTCATAGTCGGCGGCCGGGAACAGCGACACCTTCTCGAAGCCGAAATCGGCCTTCAGGTGGTCGGCCAGGCACTGGTAGTTGCGCAGGCGGTCGGCCTCGTTCTCACCGCCGAGGATGCCGATGCGGAATTCCTTGATGTCGGCGGCGTGAGCGGCGCTTGCCGCCATGGCCAGCAAAGAAACAGCCCCAAAAACCATTTTCCTGAACATTCTTATCTCTCCTGTTGCCCCGGTTCCACGCCGGCGGCGTTCGAATTTTGAGTCCAGCCTTTGACGCGGGCGGGCGATCCGGGTTGCTCTTGCTGAAGTCCACGATTTGCCCCGGAGCCTTGAGGCCCGGGAAAAGGTGGGCTCAGTAGCCAGGGAAGGCGGGTTCGAGCGGTCCGGCGGATGCGATGATCTTCGGCTTGACGTTGACGCTGGTCGACGTGATGGCCTCGGAGATTTCGGCGCCGCTGGCGTCGGCGCCATAGACCGTGCGCACGGCGTCGCGGTCGAGATCGTCCGGGCCGCCGTCGAAGACGACCTTGCCGGCGGCCATGCCGATGATGCGGGTGCAGTAGGCGCGGGCGGTGTCCAGCGTGTGCAGATTGGTGACGACGGTGATGCCTTCGCGCAGGTTGATGTCGCGCAGCGAGTCCATCACCACCTTGGCATTGAGCGGATCGAGCGAGGCGATCGGTTCGTCGGCTAAGAGAACCTTAGGCTGCTGCATCAGGGCTCGCGCGATCGCGACGCGCTGCTGCTGGCCGCCGGAAAGCGTGCCTGCCGGCTGCAGAGCGGTGCGCGCGATGTCGAGGCGCTCGAGCGCGGCCACAGCCTCGGCGCATTCGGTGCGCGTGAAGAGGCCGAGCAGGTTGGAGACGGTGGAACGGTGGTTGAGCCGGCCGAGCAGCACGTTGGTCAGCACGTCCAGGCGCGGCACGAGGTTGAATTGCTGGAAGATCATGGCGCAGTCGCGCTGCCAGCGGCGCAGCGGCGAGCCCTGCAGGCGGGAGACCTCGGCGCCGTCAAAAAAAATCGACCCCTGGCTGGGATCGACGAGACGGTTGATCATGCGAAGAAGGGTCGATTTGCCGGCGCCGGAACGGCCGATGATGCCGACCATCTGGCCGCGCGGGATCGAGACGTTGATGTCGCTGACAGCGGTATTCTTGCCGAATCGTCGGGTTACGCCGCGGATCTCCAGCGTGGCCGATGATGCTGACATGACAAAAACTCCAGTCCGTCGCGGTTTTGAGGTCTGTTAACCTTCGCTATCGCAGCGCCATGAAGCTGGGGTGTCGAATTGATGTCAGTTTTGTTACGAGTCACAGGTCCGGATGGAGCAACTACAACGGTCTGGCGTTTCGAAGATATGCCGCACCGCTCCATCTTGTTGTTTTGACGTAATTCCGGACGGAAAGCCGTTACACGTTTTTCCTGGAATTACTCTGGGTTGTGCATGTTGTTGCCCTAAGCGGACCTGTGCTTTTGGTGGCGCGCATCGGTGTCAGCCAAGCACGAGTAATTCCTCGAAATGCTCCATGTCCTTGAAGCTGCAGAAGGCCGCTGGCCTGAGCTCGATCACGGGAGCCTCGCGGTCGAGAAAGGACAGGCAGGCATCGAACAGGTCCCGCCAGGCCGAGATGCGCTCGTCGGCAAGGCGTCGGATCTGGTAGGCAAAGGTGATATGGAAGACGTAGCTATCGTGGTCCGGATGGCGGTAGCCGAACGGCACGGAGAGCGCGTCGCGCCATGCCTCGAGGTTGCGCCGGTCTTCCTTGGAGGCGCCGGCGACTGTCAGGCCCGTCGGCACCACTTCGACAACCTTGATCTTGAAGGGGCCGCAGCCCTGGAAGCCCTGCAGGCGCCGCAGGTAGAGGCCGGTCATGTCGTCGATGCCGGTGTCGAGCGGCACGTCCGACGGCCAGTACGGAAGTCGGCGACGGTATTCGATGATGCCCTGGAACAGCGTCATATGCAGGCTGGAGATCGGCGTGAAGGCAAGGCGATCCGCGTCCGGCATGGCGCGCATGCGCTCGCGCACATCGAGGATCGCGGCCTGCGAAGCCGAACCCTCGACGAGATGGCAGACGACCGTGTTGCCGGGCTCCAGGAGAAAGTCGCCCGACCCATCATAGCGTGTGCCGAAATGGGCTGGCGGCGTCGGGTTCGTGCCTTCAAAAAAGCCGGCGAGCGAGGGGCTGGCTATGTCGAGCATGGGGATCGATCTCTACGATTTGCTTATGGGAGATCGCCTCGTGTCCGAGTCATGTGTCAGGGGTGTGAACCGGCCCCGCTCAGCCACCGTGCTTTTCGAGGAAGGCCTCGGCCGACAACTCGCGAAAATCGTCGAGGGCCAGGCGTAGCCGGTCATGGTCCCAATCCCACCAGGCAAGCGCCTGGTAGCGCTCGGCGATGCGACGGTCGAAGCGCTCGCGGATCGGCTTTGCCGGCACGCCACCGACGATGGTGTAGGGCGCCACATCCCTCGAAACCACGGCGCCGGCGCCGACCGCCGCGCCATCGCCGATGGTCACCCCCGGCAGGACGGTCGAGCCGTGGCCGAGCCAGGTGTCATGGCCGATGGTGACGCGCCTGGCGCGGCGCTGGGCAAAGAACTCGCTCTCATGCTCGGCGTCATCCCAATAGTCCGAGGCGCGGTAGGTGAAGTGGTGCAGCGTCGGCCGCCATGTCGGATGGTTGGTGGCGTTCATGCGCACGGCGGCGGCGATGTTGGAGAACTTGCCGATGGTCGTGCACCAGACGGCGCAATCCTGCATCATGTAGGAATAGTCGCCAAGCTCGCTTTCCGAGACGCGGCTGCGCTCGGCGATCTCGGTCCAGCGACCGAGTCTCGAGTTCTCGACCTGGGCAGTCTGGTGGACCAGCGGCGCTTCCGAAAGCCTCCTAGTCATGCCGCGATCCTGCCTGCGCCGAAAGCGGTGACATCGATGATGCGGTCGGCGACGGCATCGCGCACATCGAGGTCATGGAAGATGCCGAGAAGGGCGACGCCCGCCGCCTTCTTCGCGGCGATGAGTTCGACGACGACATCGCGGTTCCTGGCATCGAGCGAGGCGGTTGGTTCGTCGAGCAGCAGTATCGGGTGATCGGTGATGAAGCCGCGCGCGATGTTGACGCGCTGCTGCTCGCCGCCGGAGAAGGTCGCCGGCGGCAAGGCCCAGAGCTTTTCCGGCAGGTTGAGCTGCGCCAGGAGGGACCGGGCCTTCGCCCGCGCCGCTTCCCTGTCCTCACCGCGTTCGACCAGCGGCTCGGCGACAACGTCGAGCGCCGAGACTCGCGGCACTGTGCGCAGGAACTGGCTGACATAGCCGATGGTATGGCGGCGCACGGAAAGCACGGTACGCGGATTGGCGGAAGCGAGGTCGATCAGCCCACCGCCGTGCTGCACGATGATCTGGCCTTCGTCGACGGCATAATTGCCATAGAGCATCTTGAGGATCGAGCTCTTGCCGGCGCCCGAGGGGCCGCCAAGCACGGCGCATTCGCCAGCGCGGATCGAAAAGGAGACGCCCGCCACCACCGGCAGCGTGACGCCGTCGCGCAGATGCATGGTGAAGCTCTTTGCGAC
>NZ_JANINM010000045.1 GCF_024509055.1 Mesorhizobium sp. | reverse complement strand
GCCGCTCATACCGCATTAGATCGCCGTGCGCCCGTTTGGGCGCACAAAGGACGATCTAACCTTATGAATCTACGCATCGTGCTTACCGAAAATCGAACCCGATTTTCGGGCCGATGCGGCAGCTAGCGCGCCGGCAACTGCCGCTTCGGCGGCCGGAATGGCATCGGGCGTGCCGACGGTGATCCAGCGGCCATGCATCTGCATGCCGAACAACCGGCCGGCGGCAATCGCCTTGTCGAAATAGACATTGAGCGAATGCGAGCCCTTAGGCGCGCCCCTGAAGATGCGCGGATGGATGATTGCCGCGCCTGCGTAGATCAGGCCGGCCGGGTCACCCTTGGAACGCCGCAGCGCGCCGTCCGGTGCAACCAGGAAATCGGTGCCGACGCAGTGTCCGGTCGCTGAGTCGAGATCGGTAAGCATCAGCAGAATATCCATTCTGGAGGCGTCCCATGCAAGGGCGAGGCGCTCGAGGCTGGGGTTGCCGCTGTCGATCCAGAATGTGTCGGCGTTGATGATGTAGAACGGCTCGTCGCCCAGAAGCGGCAGCGCCTTGACGATGCCGCCCGCCGATTCCAGCAAGGCTTCGCGCTCGTCGGAAATGACGATCTTCGGCGCTTTTCGGCCAGCGACGTGCGCGACGATCTGCTCGGGCAGGTAATGCACGTTGACCACGGCTTTGCTGACGCCGGTTGCCTCCAGGCTGTCCAGCCCCCAGTCGAGCAGCGTCTTGCCGGCGATCTTCACCAGCGGCTTCGGCATCGTGTCGGTGATCGGCCGCATGCGCTTGCCGAGACCGGCGGCCAGCACCATCGCGGTCGTCGGCTTCATGGCAAGCGTTCCTCGAGCAGCCCGTGGGCCATGTAGAAATCCTTCAGGCTCCCAAGCGCCGGATGCGCCAGCGCCCGCCGCAGATAGTCGCGGATGCGCGGCAGGTGTTTCAGATAGTAAGGCTTGCCGTCGCGTTTTTCGAGCCGCACGAAAATGCCGAGGATCTTTGAATTGCGCTGCGCCGCCATGATGGCATAGGCCTCGGCGAAGCCGGCGTCGTCAAAGGCGCCCGCCGCGCGCCGCGCCGCGACATAGGCCTCGACGGTCCGCCGCTCGATCCCGGGCGAGACGGTCACGCGAGCGTCCATGGCTAAAGAGGCGACGTCATAGGCCGCCGGGCCGATCAGCGCGTCCTGGACATCGACGATGCCAAGCCGGTCGAGGCCGGAACGTTCGCCGCGCCAGATGATGTTGGGCGAATGGAAATCACGCAGCATCAGCGTGTATTCGCTGGCCTCGAGCCGGTCGAGCGCAGCGTTCCATTCCTTGTGGTAGCCGGCTCGCAACTCATCGCTTGCCGGCTTGCCCGTGACCATCGGCACATACCAGTCGACTAGAAGGTCGGCCTCGATCAGCATGGCGTCGCGATCGAAGGGCGGCACGTCATGATAGATGCCGGGCGCGGCCTCCATGTGTTTGGCCCAGGCCTTGCCATGCATCATGGCGAGCAGCTCCGCCGCGGCTTCGTAACGTTCGGCGATCGGCTGGCCGTCGCTGCCCAAGAATCCTTCCGAGCCGAGATGCTCCAGCAGCAGGAAGCCCTGGTCGAGATCCTGCGTGTGGATCACCGGCACGCTGACGCCGGCGGCGAGCAGCGCCCTGTCGATGGCTACGAAAGCGGTGACCGATTGGGCAGTGTGGGCAATCACCGCATAGGGCTTGCCGTCGCGCACCGGCGGGCCGAGCACCAGGCGCGGCGAGTTCATCAAAACGTGCGGCGCCTGGCTGGGCAGCGAGACGATCTCGTAGGAGCGCGCCGAAGCGTCGCCGACGAAATGCCGGCGGCTGGCCTCGCCCCAGCCGGCGGAGGCCAGAAAATCGCGCATCGCGAGCGAGCGCGCCACACGCTCGAACACGGGGCCATGTCCCGACAGTTTCGCGATCCGGCCCTCACCCCGTTCGGCAAGCTCGACCTGGAGCGCGTTGCCCGGCAACCGGTCTCCGGCCCGTTCCGGCCATTCGATCAGGGCGGCGCCTTGCGTCAGCGCGTCGTCGAGGCCGAGTTCGTCGAGCTCATCGGGCGAAGAGAGGCGATAGAGGTCGAAATGATGGACCGGGATGCGCGTCTCGTAGCTCTGCACCAGCGTGAAGGTCGGGCTCGGCACTTCGAGCGTGGCGTCGTCGGCAAGCGTCCGGATGAGGGCGCGGGCCAGCGTCGACTTGCCGGCGCCGAGATCACCGTTCAGCGCGATCGCGTCGCCGGCGCGCAACGCCATGGCAAGGTCCTCGCCAAGCCTTGCCGTCGCCGCCTCGTCGGCAAGAAAACGCTCCAGCACCGCCTCTGCCATGCAGCCGCTACTCGGCCGCTTCGCGGATGCCCGTGGGCGTGTCGGGGAAGGTGCAGATCACCGTGGTGCCCTGGTCCTTGCCGGTCTCGATGCGCACCGTGCCGCCATGCAGTTCCACGAAGCTCTTGACGATCGACAGCCCCAGCCCGGCGCCGCGCCGGCGTCCGCCATTGGCGCGCGGCTCGAAGCGGCGGAACACCGATTCCAGCACGTCCGGCGGCATACCCGGCCCGTCGTCATGGACGGAGAATTCCACGCCTTCCGCCAACTGCCGGCAGGTTAACGTGATCGTGCTCGCCTCGGGCGCATAGTTGGCGGCGTTGCTCAACAGATTATAGAGGATCTGGCGGACCCTGATCTCGTCGCCGTGGAAGCTCTTCGGCGCCGCCGCCGCGTCGACCTTCAGCTTGATCGAATGCTCCTCCAGCCGGTCGGCCACCAGTTCGGCCGCCGCCGCGATGGTCCTGTCGATGCTCATCTCGGAAATGTCGAGCTGCATGATGCCGGCATCGACCGTCGCCAGGTCCAGTATGTCGTTGACGATGGTGAGCAGCACCGAGGATGACGAGCCGACATGCTCGACATATTCACGCTGCTTCGGTGTCAGCGGCCCGGTCGCTGGCAGCGACAGCAATTCCGTGAAGCCGATGATGTTGGTCAGCGGCGAGCGCAGCTCGTAGGAAACGTGCTGCACGAATTCGTTCTTCAACTGGTCGGATTTCTCCAGCGCCTCGTTCCTGTCCTTCAGCGCCCGCTCGACATTGACGGTGTCGGTGACGTCGACGAAGGTCATCATCACCTGCCCGTTGGGCAAATGGATGACGGCGTAGCTGAGCACTGTTCCGTTGACCAGTTCTGTCTGGCCGCGGCGGTCGCGGCGTTCGTCATCGAAGCCCGTGATGGCGGCGACGAAGCCAGCCCAGGGGCTGTCGGCCGCCCGGCGGTCGCAAAGATCGCGGATGGCCGAGACATGCACGTTGGGCTTGATGGCGTCCGGCTCGAGTCCCCAGAGGTTGACGAAGGCCGGGTTGGACAGGCGCAGCCGCCCGTCCGGCCCGAACACTGCTACGCCCTCGGCGAGATTGTCCAGCGTCTCGCCTTGCACGCGCACGGCGGTCCGGTAGCGGCTTTCGAGGTCGATCTTCTCAGTCAGGTTCTCGAACACCCAGGTGACGCCGCCCTTGGGCTGCGGGTTCGCCACCACGCGGATCGTCTTGCCGTCAGGCAGGTGCCACCAGTGCTCCTGCGATTCCACTGCGCGGTAGGCGGCAAGCAGGCTCTCCTTCCAGCGGCGCCACTCCGGCTGCTCGGCAATCTTGCCTTCGCTGCGCAGCCGGTCGAGCAGCAGCGCATTGTCGGGAGCGCTGTGCAGGAAGCCGCTGTCGAGGCCCCACAGCTTCTGGAAGGCCTGGTTGAAGAAGCGCAGCTTCTCGTCGGTGTCGAAGATCGCCACGGCCGTGTTGAGCTGGTCGAGCGTGTCAGCGTGGCTGCGCACGGTCCGCTCGTATTCACTGCGGATCGTCTCGATGGCACTGGTATCGCACGCAAGTCCGGCCGAGCCGTCGGCGCCGGAGAAGTCGGTCACCGCGAACATGCGGCGGTCGCCCTCGATCACCGTGGACAGCGTCTGCTCGAAGACGGGGCGCGACTTGTGCTGCTCCGCGATCTGCTCGCGCGCCTGGCCGCCGAGGAACTCCTTGGCCTCGCGAATGGCGGCCTCGGCGGTCTCTGACTCCACCGCATCGGCATAGGCGCGGTTGACCCATTTCAGCCGCCCGTCGGCCGAGCGTAGCCATGCCGGCATCTTCAACGCTTCGAGCAGTCCGAGCATGGTGTCGTACTCGGCGCCCAATCGCTGATTGTCGATCTTCAGCCTGGCTTGGCTGCGCAGCGTTTCGGAAAGCGAGATGAAGCGCACCAGCACATGCGCTGCGCTCTTGCGGCCATGCACTTCCAGCGGAATGCCGGCCTGTGTCTCGATGACGAGGTCGAAGGCCTTGGCCTTGTCGCGCAGTGCGGTGATGGCGTTCTCGAGCGCCGCCGCCGAACGTGGCATCAACCAGCGTCCGAAGGCCAGGAAGGCCGACCGGTCCTCGGGCGCGCCGCTTTCGAGCGGCAGGCTCCCGATCAGCTCGGGCTTCTTGCTGTCGGCGGCCCAGACGACCACCCGCTGATCGCGCAGATTGAGCAACGCCTCTGAACGTTGAAGCGCAGCATTGATGTCGGCGATGCGGGCCCTGAGTTGGACGTTCTGTGCCGAGGTTTTCGCGCGCTCACGGATAAGGAAGATGGCCGAGACCAGTGCCGCGCCCATCACGCCGACGAACATGGCAAGCTGCATCACTTCGACGGTGCTGACCGACGGCACCGCCTTTTGCACGGTGCCTGTCTCCGCATGCGCCGCCAGCCCAAGCAGCGGACCGGCGAGCGTGGAGGTGGTCAGGAGCTTGCCGATGCGGACGCCGAAGCGACGCACAAGGCCTCGGCTGCGGGCTGCGGAGCCGTTTATCCTCGAATCCGTATGGCCGCCGGTAACGGCCTGTCCCGCGCTTGGCGGGTAATCCCCCGGCATGTCTTGGTCCTCTTCGCCGCTTGAATGCAAGACCGCCTTGAATGCGTCCTCGGTCCTTCATGTCCCCGGACCGCGAATCACAACAATAACGCGTGCCGGAATCGGCGTGAAGAATCATTGGCGCAAAAAATAAAGCCGGGCGGAAAGTCAACGCCCGGCTTCAATATATTGTGGATATTTTCGATATGGTTAATAGCGGTAGTGTTCCGGCTTGTACGGGCCCTGGGGCGTCACGCCGATATAGGCGGCCTGTTCGCCAGACAGCTCGGTGAGCCGGGCGCCGAGCTTGTCGAGATGCAGCCGCGCCACCTTCTCGTCGAGGTGCTTGGGCAGCACATAGACCTGGTTCTGGTACTGGCCATGCTTGGAATAGAGCTCGATCTGCGCAAGCACCTGGTTGGTGAACGAGGCCGACATGACGAAGCTCGGATGTCCAGTCGCGTTGCCGAGGTTGAGCAGGCGGCCTTCCGAGAGAAGGATCATGCGCTTGCCGTCGGGGAAGGTGATCATGTCCACCTGCGGCTTGACGTTGGTCCATTTCAGGTTGCGCAGCGACGCCACCTGGATCTCGTTGTCGAAGTGGCCGATGTTGCCGACGATCACCATGTCCTTCATCGCCCGCATATGGTCGAGCGTGACGACGTCCTTGTTGCCGGTGGTGGTGATGACGATGTCGGCGGTGGGGGCGGCGTCTTCCAGCGTGACCACCTCATAGCCGTCCATCGCCGCCTGCAATGCGCAGATCGGGTCGACTTCGGTGACCTTGACGCGGGCGCCGGCGCCGCGCAGCGAGGCCGACGAGCCCTTGCCGACGTCGCCATAGCCGCAAACGACCGCGACCTTGCCGGCCATCATCGTGTCGGTGCCGCGCCGGATGCCGTCGACCAGCGATTCCTTGCAGCCATACTTGTTGTCAAACTTCGACTTGGTGACGGAATCGTTGACGTTGATCGCCGGGAAAGGCAGCAGGCCCTTCTTCTGCAACTGGTAGAGGCGGTTGACGCCGGTGGTGGTCTCCTCGGTGACGCCGCGGATCGCTTCCCGCTGCTTGGTGAAGAAGCCGGGCGAGGCCTTCATGCGCTTCTTGATCTGCGCGAACAGGATCTCTTCCTCTTCGCTGCCGGGATTGGACAGCACGTCCTCGCCGGCCTCGGCGCGCGCGCCGAGCAGGATGTACATGGTGGCGTCGCCGCCGTCGTCGAGGATCATGTTCGAGGTGCCGCCATCGGCCCACTGGAAGATCTGATCGGTGTAGTGCCAGTAGTCCTCGAGCGTCTCGCCCTTGATCGCGAAGACCGGAATGCCGGCTTCGGCGATCGCCGCCGCTGCATGGTCCTGCGTCGAGAAGATGTTGCAGGAGGCCCAGCGGATATCGGCGCCCAGCGCCTTCAGCGTTTCGATCAGCACGGCCGTCTGGATCGTCATGTGCAGCGAGCCGGTGATGCGCGCGCCCTTGAGCGGCTTCTTGTCGCCGAATTCCTCGCGGCAGGCCATCAGGCCCGGCATTTCGGTTTCGGCGATCTCGATCTCCTTGCGGCCCCAGCCGGCAAGCG
>NZ_JANINM010000044.1 GCF_024509055.1 Mesorhizobium sp. | reverse complement strand
GCCACTCGGTGCTGCCGGCGCAGGAGATGTTCCCGCGCTATGGCAGCTATGTCGGTTTCAACCCGCTCACCGACCCGCGTGTGATGTGGCACAACGTGCTCGGCGCCGGCGGCGTGCGCGAGCTACTGTGGCTGGAGCGGACCGAGAAATATGCCGAGAAGTTCCTCGATCACCAGCCGCTGAACAAGGGCGATTCCATCATCATCTTCGGCCATAGCGGCCGCAACTCATCCGGCATCGACACCGCGCTCTATGCCAAGAAGCGCGGCATCTTCGTCGTCGCCGTCACCAGCAAGAACAATCTCGACAAGCCGGCCACGCATTCCTCCGGCAAGCGGCTGGCGGACGCCGCCGACCTCGTCATCGACACCTGCTCGCCGATCGAGGACGCGGTGGTGCCGATCGAGGGCTGGAGCCGGCCTGTCTCCGGTTCGTCGACAGTGCTCGCCATGATCATGGCGCATGAGCTGCTGGCGCGCACGGCCGAGCAGCTGTCGAAGCGCGGCATCGAGCTGCCGGTGTTCGCCTCGCCGACGATCGCAGGTGTGACGCTGCACGACACCGACGTGATCTACGGCGTCTACCGCGAACGCATGATCGAGGCGCAGCAAAAGCATCTGCCGACCTTCCAGGCGACCATGCGCGGGAAATGACCATCGGAGCCGGGAGGCGCGCGCAGCGTCTCCCGGGCCGACTGTTGTCGCGACCTCATCACATCTGATGCTCGCCTCTTGCCGCCTCCACGCCGCGCCATAGTTCCGTTCACGGGTGGAGGGTCTCAGCCGACATAGGAGGCGGCCGTGAAGCATCAAACCGTTGACCAACTCAATGCCGTTGCCGACGTTCATTCCGAAGCGACGGTTCTCTTTGCCAGCCGGAGCCAGCGCCTCGAACGCTGGGCGCAACTTCTGGAGCAAAGTCCGAGCCGGCGCCTCACCGCGCTCGCGGGCACCGAATACGCCGCTCCCGAAGTCCGCGAGAAAATGCGTTGCGCCGGATCACCGATCACCGTCGCCTTCGAAGACCCGATCTTTCGGGCACAGGGGCTCGAGGATGACAGCTACGGCGCGGCCAAACGCTTCTTCGAGATGAGCGACTGGCAGCTGCATGAGGTCGTCTGCCATTGCCATGTCGGCGCCAATCTGCCGGCACGCTGGGCCGCGACCCGCGTACGCGCGGCGATCTCTCCAGGCGCGGGCATCCTTGCCTGGCTGAGAGCGGCGTTCATGTACTGACGCGGCAGAGCCGGGTCGCTCGAGGAAAGTGACGGTTTGAAGAGACGGCGGTGGATGTGCACCGTCGTCGGCCAGCCATAATGCGCTTGATCTGGATGACCAGTGTCGTCGTCGTCGACATTGGCGGCGGCGAACTGGGACGAGCTCATTCCGTTCGCGGGGCGCTGACGCGGCTTCCGGCGAGTCGCCTACCGACCTTTGCAGCTTGGCGAGGTTATTCGCCGTTGTCCTGATGACCACAGCTGCGCCTTCACCTCGACTGGCAGATCCTTGATCGCCACAACCACGACACAGGCAAAGCTCCGGCTAGCACCGTATGGATTGGGTTGGGCCTCGTTGGGAGAGGGCTTTTTGCCTGGTGGCAATTCCGCTGCTATGGCGGATACGCGTGTAGGGTTGAACCGCGACATCGTGGCAACCGCAGGGATTGGTTGCAGCGGGGCGTCTCCTCTGATTCTTTAGGGGTGGCAGGGACCACCTGATTCGTGTGCTCGGTGCTCCGATTCCGTATGATTTTGCGGCGGGGCAGCGAGCGCTTTTCGTAGAAAGAGAACTAGAAATGACCGCCAAGCCGGAAATCCTGGAGATGAGGCCCAAGATCACCGTCATCGGGGTGGGTGGCGCCGGTGGAAACGCCGTCAACAACATGATCGCTGAACGCCTGCAGGGCGTCGAGTTCGTCGTCGCCAACACCGATGCGCAGGCGCTCACCATGTCGAAGGCCTCGCGGCTGATCCAGCTTGGCGCGCATGTGACCGAGGGCCTGGGCGCCGGATCCTTGCCCCATGTCGGCAGCGCCGCCGCCGAGGAATCCATCGACGAGATCATGGATCATCTGGCGGGAACGCATATGTGCTTCATCACCGCCGGCATGGGTGGCGGCACCGGAACCGGCGCCGCGCCCATCATCGCGCGCGCCGCGCGCGATGCCGGCATCTTGACGGTTGCCGTCGTCACCAAGCCTTTCGCGTTCGAAGGCAAGCGCAGGACCGAGGCCGCCGAAGGAGGCATAGAACGCCTTCGCGAGTGCGCCGATACCGTGATCGTCATCCCGAACCAGAACCTTTTCAGGATCGCGGATTCCAAGACCACGTTCGCCGACGCGTTCGCCATGGCCGATCGCGTCCTCTACTCGGGTGTCGGCTGCATTACCGACCTCATCGTCAAGGAAGGCTTGATCAACCTCGACTTCGCCGACGTGAAGTCGGTGATGAGGGACATGGGCCGGGCGATGATGGGAACCGGCGAGGCTTCCGGAGAGGGTCGCGCACGAATTGCCGCCGAGGCCGCGATCGCCAATCCGCTCCTCGACGAGGCGTCCATGACAGGCGCCAGGGGCCTGCTGGTGTCGATCTGCGGCGGCCTGGACATGACGCTGTTCGAGGTCGACGAAGCCGCGACGCGAATCCGCGAGGAGGTCGACGCCGACGCCGACATCATCGTCGGCGCGATCTTCGACCAGGCGTTGGCCGGGAAGTTCCGGGTGTCGGTCGTCGCGACGGGCCTGCGCAAGGGCGTGGACCTGGCCCAGCTCGATCGGAGAGTTTCTTGAAGTAGGGAAAGCGCCGGACGGTTGAGCTTTTCGGCCGGTTTCCCCGCCATGGCAAACAAAACGTCGGCGCCCTCATATGATCTCTCCCTACCCTGAGGACGCGCCATTTCCCACCACGTTTCGACCCGGCCTTTGTACTCATCTAGCCATCGCAGGTAAGGAGAGGATTCTTCATCTGCTTTTCCCAATCGGGTCCGAGTGCCGTTCGCGCGGACAACGCATTTTCAGAACCCGGCTCGCCTTGGTGGAACATCTTGATCGCGAACGACTGTCCGTGATGTCCGATAACGATCGGCGGTCCGGGTTGATAGGTGGTTGTCGCGTTAATGAAAGGCCCGTTGGCGACCGCCGTGGTGTTGTAAGTTCCTGGGCCTTGCATCACCGCGATGTTGCTCTCCGAAGCACCGTCGTAGATGATGTAATTATGGAAGCCGACCTTCGAGAGGGCCATCCGCGCCTATGAGAGCGCCCACCGGCAAACGGTCCAGAGGGCGGATAGTTGCCAGGTCGAGAAGGCAAAGTACCCTAAGCCTTTTCGGTAGATGGTCGGCGGTCGCAGGCTGCGCAATCAAGAAATCTCGCCGGACACATGAAACCCCAAGCCCATGGCCCGGCGAGATTAGTACCTGATCACCGCGATCAGAGCCGGCGGGAGGAGGAATGCCGGCGAGCTCATACGTGCAAAGCCGGTGCCAGGATTTGGTCCCGAAACGACACAGGGGCAGGGGGCAAATGCGATCGTTCGCCCAGCCCGAGTCAGGCGATAGCCCGCCGCCGGGTGTGCCACCATCACCCGCGCGGCGGGCTACGGATGACCGGCGCCTTCTTGTTGGGGAGCGAATGCCTTTAAGCTGGTGCCGGCGCCAGCGGCCCGCATGTGTGTTTATCTGCTAATTTACTTCGAGTGGATATGGTGTGATCGCGTAGCAGTTCGCCACCAACTGCGTTTGATGCTCAGGGCTCTGCTAGCGCTTAAGAAAATAGTCTGGCGGAGAGAGCGGGATTCGAACCCGCGTTACGGTTTCCCGTAAACACACTTTCCAGGCGTGCGCCTTCAACCACTCGGCCACCTCTCCGTCCTTTGCATCTCGCGCTGGCCGGTTTTGCCGCGCGGGTTGGGGAGATGCATCTCCCGCGGGAAAGTCCTGGCCGGACCGTCAGAGCGCCCTCAACCGGCGGGCAACCCTTTCCCAGCACCTCTAGCCGTCTAGGCAAACAGGCGCGGGGCTCATCTAGTCGATCCGAACGCGAATGCCAAGTCATAATGGCTTGCAGACGGCTTTTGCCGTGGATGGTTCCGTAACAGGCTTCAACGGGGGCACCTGAACAGACCGAATAATGTGCACAGGCTGTCCGCCGGTGCCTACCAAGCTTGACTTCGCCGCCGACCGCGGGTCGACTGCGTGAATATTCATTTTCGCGCAATTCCGGACGGAAGCCGCCGCGCGTTGCCTGGAATTGCTTGGGCTTTGCGAGGGGCATCGTCCGACATGGCGCCGATTGACCAACAGCCTGCTGGACGGCCGGACAGCGGACTCTCCTACATCCCGGTGGCGTGGCTCATCATCGTCATGGGACTGTCGGCTTATAGCCTGTTCTCCAACTGGCGTCTGATCGGCGACTTCAGCCTGCCGGACAATGTGTTCTTCATCATCTATAGCGGCCTCACAGGTGGCATCATCACCATCCTGTGGGGGCTTTACCTGCTCGGCCTCGCCTTCAACCGGTCGGTCCGCTTTCCGCGCCACTATACCATCTGGCAGATCGCCATCATCCTTTGGCTGCTCTTGCGCCAGGCCTACGTCCTGCTCACGCCCGGCTTCAGGTTCTCGGCCGAGGCGCTGGGCTTCACCGTGGCCGAGATCGCGATCGGCGTTCTCTGCATCTATCTTTTGCGGCAGGGCGCCGGCGCCGACGCGGCCTACTCCAGTCCCGAGACCGAACGCCCGCCGCTGCTGGTGTCGATCCTTGCCGGGCTGCTCGGCGTCATCCTTGGCGGCGCGATCGGCGCCTTCGGCGGGTTTTTTGCCGGATCGCTGATCGCGGACGCCACACAGATGAGCTGCTTCGAGGGCGCCTGCGGATTTTTCGCTGCCTTTGTCGGCCTG
The DNA here is from genome assembly GCF_024509055.1 of Mesorhizobium sp. GTDB lineage: Bacteria > Pseudomonadota > Alphaproteobacteria > Rhizobiales > Rhizobiaceae > Mesorhizobium. The sequence continues at coordinate 1,571 of NZ_JANINM010000044.1, read as the reverse complement.
GCTGGGCTGGCGGTCGGAGCGATCGCCGGCGGTATCTTCGCGATCTGGCGGGTCAACCGGCGCAAGCCGGCGCGCACCGCTTAATTTGCGGCGGCCGCGATTGCGCCGGGATTGCACAGGCTCTATGTCGGTTGCCGGGTAGACGGGAGCTTTCCCGGGGAGAGCGTCGATGTTGCGTTTCATCTTTCGGCTGGCGGCGATGGTTGCATTGTCGGTTTCCGTCATCATGGCCGTGATCGACACGACGCGCTCCGTCGCGGCTTCGGCGCTCGTCATGACGCCGCTCAACGCCAGCTGGCTTGCCGTGTCGCCGAACACGCGCGCGGCCTTCGAGACCTATGTGCGCGCCAAAGCCAGCCCGCTGGTCTGGGATGGCGTGATCGCCTGGGTGCTGAGCCAGCCCGGTTTCGCGGTCTTCGCGGTGCTGGCCTTCCTGCTCTATGCCATCGGCTACCGGCGGCGGCGCTCCGAATTCGCGGCGGCCAACTGAGCCCGGCGCCCAGCCGCCGGCCTTAGGCGGTCGCCAGCCGCTTTTCCAAAAGGTCAAAATTCCGCGTGAATTTTGTTTCGGGCCATGCCAGATTGGCCGCGAGCGGGAGGGGCAAACACTTCCTGCCTGTTGCGTGCGTGCCGGAGAACCGGGCGGGCACGCGGCGTATAACGGAAAATAACCGACAGGGTGTGGATCACATGAAACGTATCGTTCTCGGCCTCCTGGCCGCAACCGCAATGGTTCTTCCGGCTTTCGCCGCGGATGTCCAGCCGGCCATCCTCTATGATCTCGGCGGCAAGTTCGACAAGTCCTTCAACGAGGCCGCCTATCATGGCGCCGAGAAGTTCAAAGCCGAAACCGGCGTCGCCTATGTCGAATTCGAAGTCTCCAACGCCTCGCAGCGCGAGCAGGCGCTCCGCCGCTTCGCCGAGGACGGCCGCAATCCGATCGTTATGGCGGGCTTCGCCTGGGAAGACGCGCTGAAGAAGGTCGCGACCGAATATCCCGACCTCAACTTCGCCATCATCGACGACGCCGTCGACCTGCCTAATGTCCGCTCGCTGGTGTTCAAGGAAAACGAAGGCTCCTACCTCGTCGGCATCATGGCGGCGATGGCGTCGAAGTCGAAGAAGGTCGGCTTCGTCGGCGGCATGGACATCCCGTTGATCCGCAAGTTCGAATGCGGTTATGTCGGCGGCGCCAAGTCGGCCGGCGCGACCGAAGTCATCCAGAACATGACCGGTGACACGCCGGCCGCCTGGAACGACCCGGCCAAGGGCGGCGAGATCGCCAAGACGCAGATCGACCAGGGCGCCGATGTGGTCTATGCCGCCGCCGGCGGCACCGGCGTCGGTGTGCTGCAGGCTGCCGCGGATGCCGGCAAGCTCGGCGTCGGCGTCGATTCCAACCAGAACGGCCTGCAGCCCGGCAAGGTGCTGACCTCGATGATGAAGCGCGTCGACGTTGCCGTGTACAATGCCTTCATGGATGGCAAGAACGGTACCTTCAAGGGCGGCGTCGAGAATCTCGGCCTCAAGGAAGGCGGCGTCGACTACGCCATGGACGACAACAACAAGGC
>NZ_JANINM010000043.1 GCF_024509055.1 Mesorhizobium sp. | reverse complement strand
GATGCCGATCACATCGCCTTCTACCTGCTCGACGTCTGCGGCCACGGCGTCGGCGCTGCGCTCCTGTCGGCGACTGTCATCAACCTGCTGCGCACGGCGACCTTGCGCGGCATAGACTTCCGCGACCCGGCCGCCGTGCTTGGCGCACTCAACGAAGCCTTCCCGATGGAACGGCAGAACGACATGTTCTTTACAATCTGGTACGGGGTCTATGCCCGTCCGGAAGGCAGCCTGCGCTTTGCCAGCGCGGGCCACCCGCCGGCAATCCATTTGCGCGACGGCGGCGGCGGCACGCTCGCGCAGCCGCTGGCGACGCCGGGAGGCGTGGCAATCGGTGTTGTCGCCGATATCGGCTATGAGGCGGCGCAGGCCGAAATACGGTCGGGAGACCGGCTGCTTCTACTCAGCGACGGAACGTTCGAGATCGACGGGCCCGACGGAGACATGCTGAGCTTTGATCGGCTGATGGACTTCAGTACGGGCCCAAGCTGCGACAGCCCCGGAGCGGTCCTCGAATGGGTGCGCTCCTTCAACGGCGGCGGTCCCCTGCCCGACGATTTTTCGCTGCTGCGGATTGCCTTTTAGGCGCGAGGCCGAGCCGCTGGCCTTAATGGAACGACAGCACCACCAGCTTGGCGAACACCGGGCAGATGATGCCGGTATTAGACGACGTCAGCACATGCGGCGGACGTAGTTGCCGCCGGTGCTGATCCCCCAGAAGTAAAATTCCCAGAGATTTGCCTTCTTGTATCCGAAGACCATGCCCTGGTAGCCGCGGGAGGAGTAGTGAGCGCGTTCCAGCGACCCGCGGACGACCATCGGGCCGCTTCCCCCAACGCCCGCCGCAAGCAGGTCGAGCGGCCATTTGCGCTTCGCCGTCTCGCCACCCTCGTCGTCTGAGTTTTTGTTGGCGTGGAAGAACCAGGGCTGCGAGAGATCGCCGGCGACATAGATGTTGCAACCGGTCAGCGGCCCCGTTGCCACGAACTGCGCCGCGGGATCCAGCTGCAGATAGCTGCAATTGTCCGCCCGCCACGGCAAGAAACGGATACCTTCGTCGGGCCCACCTGTTCCGGCCTTGAGGTTGAGGTACAGCGTACCGCGTTCGACTTTCAGCGCGCAACGGGTGCCAGTTGGGAAGTGCAGCGTATTCGGCACTGGCCCGTCGGTCAGAAGCGCTTGCCATTTGCTGAGCTTCGGCTTGAGATTCACGCCTTCTTGATAGGCCGTGACCTCGCCCTCGACGCCGAGCTGGATGGAAACATACATCTGCTCCCGGAACCACGGCACCGGATCCCATATCGAGAAAGTCGCCATAGCGGTCCCCGCTTTTGCTCCTTAGACAGTGTCACGATGGGATGTCGCAATCAAGCAGCATGTCGTGAGGTGGCCGGCACGGTTTCCGAAGTGTCGCCGCGAATTGCAGCATTATAGCTTCCGCGGCGCTTTAGACGGTGGTCGTGCCACCAGCAAACGAGAGCGCTCCTGAGACCGGATCGACGACCGTGTCGTAGATGACGATCTCCGATGTCGACGCGACATCGAGAACGGCATTGATGCGAAAGCGCAGCGTGCGGTCCCGCGCTTGCTCCTCGCCCTTGACAATCTCCACGGAGAGTTCGCGCAGCCGCGGCTCGAACCGCCTGACGACTGCTTCAAGCCGCCGTCGGAACACCTCCTGTTGCGTTGCCGAGGCCATCTGCTGGATCTGGAGGTCCGGCAGCCCGAAGGCAATCAGTGAGGACTGCAATTCATCCAGTCCTTCCGGAAGCGCCAGATATCTTGGACGGGTATTGAACAGAGTCTCCAGGTCGCGACGGATGGATTCGCGCAATACGCGGATGGCGCGATCTACGTTGATGTCGGTTTCTATGTTGTCGCCTTGCAGCAATCTGTCGAACAACGGCAGGGCAACCGGCTCCTTGCTCGGCGTCTTCGCCATGCGATCATCCCTGCCTGATGGCACGTGCAGCCGGGATTTCCGTCCGCAGTTGAATTCCCGTCACGATCTGGTCGAATTGGAAATGCGGCTCGACCTGAATTACACAGGATAGAATTCCAGGCTTTCCGGGAATCTCGCTGACTTCCACCCTGCCGCCGCTCAACGGATAGCGGGCCTTCAGTTCGGGGCCGGCATCGGCATTGCCGAGCATATAGCCGCGCAGCCATTCGCCGAGCAGGCGCTGGAGTTCGGCCGCCGTCGTATAGGCTCCCACGCGATCGCGGGCGATCACTTTTGCGTAATGCGCAAAGCGACTGACGCAAAGAACATATTGCAGCATGGAGGACAGTCTCGCGTTCCTGCTTTCCGGCGTGTCCTCGATCGCGGGAACATGGAGCGACTGGGCGCCGAGAAAGACGGCGGACTCGGTATAGCTGCAGGGACTGAGCGCGACGAAGCCGAGTTCCTCCAGGACCTTCTGCTTCTTGTCGGTCAATTCGACCTCCAGCGGTCTGCGGTAGGCGACAGCCTCTCCGGTGGAAAACGGGGGAGCAGGAAGCCCGTTCAGCAGTCCCGCGCCAAGGTGTCCCTCGCGCGCTCCGCGGATGTCGGCGAACCACCCCGATTCCCGGAAGGCGCGGATGACGACCGCTCCGAAACCGAAGACGGCATTGCCCCACAGCCAATCGTCAATGCCCAGCGCGCGTTCGCGGTAGATGAAACCCTCGCGCCGGCCCGGCCCGTCGCCGTGAAGGCCGCGAAGCAGGATGCGCGGCAGGACCACGCCGAGGAAACGGCTCTCTTCCTTCTGCTGCAGGCGCCGCCAGCGTTGATATTCGGCCAGCCGGAAGCCGGCATCATAATTCTGGGCATACGAAAGTTCGGCAAAGTTGGCCACGCCGAAGAGTTCGGGCGCAGCGCCTATGACACAGGGAGAAAATGCAGCGGCGGCGACTTCGGCGAGACCTGACAGCGTTCCTATATCGTCCGTTGCCGCGACCGGCGCATCCTTCGTGTAGCGGTGGCGAATGGAATAGTCACACAGCAGAAGGCCGTATGGAAGGCCGCCGGGCATTCCATATTCCTCGCTGTAGACCTTCGTGAAGAGCGTGCTTTGATCGAAGTCGTTTGCACGCTCGAAGTCCCGTCCCAATTCCGCCCATGTGGCACTGAACAGGCGAACGATAACCTTGTCGTCGCTTTCGATCTGGTCAAGAAGATAGGAAACGCCGCGCCATCCGGCCTCGAGCCGCTTCAGATCCGGATGATGGAGAATGGCGTCGAGTTGCTCGGACAACACCGCATCGAGAGCGGCAAGGTCGCGATCGAGAAGGACGCGCAGGGAACGCGTTCTTTTTTCCTTCATATCCTCGAGGGAGCGGTCGCCAAACCACCGGCGAAGGAGGTCGGCCGGATTTTCCTCCGAGATGAACGCCTGCAGCGCGGACGCGCTCTCTCCCTCGGCGGCATCAAGAGCACAATCGACCACGCGCAAGCGCAACGGTTCATCGAAACGGCCGTACGCCGATGCCCCCGCGATCGCCTCCGCTACGCCCTCGTTGCCGGTATCGATCGTCAGGTCTCCCGTCTTCTTCGGCTCTGTAGCGGTTCATTATTTGATGGAACCGCCGACCCGACCTAACAATTCGCGTTCAGTCAGAAATTGAAGCTCCCTGCCCCCAAGTGGAGGCACGGCGCGTCAAGGAGTCAGTCAAGAGTCGCAACGGACCGAAGACCCTTTTTTGCCTTCGGTCCGGCGCATTCAGTTTATCATCCCATCTGTGGGATTCTGGCAACGAGCCGCATCGAGGCCGTCAGCTCCTCCATCTGCAGCCATGGCCGAAGATAGGCAACCGCATTGTAAGAACCCGGAGCTCCCGGCACTTCCGTCACCGAAACCTTGGCCTCGGCAAGCGGATACTGCGCCTTCATCTCCGCGCTGGCATCCGGATTGCCATTGACATAGTTCCGGATCCAGCTGTTCAGCCACCTCTCGCAGTCGGACGCCTCCAGGAACGAGCCGATCTTGTCGCGTCCCATCACCTTCAGGTAGTGAGCGAAACGGCCGGTCGCCATGATGTAGGGCAGGCGCGCGGATATGGCGGCGTTGGCCGTCGCATCAGGGCTGTCATATTTTTTTGCCTTCTGCGAAGTCTGGGCTCCGAAGAAGACCGCATAGTCAGATCCCTTGTAGTGGCACAGCGGCAAGAAGCCGAGCTTCGACAGCTCCGCCTCGCGCCGGTCGGTGATGCCGATCTCCGTCGGGCATTGCTGGTCGATGTCGCCGTCATCGCTTGTGAAAGTGAAGCTCGGCAGGTTCTCGACCTTGCCTCCGCCCTCGGCGCCGCGCACGGCAACGCACCAGCCATATTTCGAGAAAGCCGAGGTCAACCGCTCGCCGAGCGCATAGGATGCGTTCATCCAGCTGAACTGATCCTGGGTCATGGCGCTGACGACACCGTTCGAGCTGATTGGCGCCTCTTCGAACTTGAACTCTTCGATCGACCTTCCGGCAGAACCGTAGGGAACGCGGGCCAGCACCCGGGGCATGGTCAGCGTCACGAAGCGGGCATCTTCACTGTCACGGAAGCTGCGCCACTTGATGTATTCGGAGCTTTCAAAGATCTTTTCGAGATCACGCGGCTTTGACAGTTCGGTGAAGCTTTCCAACCCGAACATGTCGGGGCTGGCGGCCGATACGAACGGCGCGAAGGACGCCGCCGCTACGTTCGACATGCCCTGGAGCACCTCCAGGTCCTCGGTGCCCTTGCCGAATTCGTAGTCGCCGATCAGCACGCCGTAAGGTTCGCCGCCTGGCGTGCCGAATTCCGATTCGTAAATCTTCTTGAATATCTGGCTCTGGTCGAACTCGACCGCCTTCGTCAGATCCTTGTGCAGATCCTTTTTCTTCAGATTCAGCATGCGGATCTTGAGCGTCGCGCCGGTTTCGGAGTTTTTCACCAGATGGTTGAGGCCGCGCCAACTGCCTTCCAGTTTTTGGAAGTCCTCATGGTGTATGATCGCCGAGAGCTGCTTGGAAAGCTTTTCGTCGATGGCGGCGATGGCCCTGTTGAAGGTTTGTGTCAGGTTCTTGCTGAAGGTGACGGTGCCTGACAAGGCTTCCGAGGTCAGCGTGCGCAGGAGATCCTGCATCTCGTCCGGCTCGGAGTTGCGGGTGGCGCCGATCGCCTGATCGAGCAGGCTCAGGGAACCAGTTTCTTCGCTGCGGGCCGCCTCGGCCGCTTCGGTTTTCGCTTCGCTGCTCATCGCTTACGATTCCTTGCTGGTTTCGTTGCCGAGTTCTCCGGCCAGAGCGGAGAGCTTGTCGGTATTCTGAAGAACTTCCTCGAGGAGGCTTTCGAGTTCTTCCGAACGATCGACCTTCGACATGAGATCGCGCAGCTTGTTGCGCACTGCGAGAAGCTTGCGAAGAGGTTCGACCTGATCGACGATCGCTGCCGGCTCGAAGTCGTCCATCGAATTGAACTTTAGGGAGACCGCCATCTGGCTGTCGTCTGCAGCCAGCGTGTTGTCGACCTTGAATTCCGCCCCCGGCGTCATGCGCTGCATGACGTCATCGAAATTGTCACGGTCGATCTGGATGAACTTGCGATCCCTCAGCGGCTTTTGCGGCGCGTAAGGCTTGCCGGAAAAATCACCGATCACTCCGACGACGAAGGGCAATTCCTTGCGCACCTGCGCGCCTTCGGTCTCGACATCGTAGGTGATATGGACGCGCGGCTTGCGCACCCGATTGAGCTTCTGTTGAACGCTTTCTGCCATGGTCATACCCTCGCTGAATGTGTGGATCGACGTCGAGACGACCCGGTGCTGCGCGCCGGGCCTAGGACTCCTGGTTTCTGATGCCCGCAGCCAGCAGGATGCGCTGGACGTGTGTCGGGTCTCCGGCCAGTTCGGCGAGAAGCTCCGGCAATGACATTCGGGCCCGCCGAACGGTATCCTCCAGCGTGTACGAAATCGGCGAATGCGGCTCCGTCTTGCGGAAATAGCTGGCAAGGCGCGTAAGCTCCTCCAGCGCCTCGTTTCGCGAGGCATAGCCGTCGATACGCCGGACCGCGACCGTCGCGCCGCCCTCGGCACCCAATGAAGCGCCAGTTTCGGAAACGTCGTCCGCCGGCTGGGGATTGTCGATAGCGGCCGAGGCGAGTTTGTCGGCTGCAAAATAGCGGATGGAGGAAACGACCTGCTGAAGCAATTCGCGCAATCCCGAGACCGGAGGAGCCTCTGCTCCTGCTACGGCATCGAAAGCGCTCGACATTTCACCGAGCGCGGCCAAACATTCGTCGACGAGCGCGACAGTACCCGCGAGGTCCGAGGGCCGCGTTTCGGCGACGCTCTGCATGAACTGTTCCATCGACACCGCTCCCGCGTCAATGCGCGCCTGGCGCCGGGCTGGATCGGTGATCTTCTGCAGGTCGACTGCCTGCTCGTAGCTCCATAAGGAGTATGCCGCCAGCGAACCGTTCGTGATTGGGAGCAGCCGGATCGGCTGGACGAGCGTTCCGGTGGCACCCGCTCCGCTGAGGCCGGCGATCGACACCAGCTTGCCCTCGACACCGTCTTCGT
>NZ_JANINM010000042.1 GCF_024509055.1 Mesorhizobium sp. | reverse complement strand
TCAGCGAGCGCTCGAGCGCGGCCTTGATGTTGTCTTCGCGCGCCTCGATGCCGACGACGCAATTGTCGGTGAAGGAGACAGAGGCGTCGGCCAGCAGCTGCACCGACTGCAGGAAGTTGTAGGCCATCAGCGGGTTGTAGACGTTGAGCTCGAAATGGCCCTGGCTGCCGGCGAAGGTCAGCGCAGCGTTGTTGCCGAACACCTGCACGCAGACCTGCGTCATCGCCTCGCACTGCGTCGGGTTGACCTTGCCCGGCATGATCGAGGAGCCCGGCTCGTTTTCCGGCAACGACAGCTCGCCGAGGCCCGAGCGCGGGCCGGAGCCGAGGAAGCGGATGTCGTTGGCGACCTTGAACAGCGCTGCCGCAGCCGCGTTGATCGCGCCATGCGAGAACACCATGGAATCATGCGCCGCCAGCGCCTCGAACTTGTTCGGCGCGGTGACGAAGGAGATCCCGGTGATCGAAGCGATGCGGTCCGCCACCTTCTCCGCGAAGCCGACCGGCGCGTTGAGGCCCGTGCCGACGGCGGTGCCGCCCTGCGCCAGTTCTTGCAGGCCGGGCAGCGTCATCTCGATGCGCTTGATCGAAGACGCGACCTGCGCGGCATAGCCCGAGAATTCCTGGCCGAGCGTCAGCGGGGTCGCATCCTGCGTGTGGGTGCGGCCGATCTTGATGATGTGGTTGAATTCACGGGCCTTGGCGTCGAGCGCCTTGTGCAGGTGGTGCAGCGCCGGGATCAGGTGATGCACGATGCGCTCGGCGCAGGCGATGTGCATGGCCGTCGGATAGGTGTCGTTCGACGACTGGCTCATATTGACGTGGTCGTTCGGATGGACAGGCTTCTTCGAGCCCATCACGCCGCCCAGCATCTCGATGGCCCGGTTTGAGATCACCTCATTGGCGTTCATGTTGGACTGCGTGCCCGAGCCGGTCTGCCAGACCACGAGCGGGAAATGGTCGTTGAGCTTGCCGTCGATGACTTCCTGCGCGGCGTTCACGATCGCCTCGCCGACGGCCGGATCCAGCCGCTTCATCTCCATGTTGACCTCGGCCGCGGCGCGCTTGATGACGCCGAGCGCCCGCACGATCGAGGCCGGCTGCTTTTCCCAGCCGATCTTGAAATTGCCGAGCGACCGCTGCGCCTGCGCGCCCCAGTAACGGTCGGCGGCGACCTCGATGGGACCGAACGTGTCGGTTTCGGTTCTGGTCATTTCAGCGCTCACGGCAAGTCTCCGGTCTGTCGGTTTGGGCAAGGGCGTATCGCGTTGCACAAAAGGCATCAAGCGGAGATTGCGGGCGGCTAGGATGCAAATCGGTTGAAGGTGGGGCCGGTGATCTCCCTCTCGGAGGAGATCACTCGGCGGCCGCGCTTTGGCGCATCGCCAGCCGCCCCGCGACATAGTCCTTGACCTGGCGGATCGCCTGCTCGCGCGAGACGCTGCCCGGCTGCAGGCCGAGCCTCAGCCACAGCCCGTCGATCAGCGCCGTGACCCCCAGCACGATCTCGTCGGCCACGTCCGGTGAAGTGAGGCCGCGCAGGCCGGAAAGGAGGTTCGAACGCATGCGCGCGTGGATGACCTTCTGGATGCGCGCCAGCTTCTCGTCGCGCGGCACCTCGGCGCAGAGCGACAGCCAGGCATGGCAGAGTGACGGTTGGAACAGGTGCTCCTCGAAGTTGCCGTCGATGATGGCGTCGATCCGCTGCATCGGGGTGCGTGCCTGCTTCAGCCGCGCCGTCACGGCATCGCGCAATACGAGATTGGATTCGCGGAGCGCGTGCTCGAACAGCTCCTGCTTGCTTTTGAAATAGTGCAGCACGATGCCCTTCGAGGCGCCTGCCTGGGCAGCAACCTTTTCGATCGTCGCGCCGGCAATCCCCTCGCGCTGAAGGACTGCGAAGGCGGCCTGCCGCAGCTCCTTGCGGCGTATGTCGCTGAGACGCGTGAGTTTCACCGGATCGATCCATGCATGGCGAATCCATGTTGACATCTTCGTCCGCTCAGATCAATGATTGACCAGTGGGACAATAAATCGACCAAAAGGTCAATTCGACGATGAGGAGAATCCGAATGTTGCGCATGCTTACGAATGGCGTCTGTGTCGCGGCCTTGATGCTGGCTTCCCAGACCGCCCGGGCCGCCGAGGCCGAAGGTTGTAAGGCGGTCCGCATGGCGGAGCCTGGCTGGAACGATCTCGCCTTCACGACAGGCGTGGCCAAGGTGCTGCTCCAGGCGCTCGGCTACGAGCCGCAGAGCGAGGTGCTGGGCATCAACGTCATCTACGAGGGCATGAAGAACAAAGACCTCGACCTGTTCCTCGGCTATTGGGACCCGGCCATGGTCACCTACTACGAGCCCTACAAGAAGGATGGCTCGATCGAGAATGTGCGCGTCAATCTGGTCGGCGCCAAATACACCTTCGCGGTGCCGACCTATGTCTGGGAGGCCGGCGTCAAGGATCTGTCCGACCTGCACAAGTTCGCCGACAAATTCGGGAAGAAGATGTATGGCATCGAGCCGGGATCGAACCAACTGATGATGGATGCCATCGCCGATCCGCAATTCGGTCTCGCCGGCTGGCAGGTGGTCGAGTCGAGCGAAGCCGGCATGCTCTCGGAGGTCGGCTACGAGATCAAGGAGAAGCAGTTCATCGTCTTCCAGGGTTGGGCGCCACATCCGATGAACACGATGTACGACTTCAAGTACCTGACCGGCGGCGACAAATTCTATGGCCCGAATTTCGGCGCCGCCACGGTGACGACGCAGGTGCGCAAAGGCTATTTGCAGGAATGCCCGAACGTGGCAAAGGTCCTGAAGAACCTTGCCTTCGACATCGACATGGAAAATGTCGGCATGGGCTATCTCATCAATGACGGCATGAAGCCGGAGGAAGGGGCGCTGAAGTCGATTACCTTGCACAAGGACAGGCTTGATGCCTGGCTGGCGGGCGTCACCACGTTTGACGGCAAGCCCGGTCTCGCCGCAGTCAAGCAAAAGCTCGGATTGTGAGGCCGGCGTTGGACGTGGCGGATCAGAGTGCATGGGCCGGTCGCACGCGATCCGTGGAGATCGGAGGTCTCGACATCGCCTATGTCGAGATCGCCGGGTCCGGGCCGCCGCTTCTGCTCGTCCACGGCTTCACCGACACCAGCCGAAGCTTCTCTCTGCTGGCGCCGCATTTGGCCGGTCGCCGGCTGATCATGCCGGACCTGCGCGGCCACGGCGCCTCGCAGGCGGGCGAGAGTTATCGCGCCGTCGATTTCGCCGAGGACCTCGCCGGGCTGATCCGGCGCCTGCGGCTCGACCGGCCGGTCGTGGTCGGCCATTCGCTCGGCGCCATGGTGTCGATCGCGCTGGCTGGAGGGCATCCAGATCTGATCGGTGGGCTGGTGGTCATGGCCGGCACGCTGAAACCCGATTTCGCGTCAGACCATCCGCTGGTCGCCGGCGTCACCGGGCTCTGCGATCCGATCGAGCCGGCCGATCCGTTCTACGACTGGTGGCACGCGTGCGGGCCCGGTGTGCCTAGGTCCTTTCTCGACGGTCTTGCACGGGACGCTTCAGGGATGCCCGCCGCGCGTTGGCGCGCGATCCTAGGCGAGATTCGCGGCACGGACCTGACGGCGATGGCGCGGGCAATACAGGTGGATGCGCTGGTAATCGGATGCGCACACGACCAGTTGTTCGATGCACTCCATCAGCAACGGCTTCTCGAAGAAATTCCCGCCGCGAGGTTCGTGAGCGCGGAGAATTGCGGTCACAATCCCCACTGGGAAGATCCGGCGCTGGTAGCGGCCGCCATCCTGGAATATGCCGGGAGTGCGGGCCATGCCGGGCAAACCGCATCAGCCGCAACAGGGGCCGGATTCGGCGGAGCGGTTCGATGAACCTGTCGCAATACGCTGCGTCCGATGCCATCGCGCTGAGCCGGCTGATCCGCTCCGGCGAAGTCTCGGCGACCGAGGTCGCCGAACTGGCGATTGAAGCGATCGGGATGCTCAACCCACTGATCAATGCGGTTACGCTGATCGACACGCAATGGGGTCCTTCGGCCGCCGAGACCTGCCGGGCCAATTCGGTGCTGGGGGGCGTCCCATTCCTGGTCAAGGATACCGGCGTTCATGTCCGCGAATGGCCGACGACGCATTCGTCGCGCTATTTCAGCGATGCCAGGCCGAAGCCGGATAGCGAAATCGTTCGGCGATGGCGCGCGGCCGGCCTGACACTGCTCGGCAAGACCAACACGCCGGAATTCGCCAACGACTTCGTCACCGAGCCTCACTTTCGGGGACCGACCCGCAATCCATGGGATGTCTCGGTCACTGCCGGCGGTTCAAGCGGCGGCGCCGCGGCCGCGGTGGCAAGCGGCATGGTTCCAGTCGCTCACGGTTCCGACATTGGCGGCTCAATCCGCGTGCCAGCGGCGTGTTGCGGCGTGTTTGGCCTGAAACCGTCAAGGGGTCTCAATCCCGTCGGCCCCTATCGAGATCAGGTTGGGGCCGGGCTGTTTGCGGAAAACGTGATCTCGCGCACCGTACGGGACAGCGCCGCCATGCTGGACGTTACAGCCGGCCCGGAACCCGGAGCGCCTTACTCCGTGCCGAAATCCGTGCCGTCTTATCTGGACTGGCTTTCTTCGCCCGGGGAGCGCCTTCGCATTGCCTGCGTTGCGCATCGCCCGGACGGCACTGCGGTGGCGGGAGAGATCGGCGAGAAGTTCGCGCAGGCCATGGCCCTGCTCGAGGAGATGGGGCACGAGGTCGTCGAGGCGCGATTTCCGCCCGAAGCCGATGGCGGGATCGAGTGGAACATCTTCTGGATGTCGGAGATCGCGTCTCTGGTTGAAGAGCGTGCGGACGAAATCGGCCGCATGCCCCGGCCCGAAGAACTTGAAAGCCTCAGTTGGTACGCGTTGGACCGCTTTCGCCGGGCGTCGGCGAGCGACTACCTCAAGGCGCACAGCCGGCTGCATGGCGCGACGCTTGCCATTTCGAAGGCATTCGATGGTTTCGATCTGGTCATGACGCCGACGACGGCCGAATTGCCGCCTCCGATCGGCGCCATTCGCGGCGACGAGGCCGTGTTCGATTACGATGGGTGGGCCGCCAGGGCCTATGGCTTCGCGCCTTTCACCGAAATCTTCAATGTGACGGGACAACCAGCCGCCAGTCTTCCGCTTTTCCAGTCAAGCGGTGGCTTGCCCATAGGCATACAGCTTGCCGGCCGTCGCAACGAAGATCACCGCCTCCTCAGGATTTCCCACGATCTGGAGCAGGTCACCGGATGGGGCGCGCGCCGCCCCGCGATCCATGTCATCCACGGGCGCCGCCAGGCGATACGTCCCGACGACATACGCCAGGCATCGGCCTAGCCAAGAAGCGATCGCCGCGTTGGCGCAAGCCGCAAGGTTTGTGTCCTTGTCACCTCCGGTGCAGCGTACTCCGACGGGCCTCGGGGCGCTGCCGCACCAGCGGCCGCGGTAACGGCGACAAAGACGGTTTCGCCGGCACGCACTGGCAAGCGTGGAAATGTGTTCTCGGCCCGCTCGGTGATGAACGCCGCCAGGACCTGAGCGCCATCCGTCATCTGTGGCAGCGTTTCCGTGCGGAAGCGCTCTGCAAAGCTTGCCTCCGTGCCTGGTTGCAAATGATGAATCGAAATCTCAACAAATCCCGGCAAGCGCCTATCGTCACTCATGCTTTTGGCCTCGGCGGCCGCCGGCCGCAGGTCGAACTCCGCTCCCCGCCAGGCCGGCTTGAGCAACAGCACATCGTCGGAATCGATCATCGTCGCATTGGCGGCATCCTTGTGCGCCGCCCAGACAGGCCCGTCATAGAAAGCCGTCAGCGCATTCTTCCGCGCCGTCATGTCCTCGAAACCGCGCAGCCAGACGAACATGTCGGGGCGGTCGAGGTCGCGGAACTGGCCGATGACCGTCATGCCGGTCGCTTCCTGTGTTTCGACGAACTCGCGGTCGAAGAGGGCAATCAGTGTTTCGCGCTGGCCGGGCTTCAACGTGTATTGGCGAAGCTCGACAATCGGCGAGGCAAAGCGAGAGGCATTCAGGGCAGGGTTCATCGTCGTTTCCAAAACAGGGTGATTGTCCTGTTTTATAAACAGACCGGTTGTCCTGTTTTGTCAATCTGCTATCGTGATGCAATGTCAGGAGAGATTGCGGCGCGGCCGCGCACGGCGCGCAAGAAGCGCATCAACGATCCCGAAGGCATGCGCCGCCGCGTGCTCGACGTCGCGGAAGAATCCTTCCAGGCGCGCGGCTATCACGCGTCGAGCCTCGGCGACCTGATGGCGGCGGCCGGCGTCACCGGCGGCGCGCTGCATCACCATTTCCCGACCAAGAAGGCGTTGGCCCTGGCGGTCATCGAGGAGCGCGTGGCCGGAGCGGTGGAAGAAACCTGGATCGCCCCGGTCAGGGCAGCGCCTTCGGCGCGCGCGGGCGTGCGCGCCGCGTTCGAGGCCGTGGCCGCCGAGCTCGAGCAGCAGGGCTATGTGCGCGGCTGCCCGCTCAACAACCTCGCGCATGAA
>NZ_JANINM010000041.1 GCF_024509055.1 Mesorhizobium sp. | reverse complement strand
TCGCCTTCCTGGCGATGGTGTTCGGCATGTTCATGGCGATCCTCGACATCCAGATCGTCTCGGCCTCGCTGTCTGAAATCCAGGCCGGCCTGAGCGCCAGCTCGGACGAAATCCCGTGGGTGCAGACCGCCTATCTGATCGCCGAGGTGGTGATGATCCCGCTGTCGGGCTTCCTCAGCCGCATGCTGTCGACGCGCGTGCTGTTCACCATCGCCGCGGCCGGCTTCACGGCGGCCAGCGCGCTTGCCGCGACAGCCACCAACATCGACCAGATGATCGTCTACCGCGCCATCCAGGGTTTCATCGGCGGCGGCATGATCCCGAGCGTCTTCGCGGCCGCCTTCACCATCTTCCCGCCGTCGCGGCGCGCCGTCGTCTCGCCGATGATCGGCCTGGTGGCGACGCTGGCGCCGACGATCGGTCCGACGGTCGGCGGCTATATCAGCCATGCCATGTCCTGGCACTGGCTGTTCCTGATCAATGTCGTGCCGGGCATCCTGGTGGCGACGGCTGCGTGGTCGCTGATCGACTTCGACAAGCCGAACCTCAAGCTGTTCTCCAAGTTCGACTGGTGGGGCCTGTTTGGCATGGCCGCCTTCCTCGGCTGCATGGAGTATGTGCTGGAGGAAGGTCCGAACCATGACTGGCTGCAGGAGCCGGCCGTGTTCGCCTGCGCCATCATCATGACGATCGGCGGCATCGTGTTCTTCTGGCGCGTCTTCACCGCCGAGGAGCCGATCGTCGACCTCAGGGCCTTCAGCAACGTCAACTTCGCCTTCGGCTCGCTGTTCTCCTTCGTCGTCGGCATCGGCCTTTACGGGCTCACCTATCTCTATCCGGTGTTCCTCGGCCGTATCCGCGGCTACGATTCGATGATGATCGGCGAGGCGCTGTTCGTCAGCGGCCTGGCGATGTTCTTCACCGCGCCCGTTGCCGGCATCCTGTCGAACAAGATCGATCTGCGTCTGATGATGATGATCGGCTTCTTCGGCTTCGCCACCGGCACCTGGTGGATGACGCACCTGACAGCCGACTGGGATTTCTATGAGCTGTTGATCCCGCAGATCCTGCGCGGCTGCTCGATGATGCTGTGCATGGTGCCGATCAACAACATCGCGCTCGGCACGCTGCCGCCGGAGCGCCTGAAGAATGCGTCGGGCCTGTTCAACCTGACCCGCAACCTCGGCGGCGCCGTTGGCCTCGCCGTCATCAACACGGTGCTCATCAACCGCAACGCCTTCCACTATGCGCGGCTTGCCGAGCATGTGCAGTGGGGAAGCGCCGCGGCGCAGACCAAGCTGCAGAACATGACGGTGAACTTCCAGCAGACCGCGGGCCTCGACGCCAACAGCGCGGCGATCTCGAAGCTGTCGGGCATGGTCCAGCAGCAGGCGGCGCTCTTGTCCTTCATGGACGTGTTCATGATGCTGACGGTTCTGTTCGCCTCGCTCGGATTCTTCGTGCTGTTCATCAACAAGCCGGCCCAACAGGGCGGTGGCGGCGGCGGAGGCCATTGAGGAAGCCGGAACCCCCGCCTGGCCTCCTCAACGCGTGACCCCGGAAATCGGCGACGATTTCCGGGGTCATGTTTTTTGGGATAGCAAGTCCGCCCCAGCTGTCAGGCGGCGGTCGCCGGCTTGAAGCTCAGCGCCACGCCGTTGATGCAATGGCGCAGGCCGGTGGGCGGCGGGCCGTCGTCGAAGACATGGCCGAGATGGCCGCCGCAGCGGCGGCAATGGACCTCGGTGCGGGTCATGCCCAGCGAGCGGTCCTCGGTCTTGCCGATGGAATTGGGAATTTCCTGCCAGAAGCTCGGCCAGCCGGTGCCGGAATCGAACTTCGTCTCCGACGGGTAGACCGGCAGGTCGCAGCCCGCACAGGCAAAGACGCCCTTGCGGTGCTCGTTGAGCAGCGGACTGGTGCCAGGATATTCGGTGCCCTGCTTGCGCAGCACGTCGAAGGCGGCGTCAGAAAGGATGGCGTGCCATTCGGCATCGGTCTTGGTGACTTCGAACGTCTCAGCGGCGAGAGCGGGTCTCGGCGCGCCGACGCGCAGCATCGCCGCGGCCCCAACGACGAGAGCGGTGGCGGCTGTGCCGCTCCAGAGAAAATCGCGACGGTTCATGGCCGTTCCTCCTGGTCCATTGTGCCAAGATAGAGCCCTGCCCGGAAATCAAAAGCCGGTGACGCCCTATCGCTTATCCCGGTGCTGCTCCGCGCCGCCCTTGCGGACGACGCGGAGCATACCCTTGCCGGCGGCGCGGATCTTGGATGTCGCGGCCGGCGCTCAGCCATGTCTTCGCCGGCCAGGCCCGCTTTGTTACATCTTCGGCAAGAGAACCTTGTCGACGACGTGGATGACGCCGTTCGACTGGCGAACATCGGCGATGGTGACGTGGGCGACATTGCCGTTCTCGTCGGTCACGGTGACCTTGCCCTTTTCCGACTTCAGCGTCAGTGCGCAGCCGCCGACCGTCTTGACCTCATGGGCGCCGCCGTCGGCCTTGGCCATTTTGGCGACGTCGGCGGCCATGGCCTTGGCGGCGACAACGTGACAGGTGAGGATCTTGACCAACTTGTCCTTGTTCTCGGGCTTGAGCAGCGTTTCGACCGTGCCGGGCGGGAGCGCCGCGAAGGCCTCGTTGGTCGGCGCGAAAACGGTGAACGGGCCTTTGCCCTCCAGCGTGTCGACTAGGCCGGCCGCCTTGACGGCGGCGACCAGCGTGGTGTGGTCCTTCGAATTCACGGCGTTCTCGATGATGTTCTTCTTGGCGTACATCGGCGCGCCGCCGACCATCGGATTGGCGTAGGCAATGGCGCCGAGCGCCGAAAGGCCGATAGTACCGGCGAGCAGAAGGGTGGCGAGTTTACGCATATTGTCAGTCTCCTCGGGTTGTTTTTCCCGTAGCTGGGAACGCGAGGAGATACGACCCGATAAAAATTTAGTTTCGCTACGCCTCAAGATTTTGTTGATTTTCGGTATTTTTCGACAACGTCAATTTATGATGCGGTCAACCCTGTCGACCCGCGCAATTTGGCGGATAGACTTTCAATCTTCTTAGAAAAGTCGCTTTTGCGCGATGCGGGGTCAGATGCCCTTCAGGTCACCCGCGGCGACGACGGGACCGGTCGGCTGGCCGGTCGGCGAACCGCCGGTCGGTTCGAGGCTGACGGCGAGCACTGCGCCTTGCGCAAGCTTCTGCTGGACGGCCGGCGAAACGGCCATGCGCGCGGTCTGGCCGGCCGGGATGACGCCCATCGAGACCGGCGCGTTCTTGCCCTCGATCATCCAGAGCTCGAAGTCCTTGCCGGTCCCGCGGTCGCCGGAGACGAGCGACAGGCCAACCTCGTGGCGGGCGGCGTCATAGACCGCTAGATATTTGACATTGCTGTTGTCGGCCGCGAGCGAGGCGACCAGCCTGGTCTGAGGCTGCGGCGCCGGCGGATTGACATAAGGCAGGGCGACATAGACGGCCAGGGCGGCGATCGCGGCCGCGGCGAGGCCGCGCCAGAAGCCGAGGCTTGACCACAGGCCGCCGCGCGGCTCGGCGGACGTTGCCGCCGTCGAGGAAAACAGCCGGCGGTCGATCGCAACCTTGACCGAGGCCGGGGCCTCGACCGCGGCATAGGCCGCAGCCATCGGCGCGAAGTGAACCTCCCAGGCATCGACCAACCGGGCAAAAGCCGTCTCGGTGTCGATACGTCTCGAGGCAATCTGGCGTTCGTCGGCTGCCAGGACGCCGAGAACGTATTCGGCGGCGAGCAGGTCGTCGCCTCCACGTTCCGGTCCGTTGTCCTCTGCCAGCGTCATCTTTCCAGACATTCTCTAAGTTTGAGCAGGCTTCGCCGAAGCCAAGTCCGCATCGTGTTCAGCGGAACCTTGAACCGTTCCGCCAGCTCGGCATAGCTTTCGCCGCTCAGATAGGCGCCCCGGACGGCCGCCGCCCGGTCTTTCTCCAGTTCTTCGAGGCACTGGTAGATGCGTTCGGTCTCGCCGCCCGCGACAGCCATTGCCTCAGGTCCCGGCGTCGGGTCGGCGACGTCGAGGGCTACATCGATGTTGGCAGAGGGACTGCGCCGCGCCCGGATGCGATCGATCGCATGGTTGCGCGCAATGGCCACCAGCCAGGAAATCGGACTCAGATCGGAGATTGCGAAGCGGTCCGCCTTCGTCCAGATCTTGACGAAGACCTCCTGCAGCGCTTCTTCCGCATCTCCCCTGTCCTTCAATACACGAAGGCAGACGCCGAAAAGTTTCGCGCTGGTCTGCTTGTAGAGCAGATCGAACGCAGCCCGGTCCTTCATCGAAGTCCGGACGATCAGCTTGCTGATGTCCTGCGGCGCCATGCAGGCAAATTAGAAGATTGCGGTTTATTTGCAACGGTGCAGACGGGTGTTGTCCACCAGAGGCAGTCGCGCCCGCCGCCCTGTCTTTCCGGTCTCAGCCCGGTAGGCAAATATCGATTTCGATTTGCAGGGCCATGGGCTAGCCTTTTGCGCAAAACGGGGGCGGCCAAAGGGGGTGGCAATGTCGGTCGAGCGTGTGCTTTGGGAACAGGATGCGACCGGACTTGCCGAGCTGGTGCATCGGGGAGAGGTGTCGCCGCAGGAGTTGGTCGACGCGGCGATCGCGCGCGCCGAGGCGACAAGGCCAGACATCAACGCGATTGCCGAACCGCTTTACGACGCCGCGCGGACACGGGCGAAAACAGTCGATCGCAAACTGCCGCTGGCCGGCGTGCCGTTCGCGCTGAAAGACCTCGGCCTCGGCATCAAGGGCGTGCCGGTCCACGGCGGCAGCCGCATTCCCGCCTTCACCGCGGATTTCAACTCGGTGATGGTCGATCGTTATCTCGCGGCCGGGCTGATCCCCATCGCCACCAGCACCACGCCGGAGCACGGGCTGCGGCTGATGACGGAGTCGACGCGCTTCGGCATCACCCGAAATCCTTGGAACACCGGCCATACCACCGGCGGCTCGTCGGGCGGCGCCGCATCGCTCGTGGCGGCGGGTGTGGTGCCGGTCGCGCACGCTTCAGACGGCGGCGGCTCGATCCGCGTGCCCTCGGCCTGCAGCGGGCTGGTCGGGCTGAAGACCTCACGCGGCCGGGTGCCGCTGACGCCGCTCATCACCGAAAGCTGGTACGGCATGGTCGTCGATCACGCCGTCAGCCGATCGGTGCGCGACACAGCGCTCCTGCTCGACCTGACACACGGCGCCGATCCTCTTTCTCCTTATGAGGCGCGGTCGCCGAAAGGCTCGTTCGCGGCGGCCGCGGCCCGCGATCCGGGCAGGCTCAGCCTCGCCGTCTACCGCAAGTCGCCGCTCGGCCTGCCGATCTCGAGCGAGACGATGGCCGCGTTGGACGCGGCGGTGGCGCTGGCGCGCGAAGGCGGACACAGCGTCGAGGAGATCGACCTTCCCTTTATCGACCGCGACTTCATCGCCGATTTCTGCAAGAGCGTCGCCTCGGCGGTTGCCGGCACGGTGCGGGCCGAAGCGCTGCGTATCGGTCGTCCGGTAACCGGCGATATCGAGCGTGCGACCCGCGTGCTCAGCCGCCTCGGCGAAATCCTGACCGCCGGCGAGGTCTATGACGGCGTGCAGCGGCTCCAGGCCAAGGCGCGCCAGCTGATAACCGAGACCGCGCGTTACGACGCCGTGCTGATGCCGCTGATCGCGCACCCGCCGCTCGCCTGCGGCTCGATGGACCCGAAGGGCGCGGACGAGCTGATCGAAAACCTGCTCGACAGGCTGCATCTGACAAGACTGCTCAGGATCAAGCCGGTGTTTGATCAGATGATGGACAAAAGCCTGTGGTTCACCCACTGGCCGGCGATCCAGAACGTCAGCGGCCAACCCTCGATCGCATTGCCGGTGCACGTCACGGCGGGCGGCCTGCCGCTCGGCATCCAGGCAGCCGGGCGGCCCGGAGACGAGGAGACGCTGCTCTCGCTCGCCGCTCAGATGGAGAAGATTTCGGGCTGGCTCAACCGGCGCGCGCCGCTCAAGGTGCCGGGTTAAGGACCGCTGTTTTCATCATTGTGACCGCAAAGCCGTTTGCGACCCGGGGCAATTCCCGCTAAGACGCCGCCATCCTTGCCAGTTTGGGAACCACACCGATGACGGAGATCGCCGCCAACGCCGAAATGCAGGCCGCGCTGCTTTCCAGCGCGCTGCCCTACATGCAGCGCTACGAGCACAAGACGGTCGTGGTGAAATATGGCGGCCACGCCATGGGCGACAACACGCTGGGCAGGGCTTTCGCGCGCGACATAGCGCTGCTCAAGCAATCCGGCGTCAACCCGATCGTCGTGCATGGCGGCGGCCCGCAGATTGGCGCGATGCTCGCCAAGATGGGCATCGAATCCAAGTTCGAGGGCGGCCTGCGCGTCACCGACCAGAAGACGGTCGAGATCGTCGAGATGGTGCTGGCCGGCTCGATCAACAAGGAGATCGTCGCGCTGATCAACGCCGAAGGCGAATGGGCGATCGGGCTGTGCGGCAAGGACGGCAACATGGTGTTCGCCGAAAAGGCGCGCAAGACCATGATCG
>NZ_JANINM010000040.1 GCF_024509055.1 Mesorhizobium sp. | reverse complement strand
TGGCAACGCGGTCGATATCCTGCAGCGGGACCGGAGCGATGAGATCCACTTCGCCGGACAGAAGCGCCGCCACGCGGGTCGCGTCGGAGGCGATGGGCCGGAATTCGACATCGGTCAGATTGTGCTGAGGTTTATCCCACCAATCCTTGTTGACGGTGAAGACGGACTTGGAATCCGGCTCGTAGCTGACGAGCTTGAAGGGACCGGTGCCGTTGGCATGGTTGCTGGCGTAGGTGACCACACCAGTCGACGAATTGCCGGGCTTCAGGGCGTTATGCTCCTCCAGCCACGGCTTGCTGAGGATGTAGACGGCCGCCAGGTCGTTGAGCAGCAGCGGGTACGGGCCCTTGAGGATGATGTCGACGGTGAAGTCGTCGACCTTCTTCGCATCGACCACCGCCGGAAGGTTTTCGCGATTGCGCGAGCCAGGATCGATCTCGCGCAGGATGGTCGCAACGACGTCATCGGCGGTGAAGGGCTGGCCTTCATGGAATTTCACGCCCTGGCGCAATTTGAAACGCCAGCGGGTGGGCTCGACAACTTCCCATGAAGTGGCGAGCGCGGGTTCGAGCGCCAGGTCCTTGTTGCGACGCACGAGCGGGTCGAACACCATGTGCTGCACGCTCTGAGTGAAACTGTCGACCTGGGCGTTCGGATCATACGAGACGACATCGCCGGCTGCGGACCAGCGCAGCGTCTGCGCGAGAGACGGCGTGGCCAACGGCACCAGGACGGCGAGCGTAGCCAAAAGGGTTTTCAGACGATTGTTCACTAACTTCCTCCGGTTCGATACGCACTTGTGATTATTTTTTGGATGCAGTGCGATCCGAATTTGACTATACATATCTTGTATACACTTTCAAGATACCGTAGCGATTTTTTAGCAGCGGCTCTCTCAACAAGCCGTGATCCAACCATCCAAGGAGGCGTTTCCAATGGCTCAATCCCTGTCGATCGAGAACGGCACGGTGATCACCATGGATGCAGAACACCGCATCCTCTCAAGGGGTTACGTCCTGGTGGAGGATGGCCGCATCGTCGCGGTCGGCGAAGGAGCACCGCCCGCTGCGAGCGCGGAGCGGATTGACGCCACCGGAATGGTCGTCATGCCGGGTTTCGTCGATACGCACGCCCATGCGGGACATACCCTGACCAAGGGATTGGGCAGCGAGTCCGAGACGTGGATGAACATTGCCGGCCGCATCTACGCCGAGGCGGTAGACGCCGAATTCTGGGCCGCCGAGGCCGCATTATCGGCTCTGGAGCGAATAAAATGCGGCACGACGACCGCTGCCCTGTTGTTTGGCGGCGGGCCTGACATCATGCGCACCGAGGCGCCGGAGGCCGCTCTAGCCCACCTGACGACGGTCGCCGATATGGGGGCGCGCGAGATACTCGCCATAGGGCCGAACAGGCCGACATCGGATCATGTCTATCGCAAATATACGCGCGACGGCCACGCCGAAATCAGGGTTTCGCCTGAGGCGCAACTGGACGTATGCGCGGAATTGATCGACGCGTTCGGAGCCGGCGGCAATCAGCGGATTGCCGTTTCGCTGCCAGTATTTACCGCGAAGGAACTTGAGCAGCAATCAGTATACAATTTGTCGGATAAAACCAGGAATCTCGCCCGCGAAAAGGGTGTGCTGTTCATTCAGGACGGTCACCGCGACGGCTCCATCGCCGCCAATGCGGAAGCGCTTGAACTGTTCGACGACCTCTCCCTGCTGGCCCACTGCATTGAGCTGACAGAGGAGGACATCGCGGCGCTGAAACGCACAGGTGCGAAAGTCGCGCACAATCCGAGCGCGTTGATGTCGGTCTACGGCCGTTGTCCTGCAACCGAATTGATGGAGAGCGGCATTGTCGTGTCGCTCGGCACCGATGCGGCGGCACCAGACCGCTCGTTCGACATGTTCCGCAACATGTTCCAGGCGCATCGCTATCATGCCCGGCATTTCAAGGACGATGCTGTCCTGCCGCCGGCACAGTTGCTCGACATGGCAACCATGGGCGGTGCGCGAGCCTTGTCGATGGAAAGCGAGATCGGGTCGCTGGAGCCGGGGAAGCGGGCGGACATCATTCTGGTCAACATGCGCCAGCCGCATCTGTGGCCATCGGCGCACCCTGTGCAGCGGCTGGCACGCTTCGCCAGCGGCGCGGACGTGGACACCACGATTGTCGACGGGCGCATCCTGATGCGCGGACGAAAGCTCGTCAGCCACGACGAAGATGCAATCCTGGACCGTGCCGAAAGGGCATTCCGACTGATGATCGAGCGCGCCGGACTGGGATAGGCCAGATCGAACAACGGACAGAGACGAAGGACTGGGCAGCAGTGCCAGGCGGCGAGCGCCATTCTCAACAGACGGCTAGTGCTGGAGCACCGCATCGATGAATGCTTTGACGCGCGGCGTGTTCGGGCTTTTGATCACCTGTTCAGGCGGTCCAAATTCGCCAACGCATCCCTCGTCGACGAAATAGACCGTATGGGCAAGATTGCGGGCAAATGCGATTTCGTGGGTGACGATGAGCATGGTCATTCCGTCCTGGATCAGCGATCTGATCGTGTTGAGCACATCGGCGACCAATTCCGGATCAAGCGCGGAGGTAGGCTCGTCAAACAGGATGGCATCGGGCCGCATGGCCAGCGCGCGAGCGATGCCGACCCGTTGTTTCTGTCCGCCGGATAGCTGCGCCGGATAGGCATGTCTCCTTTCCGCCAAGCCAACCCGCCTCAAAATGCTCTCGGCATTTTCAATGGCGTCCTTCCTTGCCTCACCCAGAACCACCATTGGGCCTTCAATCACGTTCTCAAGCACTGTTCGGTGGTCAAACAGGTTGAATTGCTGGAAAACCATCGGCATTCGCGCCCTCGCTTTCCTGAGATCCCTCTCCGAACGGATTTCCAGGCCCGACGATGCTTCACGGCAGAGCCAGTCCCCGAAGAAGTCGATAGACCCGCCGCTCGGCATCTCCAAGAAGTTCAGGCAGCGCAGGAAGGTGGACTTCCCTCCGCCGCTCGGCCCGATCACGAACGCGGCCTCCCCTCGCTTAACCGTGAGGGAGATGTCCTTGATGATGCGATTGGGACCAAAGCTTTTTTGCAGCCCAACCACTTTGAGCACGTCGTCACGATCCGTATTCGGCATCGCTTCACCCTCAGTTTCTGCCAATGGCGCAAGCTCGATCCTGGATGCTCATCGAGCACCCGAAGCGGAATCGGCCGCAATTTTCTTCGTTGGACTTCTGCTCGATGTCTCGGTCGAAGCCCGGTTTTTGAGATATGAAGGTGTCAAAAAGAGCTCCAAGCGTCGCAATAACCTGGACGCAGTGAAGCTCATAATGAAATAGATCGCCCCAACAACGAGGTATACCCGCATGCTGTCGAAGGTCTGCGCTATGATGATTGTGCCGTTTCGCAGAAGTTCGTTCACGGAAATGAACGATACAAGTGCGCAATCCTTCAGCAGGGATATGAAATATCCAGTAATCGTCGGAATAGCGATCAGGAAGGCCTGAGGCAGGATGATTCTTCGGTATTTGGAAAAAGGCGACATCCCGAGCGATATCGCCGCATCAGTCTGACCGGGTGGAATTGCGGCAATGGCAGCGCGGATCACCTCGGACAAGTAGGCTCCCAGATTGATCGACAGCCCCAGCACGCCAGCCCAAAAGGCCGGAATGCTCAAGCCGATGTTCGGGAGCGTGAAGTAGATGATGAAGAGCTGCACCACCAGCGGCACGTCCCGCCAGATCTCCAGATAGGCCGCCAGCACCCACTGCAGCGCGGGCGGCCCCGAACGGCGCCCAAGCGCCACGAGGAGGCCGATCACCAGTGCAAGCACCATGCTGAGGCATGTGAGTTCGATCGTTACGAGGGCCCCTCGCAGCAACAGGGGAAGATACTGGGGTAGCCAGTTCTGGATGAAATCGATCACTATCGACGTTCCCTAGCCTTGAAGCAGATTACGGCCCTCATCCCGGAGGAAGCCGTGTCTGCGCCGTTACCGGAAGTCCGGTCCCAAAGGAGGCGAGCGGACAGGCGCTTCACCACCGGAAGTCGCCTGTCCGGCCAGATTACCGGTTCACTTCAGAGGGTTTGCGAGAGCCGGATCCCAGACGCCGTACTTCTTGAGTATCTTCTCGTTGGTCCCGTCGGCATACATGTCGGCGATCGCGCCGTTCAGTGCCGCCAGCAGCCTCTCGTCGTTCGATCTGACGGCAATGCCCACAGCGCCCAGCTTGTAAGGAGCCTTGTCTTCCGCGCTCTTCAATTCGGGTTTGGGCTCGTAGAAATACGGACCGGCCAGGACCCGCAAGTCACCCATCGTGTCCTGTTGCCCCTTGAGCGTCGTCTGGTCGATCACGACAGCGTCGACCTGGCCATTGCGCAAGGCCACGAAGGGTTCGCCGAAGGTATTGAAGTCCTTGACCTGGTCGAATGCCCCCTTGTCCGCAAGGTTATGGGCTGTAAGCGAGTCCATCGTCCCGAGCACCGATGCCGCGGTCTTTCCCTTGAGGTCGGCGAGATTCTGATAAGTCGACGACTTCGGGACGATCACGTAGTCCAGGTACATGAAATAGGGTCTCGTGAATTTGGCGTCACCGCCGGTGGCGCGCTCCTGGGTGATGGCCACGCCGGAGAATACCAGGTCCCATCGGTTGCTTTTCAGGCCAGGCAGCAACGTCGTCCATTCGGTGTTCACATACTCGAAGTCCTTAACGCCGATTTTTTGCAGGATGTATTGAAGCATGTCGTACTCGTAGCCCGAGTATGTGCCGTCCGGGTTCTGCCAGATGATCGGCTTCAGCCCCATGATGCCGACACCGACCTCCAGTTTGCCGCGAGCACGGATGTCATCGAGCGTGTCCGCCCTGGCGTGGCCGGCGGCTAGGCCGACCAAAGCTGCTACCGCCGAAAGAGCCGTCAGAAATACGCTGGCCTTTTTGTGCACTTCATTTCCTCCCATTGCGCCGCTCTGCGGCTGTTCATTCACGTCCTCGCCTTGCGGCAAAGCGCTCCCCATTTCGAATTGTCGTGGCGGTTCCCGCCGTTTATCGGGGCCACATCTCGGCCAGCACCTCGCAGCCGTCCTCGGTTATCAGGACGTCCTCCTCCATGTTGAAGACGCCGCAGTCGGTGAGGATTGCGGGCTCGAAGGCGATCGTCATGCCTGGCTGCAAGACAATGTCGCTGCCTGCGTCGATGGAAGGCTGCTCTGCCAGTTCCAGGCCTATGCCGTGGCCGCATCTGCCGATGTCGAAATTGTATTTGAAGCCCGAGTCTTCGTAGGCCTTGCGGATGAACGCCATCACGTCCCGCGCCCGTAAGCCCGGCCGCATGTATGCGAGGGCCTTCATATGGATGGTTCGGGCCAAGTCGGCGTATCGCTTGTGATCGTCGGTGGGACCGCCCACCACGGTGAAGGAGGACATGTCAGAGCAATAGTCGCGATAAATCGCCGAAAGGTCGCACCAGACCAATTCGCCCTTCTTCACCTTGCGATCCGTCGGCAGTTGGCAGAAACGGTCATAGGAACCATTTCCCGCCAACGCACTGACGTAGTTGAACTTGTCCGCACCATGGCGCAGCAATCCCTGCGCGATGGCGCGAGAGATCTCGCGCTCGGTCATCCCTTCCTCGACCAAGGGGAGGTTCTCGCGAAGACTACGCGCGGTTATCTGCGCCGCCTCGCGGATCCGCTCGATCTCGCCCGCGGACTTGGTCATCCGCAGTTGCCAGATCAGATCGGCGGCGTCGACGAACTGGGCATCCGGCAGGTTGTATTTCAGTTGCTGGAAATCGGCGTAGGGCATCCCCAGGTGCAGTTCTCGAGAGAACTCCATGCCGATCCTCAGGTTTTCCAACCCCTTCTCGCGCAGGACGGATTCGAGCAAGCTCGTGTCGAATGGCAGGGAAACCCAGGATCTGATATCCTCGATCCACGAGTTCGCAGCGGCGTTCCCGTAGTCGGTGAACTGAACGAGAACCGTCGGATCGCCGCCTCGCGGAAGTATTATGATGAGCGGCCTGACATTCCCATATCCTCCGGGGATTCCGGCCAGTATCGATGTGATCCCACCAAAATAATTGACGTTCTGGTGATTGGTTACGATAATAGCATCTATAGACTTTGCGGCCATCAGGATTTGTAGCCGCTCAAACCTCTCCTGATATTCTCTTGGAGAGAATTTTCCTGACAAATTGTGCATCGTGTCTTTTAAATTCTTTTCCATAATTCCCATTTCATTTTCCAGTTTGAAAATGATCATCAAAGATGTGGAACCAATATGATCATATGTCAGCCGAAAGCGATCCGAAAAAATCGGATACTATTTGCCGAGCCAAACTTTAGTTGATCTACCCTATGCGAAATTTTTCTGTATCCGGCCGAATTCTTCGGCCGTTACATTCGACTTTACGTCATTCACTTTTGGCCTAAAATATCTTAGCTACAAAGGTTGGTTTGAGGGTTCCCAAACTATGCAATCGTCCATCGGGCATCTCGGCGAGACCGACATCCGGCTTCTGCGGGTCTTCGTGGCGGTGGCGGAGGCAGGCGGGCTGGCAAAGGCGCAATCGGCCCTTAACCTGAACCTGTCGACGATCAGCGGCTACCTCACTCAGATCGAAATGCGGCTGGGCGTGAGCCTATGCCAGCGCGGTCGCCGGGGGTTCGCCCTCACCAACGAGGGCGATGCGGTCTATGCGGCCAGCAAGACGCTGCTGGCCGCCCACGAGACATTCCGGTCCACGGTGGGCAGCCTCCATGGCGACCTCGTCGGGGAGCTCCGCCTCGGCGTGGTCGACAACATCGTGTTCGACCAAACCCTGCGGCTGGAGGAGACCATCTGGAGGTTTCAGCAGCGTCACAGCCGGATGGTCATCCACCTGTTCACCCTGCCGCCCAATCACCTCGAAAGCGCGCTGTTGGAAGGGTCCGTGCATGTTGGCATCGGACAGTATTTTCGCAAGCTGCCCGGTATCCGGTACGAAGACCTGCATTCCGACCCGCTCACGCTTTATTGCGCGCACAGGCATCCCTTGTTCCAGCGCGCCCCCAATGACGTGACGCTCGACGATCTGGAGGCCGCGCGGTTCGCCGATCGGGGCTATATCGAATCCGACCGGCTGGGCGAGAGCCGCCCGAAATTTCAAGCGGCATCCGTGGGCTACAGCGCGGAGGCAATCCTCATCCTGATCCTGTCGGGGGGATTCATCAGCTATCTGCCCCGCAACTATGCCACGCCCTGGGTCGAAAAAGGAATCCTACGGCCAATCCTGCCGAACGGGCTTACCCTCGACGCGAAGATCTCCATCGCGACGCCGAACATTGCCAAAACGCCGCCCGCCGTGAGGGCTTTTGTCGATCAGATCAAGGCCGGGGCCGCGATAGCCGCATGAGCGTCCGTCCTCTCGGCCAGGGCGAGGATCACGTCGAACAGGACGTTTGCGCCAGCGATCATGTCGGCAGGCTTCGCGTGCTCGTCCTCATGGTGGCTGACCCCATCCCGGCAGGGAATGAATATCATTCCCGTCTTGGTCAGCGTGGCCATGTTTGCCGCATCATGGGTGGCTCCCGACAGCAGCGTTTCCACGGATAGTCCACGGCGCCGCGCTCTGCCGGTAATGAGATCGCAGATACCGGGATTGAAGACCACCGGCTCCAGACTGATGAGCGGCTCGACCGCAACAGCGCATGGCGACGCTTCGCGCGCGGCCACCGTCGATATCTTCGCATCATACTCGGCCAGCCGCCTGGGGTCGGGATGCCGCAGATCGACCGTGAAGGACGCCTTTTCCGGTACGGTGTTCGGCGCGCCGGGCAAAACCCGCATACGCCCTATCGTGAAGCGCGTACGCCCGTCGTCGTCGGCAAATTCCGCAGTCAGTCCGGCAGCGATCCGGCAGGCGGCCACGAAGGCATCCTTGCGCATATCCATGGGGGTCGTCCCGGCATGCGCGGCTTTCCCCGTGACATCGATGCGGTACTGTCGAACACCCTGCACGCCGCTAACGGTCCCTATCCGTACGCCTCTGTTCTCCAGGATCGGTCCCTGCTCGATATGCAACTCCACATAGAATGCCGGGTCCAGGCGAGGTCGAGGCATCGGCGCCAAGCCAAGTTTTTCGAAATAGCGCTGCAACTGCGGACCGAACACGGCGCCGTTCTCATCGACCGAATTGAGAGCCTCATCCAGGCCAAGCCGGCCGATACGAACCGCCGAGCCCATTGTGACGGGAGAAAAACGGGACCCCTCCTCGTTCATCCAGATTGCAAGCTCAATCGGTCGCCTCGTTTCAACGCCATGGCGATCCAGGCTGGCCAAGACCTCCGCCCCGGCGAGGACGCCGAGCGTCCCGTCAAATCGCCCTCCATTGGGTGGGCTATCCAGGTGAGACCCGGTCATGACCGGACTGGCGTTGGGGTCCTGGCCCGCCCTAATGATGAAAAGATTCCCGACGTCATCGACCTCAATCCGGTAGTGTGACTGCCTGAACCAGGACATCACCAATGCATGAGCATCCGTATCGGCATTGCTGAGCGCCCCGCGGTCGACCCCGCCTGTCGGGGTTTCACCGATCCTGGCCATTTCCATATGCCGTTCCAGCAACCTCTCCTCACAGATGCCCCACCCCTCAGAATCCGCCCTGCCGTCCGATTCTACATCACTCAAGTCAGATCTCCCGCAAGTTAAAAATGGTCAAAAATCGCTGAGACCATAAATATAAAATCTTGTCTATTCAATAATTCAGAAAAACTACTTAGTTTTATGAAGTGGAAAGTACCATTTGGGTTTTTCGGAAGTAATCTGCTTGCTCTGGATGTCGATGCTTGAAGACCTGGACAGTGCCCGCAGCGCTCTGCAAATGGGTCTCGGTCGGCGCTGCCACCCACGGCATGGGCGTCGGCTAAGCCGGCGACCGCCGTTTCGTAACCGGCCGAGACACCATGGCGAGATCCTACGCGGCACCTCCCTTCGATTGGGGAGGCGCCTCTTGTTTCGCGGCTACCGGCCGCGAGCGATACGACTTCAGCGAGATTGGCTCACATCGCGCCCAGGATAATGCCGGTTCCGGCGACGGCGGTAAGGCTGCCGACAACGCGAAACACAAGATTCGCACGTTTCCCGGCATTGCGGTCAATCGCAGCAGCAAGGCCGAGGCCAATTGCGTGCAGAAATGCCGTCGCAGCCACGAACCCGACACCGTAGTCCAGACCCGCCACCGTCTCGGGAATCTCGGCGCCATGCGCATAGCCGTGGAAAATGGCGAAGAGCCCTACCAAGGCCATGGCGGCGGGTATCGCCAACCCTAAACCGAGCGCGACCGCTCCACCAAGAACGACCACCGAGAGCCCGATACCCAGCTCCATCATCGGCAGCCAGATCCCGCTCGCGCCAAGCACTCCGCCGAGCGCCATGATCGAAACGAAGGACGCCGGCACCAGCCAGAGCGCTCGTCCGCCGATACGGCCTGCAAGCATCCCTACCATCACCATGGCCAGGATATGATCGAGGCCGGTCAGCGGATGCATGAAGCCCTGGCCGAATCCTGTAAAACTGCCATGCCCGGGATGGGCGAGCGCAACACCGGGCATGAGTACGAGCCCGGCAGTTGCGACAGCAATCGCGGTTTTCAACGTGTGTCTGGACATGTGATCCTCCTCCAGAGTTGCCGGCGGTCAGCCGTAGATTTGTCGAGCCCAATGCAGCGCATATTGGCAAGCGCCGTTCCCGTTGCCTCGTCGGTGCTTCGCTGCCTGGCGCGGCGGTACCGGGAGCAGCAGCGAGAGCTCATTTGCGCCGCTCGGCCGGAGCGTGTCCGAACGCGGCCCGGACAACGGTGGAAAAGAGCGCGTCGCACAGACGCCGGATGGAAATCGCCTCGCTTGCCAGGCAACGCAATCCCCATCCGGCGGCGCTTGGGAGCTGTGTGACGCCGAATATGACACCGCTTGAGCCTCTTAGGGCCTCAAGCGCCGGCCGATCGGGCAGACGCTCGGCCTCACCGACGATCAGGATGTTGGCAATCAGGCGCCAATGCCCCATCGGAGAGGCCGGACCGCTCAGGGCGTTGCCTTCGACTTCGATGCAATCGCGGACCATCAAACGGCCGGCGCCGTCACGGATGCCGACATCGGAACGAAGCCGGGCAAAGGGACGAGACTGTCCCCGTGGATCATGCATGGCAAAGGCGTCCGACAGCATCAGCACCGCGCCCGCCTCCAACCGCGCGTCGACCGCGAATTCGCAGGCCGCTCCGGGAAACAGCACGAGGGGATCGGGTGTCAAAGCCAGGAAGCTGTCTTCGGCCAGCGTGATTGAAGTGGCTTGGCATGCGGGTTCGCCGTAGCAGTCGTGCACCACGGTGGCTGCCTGCGTGGTCACGTGGGCCGCTGCCAAACGTCCCGCGGTGTAGCGACTCGAGAGCTTGTCGCCGCGGTAAAGCCCGCCCGAGGACGATTGCTGGTAGACCGTCAGAAGCGAAGGGATCGTCCCGTCGAGCCGGAAAGGCCGTGTCATGTGGAAGGGATAGGACACGAACTGCCGCCCGACTGCCGTGCGTTTGCCATCACGCACGAAATCAAGCTCGAAACGACCATTCTCGCGCCGAGCAGCCTTCGATTGCAGCGGCACATGGCCCGCGGGCCCGCCCTGTCGTAACGGGGGTTGCAGGGAGCCGTCCGAAGCGGCCGGGCGCCAGATGCTATTCATCGGAACAAGACACTGGCTATGATGCGATCCGCGACCGCATCGACGCCAACGCCGCCGCGGCAGTTGGTCAGGGCCATGGGCCGGCCACGCCGCGCGTTTGTCGCATCCCTCGTCATGCCGTCGAGATCGACGCCGACATGCGGGGCAAGGTCGGTCTTGTTGATGACCAGGAGGTCGCATTTCAACACGCCCGGCCCGTTCTTGCGCGGAATGTCGTCGCCGCCGGCAACGTCGATGACAAACATCCACCAGTCGACCAGGTCGAGCGAGAAGGTTGAAGCCAGATTGTCGCCCCCGCTCTCGATCAGGATCAGCTCCACATCGGGGAAGCGCGCCTCCAGTTCGTCGGCGGCGGCAATGTTGAGCGTGGGGTCCTCGCGAATGACCGTGTGAGGACAAGCTCCGGCCTCCACGGCCGACACACGGTTGGGATCGATCAAGCCGGAGCGGCGGATGCGCTCGGCGTCTTCGGCGGTCACCAGGTCATTGGTGACCACCGCCAGCGATACGCCGCGAGCTCCGAAGGCTGGAATGAGGCGCTCGATCAGCGCGGTCTTGCCCGAGCCGACAGGACCGCCGATGCCTATCCTCGCCGCCCCGACGCGTGATGCGGATGGCTGGACTGGAGAATGCGCTGTGTCTCTGATGTCCATGGCCTCACCTCAGCATGTAGCGCTGCGCCAGCGGCAGTTCCTCGGCCGGTTCGCAGGTCGCCAGTTCACCGTCCACGAACACGTCGAAGCTCTGCGGGTCGACCCGGATGTCGGGGCAGGCATCGTTGCGCAGCATGTCCTTCTTGGTCAGCCCGCGGCTGCCTTGAGACGGCAGCAGAGCCTTGGAAAGACCCAGTTGCCGCGCAAGCCCGCGCTCGATCGCGGCCGGGTTCACGAAGCAGGCCGAGAGCGCCTGCTTCGCACGCCCGAACGCGCCCCACTGCGGGCGCAGCAGGAGCGGCTCACAGGTCATCAGCGAAGCCGCGCTGTCGCCCATCGCGCCCCAGGCGATGAAGCCCCCCTTGATGACCAGTTCCGGCTTGATGCCGAAGAAGGCAGGTCGCCACACGACGATGTCGGCCATCTTCCCGTCCTCCAGGGAGCCGATGTGATTGGCTATGCCGAAGGTTCGCGCGGCGTTGATGGTGTACTTTGCCACATAGCGCTTGATCCGCTCGTTGTCGCCGAAGCCGTTCCTTTCCTGCGGCAGCCGGCCTCGCTGCTTCTTCATCTTGTCCGCCAGCTGCCAGGTCCGGCAGACGACCTCGTTGATGCGGCCCATGCCCTGGCTGTCAGAGCCCAGCATCGATATCGCGCCGATGTCGTGAAGGATGTCCTCGGCGGCGATCGTCTGGGCGCGAATGCGACTCTCGGCGAAGGCTACATCTTCAGGGATCGCCGGATTGAGATGATGGCACACCATCGTCATGTCGAGGTGTTCGTCGAACGTGTTGACGGTATATGGATTGGTGGGATTGGTTGATGACGGCAGGCACCAGGACACGCCGGCTACCCTGATGATGTCCGGGGCATGGCCGCCGCCCGCGCCTTCGGTGTGATACATGTGGATGGTGCGGCCGCCGATCGCGGCCAGTGTGTCCTCGAGGAAGCCGCTCTCGTTCAGCGTGTCGGTGTGTATCTGGACGGGAAAATCCATCTTGTCGGCGACACTCAGGCAAGTATCGATCGAGGCCGGCATCGTGCCCCAGTCCTCGTGCAGTTTCAGGCCCAGGCACCCTGTCTCGATCTGTTCGACCAGAGAGGCCGGATGGTGCGAGTTGCCGCGTCCCAGGAAGCCAAAATTGATCGGCCACTGCTCTGCCGCCTGCAGCATCTTGCCGACATTGAAGGGGCCACCGCAGTCGATGCCGACAGTGATCGGCCCCAGCGAGCCGCCAAGCATCGTGGTGATGCCCGAGGCAATCGCATGTTCGCACAATTGCGCGCTGTCGAAGTGCACATGGACGTCGATCGCGCCCGCCGTCGCGATCAGCCCCTCGCAATCGCGCACCGTGGTTGCCGCCGACACGATGAGGCGCGGATCGACGCCGTCCATGATGGCCGGGTTCCCAGCCTTGCCGATACCCACGATGCGACCTTCGCGGATGCCAAGATCGCCTTTGACGACCCCCAGAACCGCATCGACGACGGTGACATTGCACAACAGGAAGTCCAGCGCGCCCTCTGCGCTGGTCACGCCGGCGGCAAGGCCGGCACCGTCCCGCAACGTCTTGCCGCCGCCGTGCAGGCATTCATCGCCATAGACGGCGAAGTCCTTCTCGATGACGGCGACCAGCGAGGTGTCGCCCAACCGGAACCCATCGCCTACGGTCGGGCCGTACATCTCGGCATAGGCGCGGCGTGACAAGGTAGCCATGAGCAGTCTCCTCCTTAGGCGCCGCGAAAGCCGGCGGCGCGGGCTCTTTCGACCGCCGCGTCGCGCGCGTGCGCGTCGTCGCCGCGACCGCCTTGCGACAGACCGTTGAGCCCGGAGAGCTCCTGGCGGCCACCGAAGGTCGTCAAAACCACCTGCTTTTCCTGGCCCGGCTCGAAGCGGACCGCGGTGCCGGCCGCGATATCGAGACGCATGCCGAAGGCTTTCGCGCGGTCGAAATCGAGCGCCCGATTGACCTCGAAGAAGTGATAGTGGGAACCAATCTGGACCGGCCGATCGCCGGTATTGACGACAGTCAGGGTTTCTTTCCTGCGTCCGGCATTCAGCTCGATCTCACCCTCGCCAACGACCAGCGCGCCGGGCTCCACCTCTTCATCGGCCTCTTCGCGGTCCGTGCCGACGGTCGCGGGACGCAACGGTTCATGGACGGTTACCAGCTTGGTCCCGTCGCGGAACGTCGCTTCGACTTGCAGCATCGGCAGCATCGCCGCAACGCCAGGCATCACCTCCTCACGGCTCAGAACCTGGGAGCCGGCAGCCATCATCTCGGCCACGGAGTGACCCTCGCGCGCGCCCTCCAGGATGAAGTCGCAAATCAGCGCCACGGTCTCCGGATAGTTCAGGAGCAAACCCTTGGCGCGCCTTTTGCGGGCCAATTCGGCGGCGGTGTAGATAGTCAATCGTTCAAGCTCGGTTGGCGTCAGCAGCATGAGGTCCGCTCCTCTCTGGTTGGCTTAGTTGGAAAACAACCGCTGACCCGACGATCCGTGCAGCGCGACGGCGATTTCCGCCAGCGGGACAAAGGACCTGATCGGTTCATCCGGATCTACTTCCTGGTCAAGCGCGGCTTCCACCATCGGAAGCGAGCGACTGATCGCTTCCTGGGCATCGATCGCTCCGACCAGCCCGAGGCGAACCGCCGCCGCCGCCAGGGAGGCGGCCACCTGATAGCCGCTGATCGCCACGGCCGTCGTTTCATCGAGACCCAAGGCGCCCCAAACCAGACCCTGCACGATGCAAAGATGGCCGAGCGCGCGCCCTTCGCGAATCCTCGCCCGGTAGGCCGCCGCCCCGGCGGTGCCCCTGCGCGCGTGCGTTGTCAGCAACGCAACCCCGTTGCGTCGCGATCCCACGCGAAGGCCTTCGACAAGGGTCGATGCCTCGACCTCGGCATCGAGCTCGGCAAGCTTGTTCGGATCGTCCCGGATCCGGTGCGCGCGCGCCAGCGCCGGCCGGTCTGCGATTGCCCAGCGATGCCGGAGCTGCGCCGTAACGAACCCTTCAAAATCAAAGGGCCCGAGCGCCGCGGCAAGTTGCGATGACGCCTCCAGCCCTTGCGAAAAAGCAAAGCTTCCCGACGGAAACTGGCTGTCGCCGTGCTGAAGCGCCAACAGAAGCGAGGCATGATTTGAAGGGGTCATTCAACCTCCTCCGAAACCGTCACCCGGCCGACTGCGATCAAGGGGGCGATGCGCGCCTTGTAGACGTCTGCCTGTCCCTCGACGGCGACCAACAAGTCCGTACCTTCAAAGCGGACACGCCAATGCAGGTTGCCCGCGTGATAGCCGAGTTCGAGGGCGTCGGCCGCGGTTCGCGGACAGACCCGCAGCCAGTGCTGTTCGTCGGAATGGACGACGATGGCGCGACCTTCGCCGATCATCAGAATTGCTCCGTCGAAGAGCTTCTGGTCGCGCGGCAGTGCAATCGCGACCTCCTCCCCCCGATCGGTGCGCGCCCTGAGCCGATGACGGTCCATGTCGGCAGTGCCTATGGTCACATATTCGACCAATCCGTCATGCTCGAGGTCGTGCAGAAGGTGATGGAACGCGTCTTCGTGCCGGTCACCCAATATGCGTTCTAGCAGCAGCATCACTTTCCCTTCCCACCGTTCGGCGCCGAGACACCGTGTTGCCTGCCCTCGCCGATGAAGCTCACGTCCCCGCGGTCCAGCACGTGGCGAAGCCGGTCGAGGACATGCCTGGTGCCGAATTCCCCAGCCACGTAGAGGTGATCGCCCTCGAAGCGCACCGGCCAATGCATGTTGCCGGCGCAGTAGCCAAGCTCGAGTCCGGCGGCTGCGTCGCGCGCGCGAAAGATCAGCCAGCGTTCGGGCTCGGCTTTGACGACGATGGCCCGGCTGTCTTCGATCATCAGCACGGCCCCATCAACAAGCCGTTGGGCGCGTGACAGCGAAATCGTGCATGGCGTGCCGCGGTCTGTCTTCACGGTGAGACTGCGGCTCGCGATTTCCTCCTTGTCGAGAATGATAAATTCGACACGTCCCTCGTGATCCAGAAGATGCAGCTTTCTGCTGATTTCCCGATCCGTCGCCAAACCTACAATCGCGTCCAACATGACCATCGGAAGCTCTGCCATCGTCATGACCCGAGACCTATCGACTAGATCCCAAGGTGTTCATCGACCACCTCGCGCTGGTAGAGCTGGGATGGCTCCAGCTCGGCGACAAACACCCCCTTCTGGATAATCTTCACGCGGTTGGCGAGTTTCCTGATGAAGCGGATGTCCTGCTCCACCAGAATGATCGCCAGCCCAAGTTTCTTGTTCAATTCGGACAGCTTCTCCACGATGAGATCGCAGATCGATGGCTGGATCCCTTCTGTGGGCTCGTCCAGGAGGATGAGCTTGGGGCGTCCCGCGAGGCAGCGAGCCAGCGCGAGGATCTGCTGCTGGCCGCCTGACAGTCCGCGGCCCGGCCTGTCCAGCAAGTCCTTGAGCACCGGGAATTGCTCGAGCAGCTCCGGAATGGCGCTCTCCCCGCCGCGCATGATCTCGCCCATGCGCAGATTTTCCAGAACCGACAGTTGGGGAAAAATGTCGCGTCCCTGCGGCACGTAGCCGATACCGGCAAGCGAACGCTCGGAGGCCGCGGCGCGTGTCAGGTCGCGACCCTGGAAGGCAATCCGCCCCCGCGTCGTCTTGATATGGCCGGCAAGCGTGCGCAGCATTGTCGTCTTGCCCATGCCGTTGTGGCCGAGAATTCCGACGATCTCGCCAGGCTTCATGGTCAGATCGATACCGTGCAGGATCGGAATTCGACCGTAGCCGGAATGCAGGTCGTTGATCTCAATCATCATCGTCATGGCCCAGATAGACTTCACGCACCGTGGGATTGCCCTGGACGTTTTCCATGGTGTCCTCGACTAGGACTTTTCCCTGGTGGAAGACCGTCACAGTCTTTGCGATTTGCTTGATGAACTGCATGTCGTGTTCGACCACCACTATTGCAGCGGTCTTGTTTGCCTCCCGGATCAGTTCGGCGGTCTTGTTGGTTTCGTCGGCCGTCATGCCCGCGGTCGGCTCGTCCAGGAGGATGAGCTTTGGCTCCATCGCAACCACCATGGCGAGTTCCACCCATTGGCGCTGGCCATGCGCGAGATTTGCGACCAGGCTGTTGGCCAGGTGGGTAAGAGACAGCCGTTCCATCACTTCCCTGACCATGGCGGCCGCGCGCGCCTTGCCGTGGCGTGAACGCGCCGCGACCGAAATGTTTTCCGTCACGGTAAGGTTGTTGAAAACGTCCGGCACCTGGTTCTTGATGCCGATGCCCATCTGGCAGACCTGATGCGGTTGGGCCGCGGTAATATCCGCGCCGCCAAAAAATATCTGGCCCGTCGTGGGTTTCAGTTGCGCGGTGAGCATCTTGAAGAACGTGCTCTTCCCGGCGCCGTTTGGACCGATCAGACAGCGTAGTTCGCGCGGCGCGAGGCGAAAGTCCACGTTTGAAACCGCGACCACGCCGCCGAAGCGCTTTTCGAGCGCGCGCGTTTCCAGAACGAATTCGGTCACGACACGCTCCTTTCCCGCATTGCGGCCATCGCCGGGCGACGCACGAAGGCGCGCTGCGAAAGAGCGGCGATCATGGGCACGATGCCCTTGGGCACGAGCAGCACGAAGCCGATAAGAATGGTGCCAAGCACCAGGTTGGCGTTGAGGTATTGCTGGGTGCCGAGTTGCGTCGAGAGCCACTGGACCAGGAAGCATCCGACGATCGGGCCGAGCAGCGTTCCGGTGCCACCAACGATTACCCAGATAATCACTTGAGCGGATTGGGCGAGATTGAAGACGTCCGGGCTGATGAACATTCCCCAGTTGGCGAACAGGCAGCCCGACAGGCCGGCAATTCCGCCCCCCAGGGTGAACGCCGCGAGTTTGTAGAAACGGGCATCATAGCCGAGCAATTCCGCGCGGCGCTCGTTTTCACGAACCGCGACCAATACCTGCCCGAAGCGGCTCTTCAGCATCAGCCGCAGGCCAAGATAGACGGCCAGCAGCGTGAGACCCGAAGCGTAGTAGAGCCCGTCGAGAGAAAGGATCGTATCGGGCGAACCCGGCAGGTTGAGGGGCGGAATTGCCGGAATGCCGTTGTAGCCGCCGATGGGGGCGCTACCGATCGTATACTCCGCGCCGGATGTGGAGCCCATCAACTTGTAGAGGATCAGCGTAACCGTCAGCGTGATCACGCCAAAATAGACATCCGTGATCCTGGCATAGAACAGGAAGTACCCCAGAAAGGCGGCAAACAGCGCCGGCACCACGATGGAAAGCACCAGCGGGACAGTGCTGTCGCCCATATTGATTGCAGCGATGGCGTAGGCGTAGGCCCCGAGGCCGAAGAATGCCGACTGGCCAAAGCAAAGAATGCCGCCATAGCCCCAGATTACGCCGAGGCTCAGCGCCAGGATGGCCAGGATGACGTAGGACGTCAGCTCGATGATCAGGACAGGATCGGCGAGCAATGGAATGGCGAACAGAATTGCCAGTCCCACTATGGCGGCGCCTAGCAGCCCCCAGGTTCCACCGGGCATGCCGCTCATGATGACCTCCTGAAGAAACGGCCGGTGATGCCTTGCGGCATAAAGCGCAGCAGCACCACGGCTGCGGCCAGAAGGGCCACCTCGCCGATCACCGGAGTTGAAAGGAATGTTACGATCTGATCGATGGCGCCGAACAAAACCGAAGCCGAGACGGTGCCGGCCAGCACCGCCGGACCGCCGCCGATCACTGTGATGAAGGCCTTGGCCACGTAAGCGGCGCCGATCGTAGGGACGATACCGGTAACGGGCGCCATGACGCCGCCGGCCAACCCGGCTAGTCCGGCGCCAATCCCGAACGTGACGGCGTATACGGTCGGCGGGCTGACCCCGAGCGACGCCGCCATTTCGGGGTTCTGCATGGTGCTTCGGGCAATCAGCCCATACTTCGTGAAGCTCATGACCGCCCAGATCGCCGCGAACACGGCGGCGGCGATGAGCACGATGATCAGCGAGTATGCCGCGATGCGATAATTCCCGACCTCGAGTGAGCCCGCGGGCGCCGAAATGCCTTCTGTCGTGTTGCCGAAGATCGTGGTCGTGATGCCTATTAGGAACAGGCTCAGGCCCCAGGTCGCGAGCATTGTGTCGCGCGGGCGCCCATAGAGGAATCGGATGATGGCGCGCTCTATGACGACACCGATCAATCCGACAACGATGGGGGCAACGACCAGGACGGCCACCCAGATGTTGATGCCTGCCTTGTTTGCGACGATCGCGGCGTAGCCGCCGAGCATCAGGAATTCGCCATGCGCCAGATTGATGACCCGCATCATGCCGAAGATGATCGCGAGGCCGACGCTGATCAGCGCAAGGCTCGCGACGGCCCTCAGGGCCTCGAAGGAAAGAACGGTGAGCAGATCCATAGTCAGCACGACCTCTGAAGGGTCGCCGGGCCCCCAGAGGATTGCCCGGCGACGTGGATTGGGGTTCAGACCTTGATGACGTACATCGTGTTGTCGTTGGGGTTCTTCTTCAGGTCACAGACGCCCGAGGTGTCGGACGGCTGCTGCTGCGCATAGCTTTCAAGGATCTTGACCTTGCGGTTCTCGATCTGACCGATGTTGATATCCATGACCGCGTGGTGGGTCTGGGGATCGAGGGAGAACTTGCCGGCGGGCCCATCGAGGCTGACACCGGATTCAAGGGCCTCGATGACCGGCATCCGTTCGGCGGTGCCGGCCCGCTTGACACCCTCCGCCCACAGGTAGACCGCCTGGTAGGTCGCCATCGCCAGTTCGGTCACGTACGGGTAGTCGGCGCCGAACCGCTTGTGGAAGCGTTCGAGGAAGGCCTTGTTGGCCGGAGTGTCGAGGGCCTCGAAATAGTTGAAGCAGAGCAGGATGCCGTTGGTCTCTTCGGGAGCCAGGATCATCTGCTCGCCGCCGATGCTCATGGTGGTCGAAGCCATCGGGATACGCGTGTTCATGCCGGCCGCCGCCCACTGACGATAGAACGACTGATGGGCGCCGCCGACCAGGACGGTGTAGATGAAGTCCGGCTTGGCCTCCTGGATCTTCTGGATCGTCGATCCGAAGTTGGTCACGTCGAGCGGAAAGAAATCCTGGCCGACGATCTGGCCGCCATTGTCGACACAGTATTTGCGCGTCCAGTCGGCGGTGATCTGGCCGTAATTATAGTCGGCGGCCAGCGTATAGATCTTCTTACCCCATTTTTTCATGGCGTAAGGAACCTGCTTGGATTGCTTCTGCGCTGGCGTGATACCGGTGCAGAAAATATTGCGGTCGCAGACGCCGCCTTCGTATTGGGTGTTGTAGAAATACAGGGTGTTCAAGCGCCGAAAGACGGGCCGCATGACCTCGCGAGAGGCTGACGTTATGCCGCCGAACGCCGCGGCAACCTTGTCCTTCAGCGCCGCCTGCTGGGCATATTGCGGATAAAGACGCATGTCGGTCTGGGTATCGTAGGTGACCAGGCCAATCTTCTTGCCAAGGAGGCCGCCGGCTGCGTTGATCTCCTCGACCGCCAGCGTCATGGCGTCCTGCATGGGCTTGCCGGCCGCATCCAAGCCTCCCGACAGATCGAGCAGGCTCGCTATCTTGATTTCGGCGTCAGCCGCCGAGGCATATCCGGAGGCGCCCAGAAGGCCTACCCCGGCAGCAGTGGTCGCCATGGATTTCAAGAGTGCGCGGCGGCTGAGATTCCCATTTATCGTCATCATTTTTCGTTCCCCTGGTTTTACGGCCGAAACCGCCAGGTATCGGCCAGTAGATTCGCGGATTTCAATTTCACGCTGCTTGGCGGCCTGGCTCAGTCGCCAAGCAATTCCCTCCATGCCTTATCCAGGAACTTTACGTCGGCCTGCCGCAGGCCCGAGCCGCCGGCGAAGTGGCCGTGACTGGAAATGAAAGGCCGCAGTTCGGCGTTGGGCATATGCGCGACTTCGAATTCGCTGTCTTCCGGCGGGAAATAGAGGTCGCAATTGCCCGGCATCACGATCGCCTTGGCCTTGATCGCGCCAAGCGCCTTTTTGAAATCGCCATTGTAGAGTTCGTTGTCGCTGATATCCCCGGCCTGCCAGGTGTGGATCATCGCCACCATGTTGTTGGCGTCTCGCAGGTTGAACCAGTCCTCCCAGTAGCCGACGACGAAGTCCTCGACCGACTGGTAGCCGAGTTCGAGATACTCCTCCTTGCGGAAGAACTCCTGCGAGAAGCCCCATCCGGCATAAACGCGGCCCATGGCGCGCAACCCCTTGTAAGGCTGCTCGTCGTACCAGCCCTCCTTGAAGGCATCGTCGGCCGTCAGCGCGGCCTTGACGCCCTCGAGCATGACGTGATTGTGCTTGGCGGTCTTCGCCGATCCGGCTGTCGGGCAGATGGCCTCGACCATGTCCGGGAACAATGCAGCCCAATGGAAGGTCTGGGCGGCGGCCATCGACCAACCCGTCACCAACTTGATCTTGGTGATGCCGAACTTTTCGGTGAGGAGACGCTGCTGCGCCTTGATGTTGTCGTAGTAAGTAACAAGCGGGAAGCGCGCCTTGTTATATGGCGCCGGCTGATTACTCGGCGACGATGAAAGCCCGTTGCCGAAGATATTCGGGATGATGATAAAGTACTTGCTGGGGTCGAGCGCACCGCCTTCGCGGATCACCCACTGATTGTCATAGTGGGTCGAGGCCATATAGGTCAGCAGGATGATTACATTGCTTTTGTCGGCATTCAGCTTGCCGAAGGTCTTGTATGCCAGCTTCGCGTTAGGAAGCGACATTCCGTTTTGGAGCTTTAGCGTGCCAAGCTCGAAGACTTCGTAGTCGACTTCCTTATTGATTTTCCATGGTGCCATAGTATATATCCTCCGTTAGGCATAGTCTCAGCGTTCGCCAAGACCATATCGGTCTTGCCGTTGCGTATTTTACTTTTGGCCAAAGGTTATCCCTCCGGGACAATGGGCCCAGATGGACTTCAGCTATTTGCGCGGCTTGTTGTTCCTCCGGAAGCGCCGCGGTCAGCAGAAAACAAAAAACCCCGCGCACTCAGGTAACCTGAGTTTGCGCGAGGCTCGATCTCGTTCCTCTATGGGAGGTGACGCTTTTGCCACCTGGTTGGTCCGCTAGGGACCATAACGAGCAAAGTTGCTCATTCCGTTGCTTACGTTAGTCGATTAGCCCATACGCGTCAACTAGCGCTGCAGAAATTGCAGCTACCGACATCTGTTTGGTCATGGCCTGGCGGCGCAGGTAGTCGTATGCCTCGTTCGCGCGCAGCTTTCGCTGCTGCATCACGATAAGCTTGGCTTGCTCGATCTGGCGCGACGCATGCAACGTCTCTTCCAGCTTCGCCAGCTTGTTCTGCATCCGCCGCTCGTAGCTGAAAACGCTGCGGGCCAGCGTAAGGTTTGCCGCTATGGCGGCCGGCTGGCACGGCGTCGCTACTATGGCCTGGACATTCGACAGGCGCAGCACTTCCGGCGCAATGCCCTTTTCGCCGTCGACCACGGCAACGATAGGCAGCGGCGGCGCGCCCGACAGCCAGGGTGCGGAAAGAAGCACATCGCTGTCGAGCGCGACGATGGCATAGTCGAACCCGAGCGGCGGCAATACAGGCACGGGCCACACCACTTCGACGGTGCTGACCACACGACGCACCGTCTGCATCAGCGTGGTTCCTTGTGGATCCTTGGGGTGCGCGATAAGCACCGTGGCCTGGCGCAGATCCGCTTGGCCTGCACCGGAATGGCGCGTTGCCCTCGGTTCGGCGCTGCTGGCGCGTTGACGCCCGTCGGCGCTCGCCGCCCGTGAGTGGTGATGCAATGCTCGATCGTTCATGGTGTCTGGCTGAAATCCCGCATTTCGACCTTATGTCACGAGGAACGGATCTGGGCGCAACGCCACCGCGGACTCGCGCAAGATATCAAATCCGCCCGACCCGTCAGCCCTGCCGATCCGGGTCCATAGTTCGGCGTGGCTGCTCTTGTAATCTATCCCGACCTTTCCTTGCGGCGCTGCTATCTCCCTTCCCAGGATGGCCGGCCGCAGCAGATCCGTTTCCATACTGTTGACCTCTGCAACGGCCT
The DNA here is from genome assembly GCF_024509055.1 of Mesorhizobium sp. Classification (GTDB taxonomy): domain Bacteria; phylum Pseudomonadota; class Alphaproteobacteria; order Rhizobiales; family Rhizobiaceae; genus Mesorhizobium. The sequence goes on along the minus strand of NZ_JANINM010000040.1, from coordinate 44,280 downwards.
CGGCAAACAGGTGCACCTGAAAGTAAGCCGATTCCGCGCACATATTGGTGGATTCATCGTCACCGAAGCGCTTCTTGAACATCCGCACGAAGCGATCGTTTTCGGGATTGCTCACATTCTCGAAATACGTGGCCGCCGTGATGTGGCCCTGGCCGACGTCCGTTCCCATCAGCCGCAATTCGGCTTCGCTCGTGTTCAGGCTTCCTATCGGCATTTTGCCGGGCTCGAAGCCGGCGTCGGCATAGGCCTGGTAGAAATATGAGATCGCCTGCCCGACGATCGTGCAGAAGATCACGTCGGGCTTGAGGTCACGGATCTCACGTATGATAGGCCGAAAATCATGCTGGTCGGCGCCGAAGCTGAGATAGGTCTCGCCCACGATGCTGCCGCCCTGACCGCACACCACGTCACGCACTATCCTGTTGGTGCGCCGTGGGTAGCAATAGTCCGTACCGATGAGGTAAAATCGATTGCCGTGTAGGGCGGTCAGATAGTTGATCAACTCTATTGTGTTCTGATTTGGCGACGATCCGGTGTAGATGATGTTGGGTGAGAATTCGAAGCCTTCATAGCGCGTCGGATACCACAGGAGTGCGTTGACCCTCTCCACCAGCGGGAGCACGGCTTTTCGGCTGGTGGAGGTGTAGCAACCGAAAATCGTCGTGATCCGATCTTCGATCAGAAGCTTGCGCGCATAGTGTGCATACAGCTCGGTGCTTGAAACCGGATCGTAGATGATGGGCACGATCTCGCGCCCGTTCACCCCGCCCGCATCGTTGATTTCCGAAATGCCGAGCAACGTAGCCTTGAGCTGGGTTTCCTCAATCGCGCCCGTGACGCCGGATTGAGAAAAAAGGACGCCAACTCGCCAAGGTTCACCGGTCGTAGCCATCAGTAGCAAGCCCTACCGTAAGGGAATGCGGGCATGCAGACCTCCAAATTTTGCAGGCGGACCGCTTTGCCAACCTGCTGCGCAGCTTATGGCGCCGCGCTTTTTTCATTCCCCAAATTAACCCTGCCTAATATCACGCACCTACTGGAATGCCAATCAAAACCCGCGCGAGCCCGGCCCACGCCTCCGGCATGGCCTCCCGGCGAACTACCGATTTCTGTGGGTTCAATCGCCTGTCCAGAAAAAGAAAATTGTCTTTTGGCTGCCGGGTCATTCTGTGAAATTCCCATGGTCTCTCTCCTTCGGCCAACTCTTGGCCAACAAAGAAATGATGTGGGCAGCTTGGGCCGCCAAGGAGCTGTGGGCAAACTCGCACGGCAGGCGTCAATCGGAATTCGGCAGGTTTCAGTTGGCAGTCAGGCGTTCCCGATAGCCCGCCAGCAGATGCTTGAGCTCGCGTTCGCGCGTCGGCTTCAAATCGAGCAGGCCTCGCGTGGCGACGGCCAGCAAGTGCTCGTCCATAAGCTTGACGGCCGCCGGTTCGTCGCCGCGCAGCAGCGCCCCGATGATCTCCTGATGCTCGTTCACGGCGCATTCGGAGGAATGCGGACGGCCGTAGAGCGCCAGTATCAATGAGCAGCGGGAAGCCAACTCCCGCACGTAGCGGATGAGCAGGTCGTTGGCCGTCATGCTGGCCAGGAGCATGTGGAAATCGCCTGACAGCCGGATCGACTCGGGGCCGTCACGCCCCTGAGCCAGCTCCTCGGCGACGACATGGGCTTCCAGTCTTCGGGCCTGCTCGGCGGTAAGCTGCCCGGCAAGGATTTCGATGACCGTGCGCTCCAGGCCACGCCTCACCTGAAAGACGCCGCGCGCCTCGGCCAGGCTTGGCGATGCTACTTCCGCCCGCTTGTTGGGCCGCTGCGAAACCAGTCCTTCCAGCGTCAGCCGCGCCAGCACGCTTCGCACCACTGTCCGACTCACCCCAAAGGCCTCGCCGACGGAATCTTCGGGCAGCTTTGTTCCAGAAGGCAGTGCCTGATCGATGATTGCCAGCCTGAGCGCCTGGTATACACCGTCGGCCAGGTTACCGGCGCGACTCTTCCGCTTAGTCGACGATTTCTGTTCGGTCATGGCGTGGCCACTTGCTGGGTTGGGTCTCGATAGTGCCAATCGCGACGCTGTCGAAATAAGCTTGTTTCAAATGCGGGCAGTCCTTTCGTTCATTCAGTATACAATACTGATAAAAACTAAATACGAAAATACCCAAATCCAACTTAGCACAGGGCCAGGCTGTCCGCTGGCACCCAAGCGGATACCGCCGGCGAAGCCGTCAACCGCAATCACGCTATTCGATCGGGTCGGTGTCGCGGCTGCGGCGCTAGAATTTGTCAGGCGCTGTCAGGGCGTCGCGTAGTCCCACCGCTCGAATGCTCGACGGCAGCCGCGCGGTGCCTAGCGCGAAAGATTCTCCAAAGCCAAAGTTAACTGTATCCAAATCTCTGGCATAAATTGCATACACTATTGACATCGGCCGTTTCGGTGACATAGTTGGGCGATCAATCATCGGAGCTGAAATTGATCGGCGTCAAAAACGACACCCCGGCGGTGTCTGTTCGTTCCGTTTCGAAGACTTTCGGGGCACACGGAAGTTCAGTCACCGTTCTCGATCGAATATCTTTCGAAATCTTTCAGAAAGAATTCTTCACGCTTCTTGGACCATCAGGTTGCGGGAAAACAACACTCCTGCGATTGATTGCAGGCTTCGAGGAAATCGTGAGTGGCGAGATCCTCATCGACGGCCAGCGAATGAATGAGCGGCCGCCTTTCCACCGCCCGGTGAACACCGTCTTTCAAAGCTATGCGCTGTTTCCCCATCTGACCGTGGCGCAGAACGTTGCCTTTGGTCTGGAAATGCAGGGCTTGGCCCGAAAGGACGCCAACCGGCGTTCGGGTGAAGCGTTGGAGATGGTTCGCATGGGCCAATATGCGAACCGCCGGCCGAACGAATTGTCCGGAGGCCAGCAGCAGCGGGTTGCATTGGCGCGCGCTTTGGCTCCGAGACCTAAGGTGCTTCTGCTCGACGAACCTCTTTCTGCGCTGGACTTGAAGCTCAGAAAGGAAATGCAGATCGAGTTGAAGCAGCTGCAGGCCCAGGCCGGCATCACCTTCGTCTTCGTGACGCACGACCAGGACGAAGCGCTGACACTGTCGGACCGCGTGGCCGTTATGCAGGGCGGCCACGTCCTGCAACTGGGCAGTCCCCGCGAAATCTACGAGCGGCCAAGCCATCTCTTCGTCGCCGACTTCATCGGCGAGATCAATCTGCTCAACGGCCACGCCGAAGCCGGCGGGGCTGTCCGGCTTTCCTGCGGCACGGCCTTGCCGGTGCGGGATTCGCTGGCGGCTGGAAGCGCGGTCAAGGTCGCCATCCGCCCTGAACGCGCGGGACTGGCGGCAGCCGGCGCCGGCACGCTCGATGCCGAGATGGTTCATTCCGCCTATCTGGGCGCCGCCGTCCTGCACCAGTTGCGTCTCGCGGACGGCACGCATTTCCTGCTGCGCGACAACCAGCCGACGGCAACGCCTCCCGTGCCGGGGACACGCGTCGGCCTCACCCTGCCGCCTGAGACCATCCAGGTCTTCGCGGCATGACCGGCAGAGCCAATCTGCGCCGGGCCGCGCTTCTGGCGCCGACGACGATAACGATCCTCGGGCTGGTCGGCATTCCACTGGCGATCATGGTGTGGATCTCGCTTCTCGACCGAGGATCCACCTCCGGCGTCGATTGGCATTCGGTGCCCTCGGGCGCCAATTATCTGAAGTTGTTCATGGAAGAGGATTTCGACGGCAGCTTCATCTTCAATCCAGGCTTCGCGATCATCTTCCTCCGTTCCGTGGTCCAGGCCGCGGTCACCACGCTGATCTGCATCCTGCTCGGCCTGCCGACGGCGCTGTGGATGGCAGGCCTGTCGCCGCGCGGGCGCAACATCATGGTGCTTTTGATCACCATTCCTTTCTGGACCAATTTCCTGGTGCGCAACTACGCCTGGCTGATCATCCTGCGCGAAGACGGCTGGGCGACCGCGGCCGCCCGCACCGTATTCGGCCCCCACGTTGAACTGCTCTACAACGACGTCGCGGTGGCGATCGGTCTCAGCTACAGCTTCCTCCCCTTCATGATCTTGCCGCTTTATGCGGTGTTCGAGAAATTCGACTGGCGGCTGCTCGAAGCCGCCTACGACCTCGGCGCCAACCGCAACCGCGCCCTGCGCAGGATCGTCGTGCCCATCGTCAGGCCGGGTATCGCCGCCGGCTCGATGCTGGTCTTCATCCCCTGCCTTGGGGCCTTCGTCACCCCTGCTCTGCTCGGCGGCGGCAAAACGCTGATGATGGGCAACGTCATCCAGCTGCAGTTCGGCGCCTCGCGCAACTGGCCCTTCGGCGCGGCCCTGGGCGTCGTGCTTCTGGCCGCCATCCTGACAGTGCTCATGGCCGCCGCCTTCTGGCGCAACAGGAGACGCCGTCCATGAACCTTCGCCGCTTTCCGGCCACCCGCGAAATCAGCATGGGTGTGCTCTTCTACCTGTATCTGCCGGTGCTGGTCCTGGTCATCTACAGCTTCAACGGCAACCGCACCGCGACGATCTGGACCGAGGCGTCTGTGAGATGGTACGGGCGCATCCTGGTCAATCCTTCGATCCAGGCGGCCACCTGGAATTCGCTGGTCCTGGCCTTCGCCGCCGCAATCGGGGCAACGCTGATTGCGCTCCTTGCGGCGCTCGCCAGCAAGAAGTCCTTTCGGGGGCAATCTGGTGTCGAGGCCATGATCAACGCGCCGCTGATCCTGCCCGAAATCGTGGTCTCGGTGGCGACGCTGATCATGTTCGTCGCGATCGGCGTTCAGCTCGGACTTGCGGCGATGATCCCAGCCCACATCGCCTTTTGCACGCCCTTTGCCTATCTGCCGATCCGCGCTCGACTGGAAGGCATGAATCCGAGCTTCGAGGAGGCGGCGCAGGATCTCTACGCCAACCGCCTCGGCACCTTTCGCCGGGTGACGCTGCCGCTGCTGTGGCCAGGCATTCTTGCCGGCTTCACGCTCGCCTTCGTCACCAGCCTCGATGACTTCCTGACTTCGTTCTTCCTGTCCGGCCCAGGGTCCACAACCCTGCCTGTCTACATCTTCGCGGCCATCCGCTCCGGCATCTCGCCTGAGATCAACGCAATTTCCACCGTGATGCTGGTGATCTCGGTGCTGCTGGTCGTCCTGTCTTACGCCCTCGGCCGCATCCGCCGCTGAGATCAACAACCAGGGAACCACAACCAAAAGGGAGAGAATTGATGACCTGGACCACCCGCCTCGCCGCGCCGCTTCTGGCGCTGGTGCTTGCGACCGGCGCGAATGCCGCTGAAGAGAAAGTCCTCTATTTCTACAACTGGACCGACTATTACCCGGTCGAGCTTCTGGCGAAGTTCGAAAAAGACACCGGCATCAAGGTCACGCTCGACAACTACGACAGCAACGAGACGCTGCTCGCGAAGCTCCACTCAGGCGGAGCAAAATACGACGTCATCGTCCCATCGGACTATGTCGTGCCGGGGCTGATCAAGGACAATCTGATCCAGAAGATCGAAACCTCTAAGATGGCCAACTACCAGTTCGTGAAGGACAACTTCAAGAATCCCAATTTCGACCCGACCCACGAATACACCGCGCCCTATCTGTGGGGCACGACCGGTATTGCTTATGACAGCGCCCAGGTGCCGGGCGGCAAGCTCGAGGACAGCTGGAAGGTCTACTTCAATCCACCCAAGGAACTCGAAGGCAAGATCGCTGCGCTGGATACGGCCAGCGACGAAATCCTTGCCGCCTCGATCTACCTGGGCATTCCGCAATGCACGGAAAACAAGGATGACGCGGCAAAGATCCTTGCCTTGCTCGAGGCGCAAAAGCCGAAGCTGAAGCTCTATTCCTCGGATACGACGGTCGACCGCATGGCCGGCGGAGAAGTCGCCATGCACCATCTTTGGAACGGCGCCACCGCGCGCGCTCACGCGCAGCGCGACACGATCCGCTACATCTATCCGAAGGAAGGCCTCCCGATGTTCCGGGACAATTTCGCCGTCCCGGCCGGCGCGCTGCATCCAGAAAACGCCAAGATTTTCATCAACTGGATGATGGCGCCTGAGAATGCCGCAGCGGTTTCGAACCAGATCGCCTATGCCAACGCGATCAAGAGCGACAAGTTCATGGATGCCAAATGGATGTCCACCGAGGCGATCAACATGCCGGCTGAATATGCCAGCCGCCTGGTGCCGACCCAGGACTGCAGCGCAGCCGCGCGTGAACTGCAGGACAAGATCTGGACGCGGTTGAAAGGTTGATATGACGAGGGGCGCCCCCCGGGGCGCCCTTTTTTTGAGCCTCGCGTAGGCAGGGTCCCAATAGGCTGCCGGAGACGAACCAACACCGGGCGATGGACAACGTGCGCATCCGGCCTCCCCGATCACAGCAAAGCCTGTGCTGAATCCACTATGTCGCTATTCGCCGAACGACGCGCTTGTCGTGAGCAGCGAAACCAACGATGGCTGGCGCGACGCTTGGGGCGATCCACCGCGGAGCGCCAGCCGAGGTTCCTACAGGTAGTCGAAGGACGGGTGGAAGATCTCCGACACGAGCGGGTGCTTCCAGGTTCTCAGCGGATATTTCTCGATCAGACCGTCGAACTGCTTCTGCGCACGATCCCTGTAGGCGCGCAGGTCGACGCCTGGAAGCTCGCGGTCCTTCATGACGACGCGGCCATTGACGATGACGGTCCTGAAGTCGCGGCCGGAGCCGCTCAGCATCATGGTCTGGATCGGGTCGATCACCTGGCCCAGTTCAAAGGCGCCGAGATCGAACAGCGTCATGTCGGCCTTGGCGCCCACGGCGAGACGGCCGAGATCGGGCCGGCCGAGCGAGTCAGCCGCAACGATCGTGGCCGCGTTGTAGAAATCCGCCGCGCTGCAGGCGGCGACATCATGTTCCGCCACCCGGCACAAGCTGATGCCCAGGCGCATGTTCTCCACCATGTCCGGCGGGAAGGTATCGGTGCCAAGGCCGATCGGAATCCCCTGGCGCATCAGCCGGGAGAAGGATTCCATCGAGCCGCCATAGCGCGACAGGACCAACGGGCAGTGGATGAGGGTCGCACCAGACCGCGTCAGCAGCCCGACATCATCGCCCGTGCGCTTCACCTTGCTGTGCCCGGTGATGTAGACGCCATGCGGCAGCAGTGCACGCTTGGACAGGAAATCGAGTGAAGCAAGCCACTCCAGCGGTGTCTTGCCGTATCGTTCAACGATGGTTTCGAACTCGTCCATGGCCTGGCAGCAATGCAGCCGGATCGGGCAGCCGAGCTCCTCGCTGGCCTTAGCCGAGCGACGAATGAGTTCGGGCGTGCAATTTTCGATGCGGTCGGGCGCCAGCATGCCGCGCACCAACCCCTCATGCGCCCCATCGAAGGCACGCACATAAGCCATGGCCGTGTCCAGTCCCTTCAGGCCGCGCTCCTCGTCCCAGAACGTGTCGAAGCTGCCGTCCTGGCGAATGACGCTCACGCCGGTCATGTAGCAGGGACCAAGATAGGCGCGGATGCCGATCTCGGCGGCGCTGTCGGCCGAGCGGGCGAACTCGTCGTAGGTTTCCGCCCATTCCCGGTAGAACATCGAGGTGATCGGCAGGGCGGTTGTGATGCCGTTGCGGATCAGCTGGACGAAGGCGTACTTCATCTTGAAGGCCTGCTCTTCGGCCGAGTACATCTCCAGCGGCCCCGACGCGAGGTAATCTTCCGGCCACACGCGACCCTTCGCCCAGTCGGGCTGGTTGTCGAAGGCGAGGACAGTCGTATCGAGATCCCCCAGCGCGTTGAGGTCGATGAAGCCCGGGCCGAGGACGGCATTGCCCCCGTCGATTTCCTGATCCACCTGTTCCTGATAGCCGTGGCCGACAAAGACGATGCTGTCGCCCCGATAGACGACCTCCGCGTCGCGCAAGGTGCGGTGCCCCTTGCCGTCGAAGCCGATGACGTAGCGCGCCTTCACTCGTGTCGTGGTCATTCTGGCCGTTCCACTGTCCGGTTGTTTCAGTTGGCGCTCATTGCGCGCCCGGGCGATGCTTGACCAGTTGCAGCCGCGTCTTCGGGTCAAGCGAGTCACGCAGGGAGTCGCCCAGGAGGTTGAAGGCCATCACCAGGACCGTGATGGCCACGCCCGGGATTGCCGCGATGTGGGGCGCCACGAAGACGAAGCTGCGGCCTTCGCTCGTCATGATGCCCCATTCGGCGAGCGGCGGCTGCACGCCAAGGCCGAGAAAGCTCAGCCCAGCGGCAGTGATGACGACCGCCCCGACGATGGTGCAATTGTAGACGACCGAGGCCGCGACGACATTGGGCAGCATCTCGACAAAGAGGATCTTGAGATCGGACGTCGCCATTGCGTGCGAGGCCTCGACATAGGCGAGCTCACGTTCCTGCTTGGCGGCGGCATAGACCACACGCGTATTGTAGGGCACGAGCGTGATGACAAGCGCGATCATCATGTTGACCAGTCCCGGCCCAAGAAGCGCGGCCAGCATGATGGCAAGCAACGCCATGGGGAAAGCGAACAGCACATCCATCAGGCGCATGATGACCTCGCCGAGCCGCGGATACCAGGCGCCGATCAGCCCGAGCGGGATGGAGATCGCGGCGCCGAGGATAACAGGCACGACGCCCGAGATCAGGGTCAGACGCGAGCCGTAGATGATGCGCGAGAGGATGTCGCGACCCTGGTCGTCGAGACCCAGCAGATGCCCCGGCGTGCCTGGCGGCTGAAGGCGCAGCGCAGGATCGGCGTCGCCGGGTGGGAACGGCACGATGTAAGGGGCAAAAATGGCGATGAGGACCAGCAGCACCAGGATGCCCGCCGCGACACGCGCCACTGGGTCACCAAGCACGCCCCGCCAGACGAAATACATGTTCGTGCGCCGCTGCGGCTTGGGGCCGGCAGGCAGCAATTGCGTGGATACGGCACTCATCGCTTTCTTCACCGTTGCTTGGGATCGAGGGCGTGGACAATGACGTCCGAGATCAGGTTGCCGAGCACGAAAACCACCGCGACGACGAGTACGCAGCCCTGGATCACCGGCACGTCGCGCTGCAGGATGGCGTTGAACAGCAGCAGGCCGACGCCGGGCCAGTTGAAGATGATCTCGGTGAAGACGACGCCACCGAAGAGGTAGCCGATCTGGAGCCCGCCGATATTGGCGAAGGTCGGCAGGGTGTTGCGCACGGCGTGGCGCAGCACGATCTGGCGGCGGCTGAGGCCGCGCGCTCGCGCGGCAAGGATGTAGGGCTGTCCCAGCACATCGATCATGCGGGAACGCGTGACCCGCGTCACGACCGCGATGGAGGACGCCGCGGTCGTGAGCGACGGCAGCACCATATGATGCAGCAATTGGCCAAGTCCGCCCGGTTCGACCATGTTGTACATGCCCGAAATCGGGAACAGCTTCCATTTGAAGCCGAAGAAATAGAGAAGGACGATGCCCAGCCAGAAGACTGGAAGGCTGGCCAGGAGCAGCGTCAGGGCGACGACCGACTTGTCTGTCAGCGAGCGAAAGCGTGGGGCGGACACCACGCTGAGCAGAAAGCCGAACACGAGCACGAAGAAAAGGCTGCCCGCCATCAGGATCAGCGAATTCGCGATTTTCGGCAGGAGGATCTGGGCTACAGGCAATTGCTGCGTGATCGAGTTGCCGATGTTGCCGTGAAGGAGATCGTAGAGCCATCTCAGATACTGGACGATCAGCGGCTGATGGAGGCCGAGTTCCTGGCGCAGCGTCTCCAGTTGCGCCTCGGTAGCCATATGCCCGAGAAGCGTCAGCGCGATGTCACCCGGGACGAGTTGGAGTGACATGAAGACGATAACGGTTACGCCCAGCAGCACCGGAACGGCGTAGAGCAGGCGCGTTGCCGCAAAGGAGATCATGGACATGGGCGAACCTTGCGATTGCGTCTCCGGCCGCTGTCTGCGGCCGGAGACGGCATCATGCCTTTACTGCTTGGTGATGCCGGTCAGATCGAACCAGTGCTGCGGCGCCAGCGTGAAACCCTTGACGTCGGACCGCATGGCAAAGACCGTGTTCGCCGCATAGTAGGACGTGAAAGCCATGTCGTTGGCGATGATGTCACGCACCTCATGCAGCTTGGCGTCCATCTGGTCGCTGGTAGCCGACGCCCTGGCCTGAGCCAGGAGTTCGTCGATCTTGGGATTGTTGTAATAGCCGGAATTGCAGCAGTTCGGCGGCAGCGCCGTGGTGGTCACGACCTGGTCCAGCCAGGCGAAGGTGCTTTCACCCCACGACGCCGACGTCAGCCCGGTGCCGTCACGCATGCCCTTCGACATCATGTCCCAGAACGTGTTGTTGTCGAACATTTCAATGCTAGCCTTGATGCCGACCTTGGCGAAATCGCGCTGCAGCCATTCCGCGTCGCTCTTGGTATTGACGTCGGAGCCCGCTCCGAAGGTCCAGTCCATGCGCGTGGTGAAGCCATCGGGGTAGCCGGCCTCGGCCAGCAGCTTCTTGGCGCCCTCCGGATCGTAATTGCAATCCTTGTAGTTGGGATCGTAGCCGGGGCCGCCCGGGTTGAGGATGCCGTAGGACGGGATCGCCAGACCCTTGCGTTCATACTTGGCCATGTCATCGCGGTTGATCGCCATGCACATGGCCTTGCGTACCCGCACGTCCTTGAAATGCGGGTCCTTGAGGTTGATCCACATGATGTAGGAGGTCGGGCCCTTGTCGGTGATGATGTTGAAACCCTGCGACTTCAAGAAATCCATGGAGTCCGGGGACGGCGAGCCGATGGCGTCCACCTCTCCGCTGACCAGCGCCAGTTCGCGCGTCGCGACCTCGGGGATGCTGCGCAGGATGATCTGGTCGGCCTTGGGCTTGCGCTCCGCGTTCCAGTAGTCGTCGTTGCGGGCGATGACGAGCTTTTCGCCGACCACGCGCTCAACGAATTTGAACGGGCCCGTGCCGATCGGATGTTGCTCGATGTTGTCATTGCCATAGGTTTCGACCGCTGTCGGGCTGATCATGCGCGGCGCTCCTTCCGCCCCCGACGTCATGCGACGCAGGAATTCGGCGTTCGGCTGCTTCAGGTTGATCTTGAATGTGTAGTCATCGACCACCTGGTAGCTGTCGAGGTCCTGCCACATCCAGCCCATAAGGCCGGCGGCCACCGGTTGGAAATATTTGAAGGTCTTGTCGGTCATCCGGTCGAGGTTGAACTTCGCCGCAGCAGCATTCCACGGCGTTCCGTCCTGGAACTTCACACCCTTGCGGAGATGGAAAGTGTAGGATTTCCCGTCGGGCGAGATATCCCAGCTCTCGGCCAGGGCCGGCACGATCGCTGGCTTCACGTCCGGCCCCTTGGTCAGGTCTTCCTCGACAAAGCTTTCGAAGATGCTGCGCACGACCATGAAGGTGTTCCACGTGCGCGACGCATGGGGATCCAGCCGATTGAAATCGGACTCCACGCCCATGACGACCGTGTTGCCGGCCGCCAGCGCCGGCACGCTGGACATGATGCCCGCCGAAGCGACCGCAAGCGCGAAGCCCGCGGCAAGGGTCTTCAGCAGGCCGGAACGGCGGGGTTTCATGCTACAGACCGAATTTCCAAGTATCATCATTTCCTCCCGTTTACTGTTGTTGCGGCCGGTCCCGGCCATAGAGAAAGCAGGCGACTTTCCTGTCGCTCTCATTGATCCCGGCGAGCCGCGGAACCGACTGGAGACAGGGTTCGAAACGGTCGGCGCAGGCGCCGGCATATATGCAGCGCTCGCCCTGCTGGACTTTCGTGCCCTCCAGATCCTCGGCGCGCTCGGCGGCTTGCTCCCACCGTGAATCCTTGCGCACATGCAGGACAGTGCCGAGAAAATCGCGGGTGAAGGGATGCTTGGGATCGCGGTAGACCTCTGCGCTCGTACCGCTTTCGAGAACACTGCCGCGGTACATCACGATGGTGCGGTCGCAGAACTGTTTCACGATCTTCAGGTCGTGTGACACGAACAGGAAGGTCAGGTTGAGTTTCTTGCGCAGTTCCGCCAGCAGATTGAGGATTTGCGCCTGGATCGAGACGTCGAGCGCCGAAACCGGCTCGTCGAGGAACAGGAACTCCGGCTCGAGCGCTAGGGCGCGGGCAATGGCGATGCGCTGGCATTGGCCGCCGCTGTATTCATGCGGATAGCGATAGGATTGGCTTGGATCGAGCCCGACCAGTTCGAACAGTTCGTCCACCCGCCGGTTGGCGGCGGCCGGCGAAACGCCGAAGTTCAATAGGGGCCGGGCGACATTTTCGGCCACTGTGCGCCGCGGATTGAGCGATTGCAGCGGGTCCTGGAAAACGATCTGGAGACGTTTGCGGTACTGCCGCATCTCCGGGCGCGACAGGGCGCGCAAATCGGCGCCATCATAGCGGATGTCACCGCTGTCGGGCTCGATCAGGCGCATGATCATGCGCCCGAGGGTGGATTTGCCGGAACCCGAACCGCCGACACAGCCGAGAATCTCACCCCTGCGGATATCCAGGCTGACGTCGTTCACGGCCTTGGTGCTTGTCTTCACGCGCGAAAACAGGCCGCCCTTGATGGTGAAGGTCTTGTTGAGCGAGCGCACCTCGATCAGGTTGGCGGCCTTCATTGCACCGCCTCCGGCACAGCGAGGTGGCAACGGACCATGCGGCCGCCGCCGGCGCTGCGCCATTCCGGCACCTGAGCATGGCAGATAGCGGTGGCTCGCTCGCAGCGCGGCGCGAAACGGCAGCCGCGCGGCGGCGCGAGGAGGTTCGGCGGTTCGCCCCTGATGAAGGTCATCGTCCCGGCCGGCGCGTCGGGATCGGGAATGGAGCGTATCAGCGCCTGGGTATAGGGATGCAGCGGAGCCGAGAGCAGTTCGTCGACCTCGCCCTCCTCCTGGATGTGGCCGCCATACATGACGAGCACGCGCGTGGCGATGGCGCGCACAACGCCGATGTCGTGGGTGATGATGATGATCGGTAGCCCGCTTTCGCGGTTGCGCTTCTTGAGCAGCAGGAGAATTTTCGCCTGCACCCCGACATCGAGCGCCGTGGTCGGTTCGTCGGCTATCAGGAGCTTGGGGCTGCAGGCCAGCACCATGGCCAGCCCCACGCGCTGGCACATTCCGCCGCTCAACTGGTGCGGATAGCTGGCAAGCACGCGAGCCGTGTCGGGAAAGCCGACTTCCTGCAACGATCGCGTCGCGATGTCGAGGGCGGCGGAGCGATCGAGAGCGCTGTCGTGGCGCATCATCGTCTCAACCAACTGGAATTCGACGGTGAAGGATGGATCGAGCGAAGCGCGTGGATTCTGGAAGATCATGCCGATCGTGCCGCCACGCACTCCTTCCATCGCCGCTTCATCGAGCTTGAGTGTGTCCGCGCCGGCCAGCTCGATGGAGCCGCCCAGATATTTGCCGGGTGGAGTGGTGATGAGCTTGATCAGCGATAACGCAGTGACGGTCTTGCCCGAGCCGGACTCGCCGATGATCGCGAGTATCTCACCGCGCCGGATGTCGAAGCTCACATCGTCGACGGCAACGACCGTGCCAGCGGGCGTAGCGAAACCCGTTCGCAGATTGCGCACTTTCAGTACAGGCTGACCGGCTTCATCCATCGCTCTCTCCCGAAGCGCGCCGCCCCAGCGAGGCATATTCAAAGCGTTGCATGTACACAGTAGTGTGTCAATTAGTTATCTACTTTCTGTATCCAGATTGTCGGAATTATGGAGTCGACAGGCCTTCAACCGTCTGCCATAAATTAGCCAAGCCTCTTGCATTTCCGCCTTTTCGAGCACCCCGAAAGCGGAGGCTTCACTATTTTCGCCAAGGGTCGGCTGGGCGATGAACCGACCGGTGGAGTTTCTGAAGTCAGAATTGTCGATTATATATATGTATACAGTTATCGACATCCGGTCGGCCTTGACGCTCTGAGGATACAGTGCTGGTCAACCCAAGCAGCGAGCTTTCCAGGCATCGCCCGCCAGGAGTCCGTCAGACGTCACTCAGCAGCATTCGCTCATTGCTAATGTCGGTCGTAAAATCGACGCCTCCGCTGCAAGCCGAGATGGGATCTCGTCGCGCCGGAGGCTGGCCGTTCGCCAGCACCGGAAGGGCACCCCGTGTCCGCCGCCAACGGTGTAATCCAACAACGGATAGCTTTGGTCTCGGCTTGTTCGCGCCGCCCGGTAGACGGCGACGTCACCCCGACCATCATCCGGTCAGGCAAGCCCATTCATGTCGGACAGTCGATCCTCGCGAGACCGGCGAAGGCCGAGGTGCGTGGAGGCGCTGGACCCGCCGGCGCTCGAGCAGTTGCAGGAACGCGCGAACGGTCTCGGGCGCTGTACATCGCAAGCACCACCCTCCGCCGGTCTACCTATCGGCAGACTTCAGCCAGCGGCCACCCGTTGCCGGTAGCCCGCCAGAAGTTCCTTGAGGCCGTTTTCGCGTGCCGGCTTCAGGTCGAGCAAGCCTCGCGTGGCAACGGCCAGCAGATGCTCGTCCATGAGCTTGACGGCTTCCGGTCCATCGCCGCGCAGCAGCGCGTCGAGGATTGCATGATGCTCGTTGATCGCACACTCCGAAGAGTGGGGCCGGCCGTAGAGCGCCAGGATCAGCGAGCAGCGGGAAGTCACTTCCTGCACAAAGCGTATAAGCAGGTCGTTGGCCGTCATGCTGGCCAGCAGCGTGTGGAAATCACCGGACAACCTGATGGATTGCGGCCCCTCGTGGCCCCGGGCCTTTTCTTCGTCGGCGACATGCGCCTTCAGTTCGCGTATCTGGCTCGGCGTAAGATTACCGGCAAGCGTCTCGACGACTGTGCGCTCCAAACCTCGCCTGACCTGAAAGACCCCCCGCGCTTCCGCGAGGCTGGGCGAAGCGACTTCCGCCCGCTTGTTGGGCTGCTGCGACACCAGGCCCTCGAGGGTCAATCGCGCCAGCACGCTTCGCACGATTGTGCGGCTCACGCCGAAGCTCTCGCCGACAAAATCCTCGGGAAGCTTCGTTCCAGGCGCCAGCGCCTGCTCGATGATCGCCAGCCGCAGTGCCTGGTAGACACCGTCGGCCAGGTTTCCTGAGCGGCTTTTTCGTTCTTTCGGTGAATTCTGATCGGTCATGGCGTGCCGATTTATCGGGTTGACTCTCATAAGTGTCAACCATGCAGCCAGCGACGGGCCTCCCGCCAGGGCGAAGACCCGGCAGGATAGGGAGGGCAAGTCTCAGGCTGCGACAATCCCGGATTGTCGGCGAGCCTGCGCCTTCAGCCGGCCACGGCATGGCAGGCGACATTGGCGCCAGCCGCCGAAGGCTTCAGTTCGGGCCGTTTTTGACGGCACAGGTCCATCGCCAGAGGACAGCGCGGGTTGAAAGCGCAGCCGGGCGGCGGATTGAGCGGGCTGGGGATGTCGCCGCCCAGCGGCGCCCGGTCGCGCTTTGGCGCCTCGAGGTCCGGCACGGTTTCGAGCAGCAGGCGCGTATAGGGATGCTGCGGATGATCGAGAATGTCCTCGCTCGGCCCCTCCTCCACCATGCGCCCCAGATACATGACCCCTATGCGATCGCTGAGGAAGCGGACAACCGACAGGTTGTGGCTGATGAACAGATAGGTCAGCCCCAAACGCTGCTGCAGATCCTTCAGCAGGTTGAGCACCTGTGCCTGCACCGACACGTCCAGCGCCGAGGTTGGCTCGTCGAGAAGTAACAGTTCCGCGTCGGCCGCCAGCGCCCTGGCTATCGAAATGCGCTGCCTCTGCCCGCCGGAAAATTCGTGCGGATATTTGTCCGCGTCGCCTGGCGACAGTCCGACAGTGGCCAGAAGTTCGCCTATCCGCGCGCGCCGGGCCGATTGCGGCAGCTTCTGGCGCAGGGGCTCGGCAATGCTTCGACCGATTTTCCATCGCGGGTTCAGACTGCCGATCGGGTCCTGGAACACCATTTGCAGCCGGACCCTCTCACCACCCGGCTTGCGGATCGCGATGGATCCGGACGTCGGCTTTTCCAGCCCGGCGACAAGACGGGCGACGGTGGACTTGCCGCAGCCAGATTCACCGACGAGCGAAAAGGTGGTTCCGGGCTCTATCGAAAAGCTCACACCGTCTACCGCCTTCACGATCTTTCGTGACGCGTTGGTGACCAGCCGCTGCAGGAATGGCTCGGAAACGTCGAAGCTACGGCCGAGATTCACCACCCGCAGAAGCGGAAGCTGGGTGTCGTTGTCAGTCATGGCGCATCAATGTCGACCCAGTTGCCGTCCCTTGCGACGATCCGGCCGCGCTTCACCACCAGCGAGCGCTTCGGCCGGTCGACGACGACCTGGGCAAGGTTTTCGCCCGGGATCAGAACGAGACTGCCGTCACACCCCGGCTCCAGCCCGTAACCCTTGAGGTCGAGCAGATCGGCGCCTCGCTTCGTGCCCATGTCCAGCGCGGCGATGAGTTCTTCATCGGTCCGGCAATTCGTCCGCCACGACAGGAGCCAGCAGCGCTCGAGCATGTCGCCGTTGCCATGCGGATTCCAGGTGTCTCGCAGCGAGTCGGATGCGATGGCGCACCGCACCCCATGCTCGGCAAGATCGAACAGCGGTGGAAACGGAATCTCGCCCGGCACCGCCGAGATGATCCCGATGCCTGCTTCGGCGAGCATGTCCTTTATCGGAGCGAGTTCTTCATAGGGCGCATCGCCAAGGCAGAACGCATGGCTGACGATAATCTTGTCCTGCATGCCGAGCGCTTTGGCCCGCTCGGCGATCAGGCCGAGCTCGAACAGCCCCAATTCGCCGCGTTCGTGCAGATGGATGTCGATCTTGGCTTGCTTACGATGGGCGATGTCGAAGATCGCATCGAGGTGTCCTCGGGGATCGCCGTCTATGTTGGCCGGATCGATGCCGCCGATGACTGTGGCGCCCTCGTCGAGCGCGGCTTCCATGAGCTCGACCGTGCCGGGCTCGATCAGCATGCCCAGTTGCGGAAAAGCGACAATCTCGAGGTCAACGGCATGTTTGGTCCCTTCCCATGCCTCCAGCACGCCATGCAGATTGTCGAGCTTGTAGCCCGGCGAGATATCCACATGGCTGCGTATATGCGTCGAGCCCATTGCAACGCACTGACGCATCAGGTTGCCGGCGCGTTCGGCTACGGACCAGGGCAGCGTCTTGCGGATATCGACTTCGTTGTCGATCATCGCTCTCAGCGTGCCGGGCACCTTGATGCTGTGCCACGGCAATCCCCACAGGATCTTGTCGAGATGCACATGGGCCTCGACAAAGGGGGCAATGGCAATTGCATTCCCGCCGTCGACGGTTTTCAGTCCGGCCCTGGACCGGGCCTGGTCGCCTATGGCCGCGATACGGCCCTTCTCGATCAGGATGTTCGTGGAGGCCCCTGCATTGGGCCGGACATTGGTCAGCAGCAGATCGGTCATTTCAGGCACTCGCTATCTAGCGCAGGCGGGGGTTGAGGGCATCGCGAAGCCAATCGCCGACAATGTTGACGGCAAGGACCAGCAGGACCAGGGCGACGCCGGGAAACAGCGAGACCCACCATTCGCCCGACAAAAGCAGATCGTTGCCGGCGCGGATCAGCGTGCCGAGCGACGGCTGCGAAGGCGGCATCCCGAGACCCAGGAAGGAAAGGATGGCTTCGGTAAGAATTGCGACGCCCAGGCCCAAGGTTCCGAGCACCAGAACGGGCCCGATTGTGTTGGGCAGGATATGGGCAAGCAGGATGCGCGGGCCGCCGACTTCGCTGATGCGGGCGGCGGCGACATAGTCCTTGCGGCGCTCGATCATCGTCGCCGCGCGAACCGTCCTCGCGAACTGGACCCAGTCGGCCACGCCGATGGCAAGGATGACGACATAGAACCGCATCCCTTCGCGCATCTCCATCGGAATGACGATCTTGGCGACGCCATCGATGAAAAAGGCGATCATGATTGTGGGGAAGCTGAGCTGGACATCGGCCAGGCGCATGATCACGGTGTCGACCCAGCCACCGAGATAGCCGGCCAGAAGCCCCAGTGTCACACCGATGGTCATCGAGAATGCGACAGCCGCGATGCCGACCAGGATCGAGATGCGCATGCCATAGAAAATAGTCGACAGGATATCGCGGCCCTGCTCGTCGGTGCCGAGCAGATAGGTGGACCCGCCGCCCTCGATCCATGCCGGCGGCAGCCGCGCGTCCATGATGTTGAGCGTCGCCGGATCGAACGGATCGTGCGGAGCGATCAGGTTGGCGGCAGCGGCGCAGAAAACCAGGACCAGTAGGATGACGCTGGCGAAGATCACCGGCGGCGAATGCCGGAAACGCCAGGCGAGCTCGGTCTTTCCGATGGCTTTCAGTTTGAGAATGAGCTGGTTCATTTCGCGCGCAACCTCGGATCGACGGCAAGATAGATCAGGTCGACAATCAGGTTGATCATCACGAAGCTGAAGCCCACGAAGGCGAGATAGGCCGCCATCACTGGAAAATCGGCGAACTCGATCGCCTGCAGGATCAGTAGCCCCATGCCCGGCCACTGGAAGACCGATTCAACCACGATGGCGAAGGCGATAAGGGATCCGATCTGCAGGCCGGTGATGGTGATGACCGGAAGCAGGCTGTTGCGGAGGGCATGCGTCAAATAGACGGCCCGGTCGGAGAGGCCCCTGGCGCGGGCGAACTTGATGAAATCGGCGCGTACTACTTCGAGCATCTCGCCCCGCACCAGCCGCATGATCATCGATACCTGGAACACAGCCAGCGTTATCGTTGGCATGATCAGCGCCTTGAGGCCGGACACTGTCAGCAGGCCGGTCGTCCACCATCCGAGCTTGACGACCTCGCCGCGGCCGAATGCCGAGAGCCAGCGCAATTCGACCGAAAAGACGAGGATCAGCAACATGCCGATCAGGAACTGGGGCATCGAAATCCCGAGCAGCGAGACCAGTTGAAGGAAGCGGCTCAGGAACCCGCGCGGGCGAAGAGCGGTGTACACGCCCATGGGAATGCCGACCGACAATGCGATGATCGTCGCGGACAAGACCAGTTCGAGCGTCGCCGGCAACCGCGCCAGGATGACGTCGGCCACAGGCTGCCTGTTCCGGTAGGAGACGCCGAAATCACCGACCGCGGCCCGCTCGACGAAGCGCCAGAACTGCACCACCGTCGGCTGATCCAGGCCAAGTTGCACGCGCAATTCCTGGCGTTGGTCGAGCGTGGCGTTGACGCCCAGGATGTTGTTCACCGGGTCGCCGAGAAAGTTGAAGATCGAAAACGACAAAGCCGACACGACCAGCATCACGATGACGACGCTGGTAAAGCGGGTGGCGAGCAAGGATATCATCTCAGCCTCTGAAAAAGACCGTGGCCGGGACGGTCTCGTCCCGGCCACCCAACATTTTTCAGTCCATGGTGTAGTACCAGAAGCGCGTATATTCGTCGGCCGGCACGATGGCGTGCACCTTGTCGCTCATGCCCCAGGTCAGGAACTGCTGGTGCAGCATGATCTTGCCGACTTCGTCGCGATGGATCTTCATGACCTCCGAGATCATCGCCTTACGCTTGGCGGGATCGTACTCGGTGCCGATTTGCGGGATCAGTTCGTCGACCCTGGCGTTGGAATAGCCCTTCGGGTTCCAGGCGCCCAGATCCCCGGTCGGCGTATGGATGGTGGCCGACAGAATGTTGTAGGCGTCGATCGTCGGCAGGCCGGCCCAGCCGAGCATGTAGAAGGAATACTTGCCGGCAGGCAGATCCGTATCCATTTGCACCGGCGTGTGCAGGGTCAGCTGCGCCTTTATGCCGACCTTGGCGAGCATCCCGACCGTTGCCTGGCATATCTGCTCGTCATTGATGAACGAGCCGGCAGGGCAATCCATCGGCAGGGTGAAGCCATTTGCGTAGCCCGCTTCCTTCAGCAGCGCCTTCGAGGCTTCGGGATCATATGGGAACCGCACCTCCAGACTGGCATCATAGAGGGGCAATTCCGGAGCCATCATTATCGCGGCTGGGCGGCTGTTGCCGCGCATGATCGAGCGCTTGATGCCTTCGATGTCGATGGCCTGGTAGATCGCCTTGCGGACACGCACATCGGCCAGCGGATTGGAGTTGAGGCCACTGCCGGCCAGCACCTTGCTCTGCTGGTCCATGCCGAAGAAGATCGTGCGCAGATGCGGAGCGCGCATGATCTTCATGCCGGGCGTCTTCTCCACCTTGTCGACGTCCTGGGGAGGAACATTGCGGATGAAATCGACTTCGCCGGAGAGCAGGGCCGCAACGCGCGTGGCGTTGTTCTTGATCGGCGTGTAGTCGATTTCGTCGATGTTGTGCTCGCGCTTGTCCCACCATTTGTCGTTGGCAACGAAGACGGTCTTCACGTCGGGCTCACGGCTCAGCAGCTTGAACGGCCCGGTCCCGATGCCCTGGGTGATCATGGCGCCACCGGTATTGGTGGACAGGTCGAGCGGCTTCTCGGCCCCGATCGATTCCTGGAACTTCTTGTCGAGAATATAGAGGCCGGCGAAATCGTTCAGCAGCAAGGCGTATTTGCGCCGCAGCGTCATGTCGACGGTGTAGTCATCGACCTTGGTAACTTCGGCAACAGGCTCCAGCAGGCCGGCAAAGGGCGAGCCGGGCGCGCCCGCGCGGTGAAACGAGAAGATCACATCGTCCGCCGTAAAGGGATCGCCATTGTGGAAGACGACACCCTTGCGCAGGTGGAAGCGCCACTTGGTGTCGGAGAGCGTTTCCCAGCTTTCGGCCAGCGCGGGCTCGATCTTGAGATCCTTGTTCCAGCGGACGAGCCCTTCATAGACGTTGCCGATCAGGCTCAGCGTGAAATCCTCTCGCGCCGCGTGAGGATCCATTGAGCTGATCTCCTGCGATTCCGCGAACCGCAAGGTCTTTGCATCGGCAATTCCGACGGCAAGGCAGGCACAAGAGGCAAGCAATGCCAGCTTCAAATAGTGTTTCATGGCTGTTCCCACTCGTTTTTTGATCGTTGTTTCTGCCCGGCTTCTCTCCGGCTCGAAGAGCTCGGGCACGGCGACGAACGGACGTCCATCACGTCGTACCCACGCTCTCCAAGGCGCAGGGCAGGAACCAACGATTCCACATTGTATGGGATTAGTCCACCATCTTGCATCCTAAATAATATATTTTTGTGTACACTTTTTTCTCGGCACACAATTGATCGACGCCCCACCCGCCAATGGGGTACGCATGGCACCTACAGTTCCGTGCCACCTTGATGGAGGAAACAGGCCACCAATGTTCCCTGCGCACTGGCGAGCGGCGGTATGGCCACCCTGCAGCGCTTGCCAACCTGCGCGCAGCGCGAATTGAACGCGCAGCCCTGCGGCCATGCGCCAAGGCGCGGCATAGACCCATCGATCTGCGCGAGCCGCTCGTCCTTGTGCTTCAGGGAAGGGATGGAGGCCATCAAGCCGGCCGTATAGGGATGCCGCGGCCTGTGAATGACGTCGTCGACGGAGCCCATTTCCACGACCCGGCCCGCATACATCACGGCGACGCGGTCGGCCGTTTCCGCGACGACGCCCATATCGTGCGTCACCAGCATGATGGCCGTGCCGCGCGTGGACGCCAAACGCTTCAGGAGCCCGATGATCTGCGCCTGCACGGAGACGTCCAGCGCTGTCGTCGGCTCGTCGGCGATGATCAGCTCGGGCTCGGCGGCAATTGCCAGGGCGATGACGATGCGCTGGCGCATGCCGCCGGAAAACTGGTGAGGATACTGGCTAAAGCGACTGTCCGGATCGGCGATCCCGACTTCCCGGAGCAATTGGAGCGCTCGCTCGCGGGCCTTCTGACGGCCCACCGGCGCGTGGGCGCGAATGGTTTCGGTAAGCTGCTGCCCAACCGTGAAAAGCGGATCGAGGCTGGTGAGCGGGTCTTGGAAGATGGCGCCGATATGACGGCCGCGCAGCCTTCGCTGCTCTGCCTGCGAAAGGTTGTCGATGCGCTGTCCCGACAGATGAATCGAGCCCGCGGTAATTTTTCCCGGTGCCTGGAGCAATCCGATGAGCGCGCTTCCGGTCAGCGACTTTCCGGCTCCCGACTCACCGACCACGCCAAGGATTTCACCTCTTCCTATGCCGAACGACACACTGTCGACCGCCACCAGCGAACCTTGGCGCAAGGGAAATTCGATACGCAGATCGCGCACCTCCAGCACCGTTCCCGTGCTTGCGGCGGCCAAAGCACCCTCCCCGACGGGATGTGCCATCCGCGCCCCGTCCATGGCTAATGTCGAATCCGGCAAAGACGCCATCGACAATCCTCGCTCCCCATAGTTGCAACACTATGACGTCAGTTTTGTATTCTATTTTTTCCGATACTGTACATTTATACGTTGTCTGTCAAATGCGACGAGCGCGCCTCTGACGCACCTCATCGCTATCCCTGCGGAAGGCCGAAAATCCTCGCGTCCACTATAGGCGGGCCACGTTACGTGGCGGAGCCAGAACCGGAGCGGAAGTTGGGAGCCCGAAGCCGCTGCTACCAGGCCAAACGAGAGCCGCTCGGGAGCAAGGCTATCTTCAACTTTTGAAATATCCATCTCTGTATTCTATTCATATTGATACTGAATACAGTTTCTGGCATCAGTATGAGCCTGCAGTCGACGCTGCGGGTGGAATCGCCAGATGATCAATCCGTCAACTACGAGCGCATTTAAGGTTGGTCGGTCCAGCCGACTCTCCGTCCTTTTGTCCAGCGCTAGGGCTTGCCGGAACTTGATGTCCATTGGGCAAAGGACAGCAAAGCGGGCTCAAGCACCCCAATTGATCTCAACCGCTATCGAAAAGCCTGCGAGGCGGCGGAGCCAGCTGCAAACGGGCGTTCACCGGGCGCACTTGGTGCGCTCCCTTCGAGAGTTTTGCTTTGGGCGAACTGAATGGAGGCTGATAATGGAATTCGATTTCGTCGAGCTTTCCGAAAAAGATCGATACCGGCTGCTGTGTAGCTTTGTCGGGCCCCGCCCTATTGCGCTGGTGACGACCGTCGACGAGCACAACGGCTACAACGCCGCGCCAATGAGTTTCTTCAACGTCTTTTCGCATGATCCCCCGCTGCTCATCATCGGCATGCAGACACGGCCCGACGGCACGGCGAAAGATACGGTCGCCAACATAAAAAGAACGGGGGAGTTCGTGGCCCACATGGTCGACATGTCCATCGCGCAAGAGATGATCGTGACCAGCATCAACTTCCCCAGCCACTTCGACGAGATCGAGTTTGCGGGCCTGACCAGCGCGCCCTCGATCAAGGTGGCCGCGCCGCGCATCAAGGAATCTCCCTGCGCCATGGAATGCCGGGTGTCCCAGATCCTCGACTATGGCCGCCGCACCATTGTCATCGGCGAGGTCGTGCACATGTATGTCCGCGACGAATGTCTCGACGAGCAAGGTCACTATGTCCGGCCTGATATTTATCAGCCGATTGCCCGCTTGCACGCTGACAACTACATCGTCTCCGATCGCCAGTTCGTGCTCAAGAAGCCGGCTGAGCTCCTCAAATACGAGGTGGTCGGCGACTACGCGGGAGCCCACTCCGCCAAAAACGCCGGTGGGGAACATTCGTGAAAGACGGCGTTCTTCCAACCAGTCTGGACTTGCCGGCGCGAACCACCGCACCGAACCGTGACCATCGAGGTTCCGCCGCGGCTCCTGGGAACGCGCCCCAGCCGTCGCCTCGTGCCTCGACAATGATGTGCTTCACCCCTTCCAACGGGATATCCACGTGCGGGATGCCTTCCCGCGTTTTCAGAAGGACGCGAACATGGACAATCCAGTTTCAGGTATGTCTCGGCGAAACTTCATGGCTGGCGCTGGAAGCCTGGCCCTGGGGGCCGGCATGACGGAAAGCATCGGCAGTGCGACCGCCGCGCCGATGATGGACATCGGCACCGTCACCACGCCGGTCACCAGCGTGCAGGACCTGTCAAAAGCCTATTACCTGACGAACGTCCGCTTGGAGACCGGCTTTGTCGAGGAAAAGAGGGCTTGGCTGGATTCCCCGGTCATCACCCATACCAGGACGGCATTGAAGACGCTGCGGATCGCCGACGGCAGGATCGCCGAGGTCCTCGACGCGACTTCGGTCGTTCCTCCGGGTGCGGCGGCGTATGACGCGCAAGGCCAGTTGATGCTGCCGACCTTTCGCGACATGCACATCCATTTGGACAAGACCTTCTACGGCGGTCCCTGGGAAGCGACGCTTCCGACACAGCATGGCCGGGCGGATCGCGTCGCCCAGGAACGCGAGGTCCTGCCCAAGCTCCTGCCGCTGGCTGAAGAACACACGGCTGCGATGGTCCGCCTGATGCACTCGCACGGCACCACGGTCTGCCGCAGCCACTGTAACGTCGATCCCGTCAGCAGGCTGGGCAATCTCGAACATCTCAAGGCATCGTTAGAGCGCTTCAAGGATACGCTCGATGCAGCCATCATCGTCTTTCCGCAGCACGGTCTCTTGGCTTCCGACAGCGTCGGCCTGATGCGCGAGGCGCTGCAGTCGGGCGGCGTCAGCTATGTCGGTGGCGTCGACCCCACGTCTTTCGACCATGCGATGGAAAAGTCGGTCGATACGACGGTTCAGCTCGCCCTCGACTTCAATGTCGGGATCGACATTCACGTCCATGAGCCACGCGAGACCGCAATTCCCGCGTTCAACCGCATCATGGACCACATGGAGAAGAACAAGCAGCTGCAGGGTAACGTGACTTTCAGCCACGCTTATTCGCTGGCCGAACTATCCAAGGAGGAGCTCAACGACATTGCCGCCCGTATGAAGGCCCTGGGCGTGACACTCGCCAGCGCCGTGCCGCTGGGCAAAGGAACCATGCCGCTTCGCGAACTGCACGAAGCCGGCGTCATGGTGATCTGCGGCACCGACAGCGTCATGGACTGGTGGGATTCGTTCGGGAATTGCGACATCCTCCAGAAGGCTCACGAAATCGCTCGTCTCGAGTACCGAAGCACCGAGTATGACATCAACCGTACGCTGGGTTTTGCGACCGGGTTCGTTACCCCGCTCAACGACAAAGGTGAGCAGGTGTGGCCGAAGGCCGGCGACGAAGCAAGCTTCAATCTCCTGCCGGCCAGCTGCTCTGCTGAAGCCGTCGCGCGTCTGCCTGTCCGCAATGCAGTGTTCCACAGGGGCAAGCTGGTCTACGGTGCAGTCCCGAAGGCTAGCTGATGCTGCAAGGCGCCGCAAAAGCATGTCTTGCTGTATGCGCTGACGACGATGCGACGACGGCCTCGCCAACAGGGAGGCCGTATCGATCGAGCAGTTGCCGCACCGGCCACTGGTGCTGCTCGATTTGCCCGAGACGCGAACCTATCTGATGGCGCTATTCGACTTCGCCGCGCATCATCCTCGGCTGGGGTTGCGCGCCCGCTCCTACGAGACCATCCGACGCGCCGGCAACTCGCTACTGGCGGCGTGCTGGATGACCAGCTTTGGCAACCGACAGCATCCTCTCCACAGCACCACGAGGACCGTCAGCGTCCACCAGAACCCCGCTTTTTATTATGAGGCGCGAAGAAGCTACCGGCGAGGTAGGAGGCATGCCCCGCTACTCCCCGCCGGCCAGCACTGCCTCGAAGGTGTCCTCGAGAACCGACAACAGGTGGTCGGCGTTGGCCCGGGTGAAGATCATCGGCGGGCGCATCTTGAGCACGTTGTCGCCCGGTCCTTCCGTGCCCATCAGCAAGCCGCGCGCGCGGGCGCCGTCGGATATCTTCTTGGCCAGCGCCGTGGCCGGTTCCTTCGTCCGGCGGTCGGCGACCAGTTCAATGCCCAGGAACAGCCCCATGCCGCGCACGTCGCCGATGGCCTCATGACGTTCCTGCATCTCGCGGAAACGCCCGATCAGATAATTGCCGATGTCCTGCGCGTTGCGGCGAAGATCGCCCCGTTCGATCACGTCCAGCACCGCCAGCCCCGCCGCGCAAGAGACCGGATTGCCGCCGAACGTGTTGAAATACTCCATGCCGTTGTTGAAGGACGCCGCAACCTCGCGCGTCGTCACCAGCGCCGCCATTGGGTGGGCATTGCCGATCGGCTTGCCCATGGTGACGATGTCGGGCACGACGCCTTGCGTCTCGAATGCCCACCAATGGCTGCCGACGCGGCCGAAGCCCACCTGCACCTCGTCGGCGACACATAGCCCACCGGCCGCGCGCACCATGGCGTAGACTTCCTTGAGATAGCCCTCCGGCAGGAAGACCTGTCCGGCGACGCTCGGGATCGATTCTGCCATGAAAAGCGCCGGGGCGCGACCCTCTCGGCGCATCGCATCGATCTGTTCGGCCACGCTGGCGGCGAAGCGCTTCGCATACTCATCCGCCGGCCAGTCCGCCGGCGCGCGATAGCTGTCGGGGATCACCGCCTCGAAGACATGCGGCTTGCGCCCTTTGCCACCCTTGCGCTTGTATTTGTAGGGGCTGAGGTCGATCAGCTCTTGGGTCGTGCCGTGATAGGCCCAGTCGAGCACGATGGCATCCTCTCGACCGGTGTGGGTGCGCGCCATGCGCAGCATTAGGCTGTTGGCCTCGCTGCCCGAGCACGCGAAGGAAGCGACGCAGAGTTCAGGCGGCAAGGTCGCGGTCAGCCGCTCGGCGTAGGCAACGATGTTGTCGTGCAGATAGCGCGTGTTCGTGTTGAGCCTGGCCGCCTGACTGGCGATGGCCTCCACGACATGGGGATGCGCGTGGCCGAGATGGCAGACATTGTTGAAGCAGTCGAGATAGGCTCGGCCACGATCGTCGATCAGCCAAACGCCGTCGCCGCGTACGAATTTGATCGGTTCGGAATAGGAGATCGACAGGTTGGGCAGCATCGTCGCCTTGCGGGCCGCGACGATCTCCGCCCGGCTGCGGCCGGTCTGCGTGAAAGTCTCGGGCGGGATGCCCGCCAGCGCCGCCGCGTCGGGGAACAGTTCGCGCCAGACGTCCAGATAGCTCGCCTCGCCGACACCCAATATCGCGGATGCCGCAAGGCTGGCATCGGCCGAAATCTGGAGATGCAGATGCGGCGCCCAGCCGCCGTTTTGCGCGGGCGCACCCATCTCGCCGACAAGCGCGCCGGCGGCGAGCCTCTGACCGGGCCTCAGTCGCGCGACGACTTCATGGGCAAGATGCCCCCAGAGCGTGACGAAGGCAGGGCAGCCCTCGGGCTCGTGCAGCAGCGCCACGAGGCCACCGTAGCCGAGCAACTCCTCCTCGATCTCGGCGCTCTGGACGGTCGCGGCGAGCGGTGTGTAGACCTTGGTGCCGGCCGGCATGAAGAGGTCGAGGCCGAGATGGCGGTCGCGTCGCCCACCCTCGATGAAACGCGATTTGAACAGATCGCCAGAGTAGACGCTGCGCGCCTCGCCCCATGGCCCGATGCCGAGGGCGACGCCTGCCTCCCTCGCATGGGCATCCCACCAGGCGGAAGCCTTTTTAGGGTCGGCGGCGGCCGAGGCGACCGTCATTGGATTGACGGCATCGCCATAGGGCACCAGCGCCTTGGTCAGCGTGGCCGGGTGCGGGTGCACGACCGGCGCCATGCTTCTGGCATTGCGATCGATCCAGGCCGAGACCGAGCTTGCGCCGTCGACCGCGTCGAAGCCGCAGGCATGACGCAGGATGGCCGTGGCAAAGCGCGGGTTCATGGCATCCAGGCGCCGCAGCATGCGCCAGGCCGGCGCTTCGCTGATCGCCAGGTAGGGATTGTCACCGACGCTGCTGGCGCGCGCCGCCGAAAGCGTGACGCTGATGACCAGCCGCGCCATTACAAGGTCGAACAAGAGGTCGAGCTCTTCCTCACGCAAGGGATAACGGGCGTGGAAGCCGACCGCCAGTTCAGCCGCTGCGCCGATCGGGTCCTCCTGGTCGAGGATGGCATAGGCGCAGGCCACCGCCACCTCGGCGATCAGTACCGTGTGCAGCGCGTCGCCGAAATCGATCACGCCGGCGATGCTGTCCGGCCGGTCCGGATCGACCAGAACATTCCAGTCATTGGCGTCGTTGTGGATCACCTGCGTCCGCAACATGGCGAGCCGGGGCGCCACCTGTCTGTCGAAGCGATCGAGGAAGCGCTGCAGCAAGGCGCGGTCGCCGCTATCGGCGACGTGAACGAGCCGGGCGCGGGCTTCGCCGACGCGCCGGACATCCCAGTCCAGCGCGCGCAAAGCGCCGGGGTGGATGAAGCCCTGCAGGGCGCGATCCATGCGGCCCAGCATCTGGCCGAGAGAATTCAGAACAGCAGGGCTGCGTGCGCTTTCGGCGAGCGGCCTGCCCGGGAGCCACGACACCATGCGCAGCGAATGACGCTCGCCAGACGCCGCCAGGGTGGTCGCCAGCGCGGTGCCCGATGCCGCCGTTCTCAGGCGCGGCAGCGAAAGATCGGGCGCGACAGCCGCCAGATGATCGAGCAAGGCCACCTGGAAAGCGCTCTCCAGGCCGGGTTCGCTGGCGTTGATGATCTTGAGGGTCCAGATTCCGGCGCCGGAAGCCAGCCGGAAGTTCTGGTCGCGCTCACTGTCGAGAGGGCTAAGCTCGCCTTCGATGCCGAAGTGCTCGCTCGCCAGAAAGGCGGCTTGGTCAATCGGGAAAGCGGGTGCGGGGTGGTGAAGATCGGTCATCGGGTCTGCCGGCTATCGGGGAAGGTGGTTGTGGCTAAAATTGGTGGATAGTTTTGCATGGCCGTGCAAATCAGACATTCGGCAAAGCGTCGGCCTCGCCGACAGTCTGACGTGATCGGCCGGCATATTGCCGGCGCGCCATGGAGCCCGCGGTGAAGCAGCCGGATGCAAAAGACCACGAGATCCTCGCCATCCTGTCCAAGGAGGCGCGCGTCCCGCTGAAGGCGCTGGCGGCGCGGGTAGGCCTTTCCCGCAGTGCCGCTAGCGAGCGGGTGGCACAGCTCGAGCGCGCCGGCGTGATCCGCGGCTATCGCGCCGATATCGGCCAGATGGACCGGGACGTCATCCGGGCCTTCCTTCTGGTGACGCTGGCCCGCACGCCCTCGATCAGTATCCTCGACAAGCTAGCCGGTTACGCCGAGGTGCGGCGCGTGTCCTCGATCAGCGGCCACCTCGACCTCGTCGTTGAGGTCGAGGTGGCGTCGATCGACCGGCTGAACAATCTGCGCGACAACATTGCCAGCGGGCCGGCGGTGCAGGACCTGACGACGCTGATCGTGCTGCGCCGGGATATCGACAGGGAGCAATAGGGAAGCGCACAGCCTTCCTTCCCGATCAGTTCCACCCCAACGCGGTACCGCCTCGCCTGGCTCTTTGCTCAATGGGTTGGAAGCGTTACGGTCTAGGAGCCGAGGGTCCAGCGAGGACGCCTTGGATTTTTGAGACCCTGGAAAACGCGCCAAAACGGGCGGACTGAATGGTGGGCCCGGAGGGACTCGAACCCCCAACCAAGCGGTTATGAGCCGCCGGCTCTAACCATTGAGCTACAGGCCCCACACGCGCTGGCTTAGTGTTTTTCGCGGCCCGGCACAAGGCTTTCGAAAGCACTGGCGGCAAACGCCAAAATCAGCCCATATTCGCGCCGTAGAGCGGCCCTGCGCCCATAAGGCGCGTGAACAGGTCCGGGCTTTGCACAGCACCGCAAGCAATCGACGTCTTTTCGAGTCGGGGCGGAAGCGGCAAAGGATACCGGATCGCAGATCTCGAGGAGTTTTCATGACCAGATATCTTTTGCCTGTCGCGCTCGCCGCCGCGGTCGCGTTTCCCGCGCTGGCAAGCGCCGCCGACACGCAGCCCCCTCCCCGCATCGTCGTGTCTGGCGAAGGTGAGGCGACCGTGGCGCCTGACATGGCTATCCTGACGCTCAGCGTCATGCGCGAGGCCAAGACGGCGCGTGCGGCGCTCGACGCGAACAACGACGCCATGGCGGCGGTGATCTCGGCGATGAAGGCGGCCGGCATCGCCGACCGAGACCTGCAGACCGCGGGCATCCAGATCAACCCGCGCTACAATTACACCAACAAGGCCGACGGCAGCCAGGAGGCCCAGCTCGTCGCCTATCAGGTGACCAACACGCTCTCGGTACGCGTGCGCAATGTCGACAAGACGGGCGATATCCTCGACAAGGCGGTGTCGCTGGGCGTCAACCAGGGTGGCGGCATCGCCTTCACCAACGACGATCCCAAGGCCACGGTCACAGAGGCGCGCAAGAAGGCGGTCGCCGACGCGATGGCCAAGGCCAAGACCCTGGCCGAGGCAGCCGGCGTCAGCCTCGGCCGGGTGATCGAGATCACCGACCAGAACATCTTGCCGATGCCGATGCCGATGAACGCCAAGGCCTTCGATGCCGCCCGCGCGGCCGTGCCCGTGCAGGCTGGCGAGAACGCCTACAACGTGCAGGTAACCGTCACCTTCGAGCTGAAGTGATGCCGGCCAAACTGGGCCGATCCACATGAAAAAACCCCGGAGGGACCGATCCTCCGGGGTTTTTTCGAGCCACGCGCTTCAACTGCTTGAAGGGGCTCAGCTACTCAAAGGTGATCCTCGCTGAGGATCATCCTATAGGCGATCTTCGCAGAAGATCGCCTTTCCAACCTCAGCGAGCGATGATCGGGCAGCCGCGCTCATTGGCGAAGACCACCACGACGCGGTCGCCATACTGGCGGCCGACCACCTTCACCACGCTTCGGTTGACATCGACGACGCGGGCGCGGCGCAGCCCCATGCGCTCGGCCTTGTCCAGCGCGCGATCCGGCGAGCAGCCGCGCCAGTCGCGATCCCGGCGCCAGTCGCGGCGGTAACCGTCATTGTCTCCGGTATAGACGCCGAAGCGCGGATCCTGGTTGTTGCCGAAACCAAGATAGAGGCTGTCGGCGTGAGCCGGGATGGCGCCGAGCGTGCCAAGCCCGACAAGGGCCGAAAGGGCTGCCGTCTTGATCTGGTTGAACATCGTTTCTCTCTCCTTGTTGTGGGCTCTCGCCCGTCGAAACCGATGGTTGGAGAATGCCTCTTCCTGTCTGAACTTTTTGCGAACCGGCCATTCATTTCCGGTTCATATAAGCGCGAACCCGCAGGGTTCGTCGCTCGTCGTCAAAACGCTGATCCTTTTAAGCGCGAACCCGTCAGGGTTCGTCGCCCTTAAACGCGAACCCGCAAGGTTCGTCGCAAAGCGCGAACCCGTCAGGGTTCGTCGTCCACATGCGAACCCGTCAGGGTTCGTCATCCAGCACATAATCGAAATAGTCTTCAGGCTCCGCCAGATCGGTTTCCTTGGCCTTTACCCGGCCACGGATCGAAATACCGGCCTCGTGCACGGTCTCCGCGCTTCCCGAGATCAGCCTGTGCCACCAGTAGAGATCCCGGCCCTCGGCGACGAGCCTGTAGGCGCAGGTCTTCGGCAGCCAGGTGATGGTGCGCACGTTCTGCGGCGTCAGTCCGACGCAATCGGGCACGCGGGCCAGCCGGTTGGCATAGTCGGTACAGCGGCATTTCTCGGCGTCGAACAGTCGGCAACCGACGCTCGTCCAGTAGATTTCGCCGGTATCCTCGTCCTCGAGCTTCGACAGGCAGCACTTGCCACAGCCGTCGCAGAGTGATTCCCACTCGGCCGGGCTCATTTCCTCAAGCGTCTTGGTTTTCCAGAACGGTGCGTTCATGTGCGTGGATTTGGCCCTCCGGAGGCTTTCGGTCAAGCATTGCTGTCACACTGACCCGGTATCAACATTACAAAAACACGAAATTGCCTTCAAAAGGCCAGCCGGACATTCTTGGTTCGCGCCAATGCCTTGCAAACGGAACCAATCACGGTTGATGAAAGTTTGGGCAGGGATGGGACCCCACTAGGAGAAATTGACATGAAACGCCAACCACGGATTCTGGCGGGTACGGCAATCGGCCTGCTGATGGCATCCGCGCCGTTGGGCGCGTATCCGCTGCAGGAAAGTGCCGCTTTCGGCCCCTCGCACGGCGCGGCGCTGATTTTGGCACAGGCCGCATGCGCCGAGGGCGAATCGGCGGAAGCCTGCGCCCAGAAGCAGGGGGAGCCCAAGAAGAGGCAGGCCCAGCCCGCCGAGGGTGAGCAGCCGGCGCAAAAGCCGCAGAGGAAGCAGCAGCAAACCGAATCCGCGCCAGCCCAACAGGAAGCGCCCGCAGAGTCCGAACAGAAGCCGCGCAAGAAGCGGCAGGATCAGCAGCAGATGGACACCGGCCAGTCGGGTGAAGCGGCCCCGGCCCAGCAGCAGTTGAACCAGCGCAAGAAGCGCGACCAGCAGCAACAGACCGAAGGCGGCGCCAACCCCGCTGAGCAGCCGGCTCCGGATCAGTCGCAACAGCGCAAGAAACGTAACCAGCAGCAACAGCAGCAGACCGAGTCCGCGCCCGCCGAGCAGCAGGCGCAGCCTGAACAGCCGCGCAAGAAGAAGAATGCCCAGCAACAGCAGACCGAGAGCGGCGGCGCATCGTCGGAGCAGCCCGCGCCGGACCAGCAGCAGCCGCGCAAGAAGCGCAATCAGCAGCAACAGACCGAGCCCGCGCCGGCCGAGCAACAACCAGCCGAGCAGCAGGCGCCGGCCAACGACAACCAGCCCAAGAAGCACAAGCAGGGCCAGCAGGCTGCCCCGGCAGAGCAAGCACCGGCCGCCGAACCCTCGCAAAAGCCGGAGCAGAAAAAGAAGCCCGCGGAAACCACGCTAACGCCGGAAACGACC
This sequence comes from Mesorhizobium sp., assembly GCF_024509055.1. GTDB lineage: Bacteria > Pseudomonadota > Alphaproteobacteria > Rhizobiales > Rhizobiaceae > Mesorhizobium. The sequence continues at coordinate 11,609 of NZ_JANINM010000040.1, read as the reverse complement.
CCCGCGCCGTCCAACAACCAGCCGTCCTCCGGCGAGGCTTCGCCGAAGCTCAAGCCATTGCCTGTTCCCGGAACCGAGCAAGCGCCCGCCCAGGGCGAACAGCCTCAGGGCCAGACCAACAAGCAACACAAGAAGCCCGTTGGCGAACAGCCGACTACAGGCGAGCAGCCTGCAACGGGGCAGCAGCCAGCTACCGGCGAACAGCCGGCGACAGGCGAGCAGCCCCAGGGCAAGACCAAAAACGGCAAGAAGCCTCTGGGCGAACAGCCCGCCACGGGCGAGCAGCCTGCCACCAATGGGCAGCCCGCGACCGGCGAGCAGCCCGCCAAGGGCAACCAACCGGCCAAGGGCAACCAACCGGCCAATGGTAATCAGCCGGCCAATGGTGGCAATGCGGCCCAGGGCGCAAAGCCAGCGAATCCGAACGAGGCGCCTATCCTGGACAGCCAGAAGGACGCCGCGCGCAAGAACGGTGGTGGCCAGAACGGCAATGGCCAGGCTGGAAACGGCCAGGCCGGCAATGGGCAAGCCGGCAACCAGGCCGGACAGCAAGGCGCTCAGCAGCCACAGCGTCCGGCCCCCGTTGACCAGGGACCGCCGCCCACTGACGACAAGGCGGCACAGCAGGCGATCAAGCCCGAGAAGATCGTCCCCGTCACGGAAGAAAAGGGCAAGCGCGTCGACCTCACGCCGCAGGAAATCGTGCGTGATCGCCGCCGCCCGCAGGGCGCGGACGTCGTGAAGCAGTTTGGCGATCGCGTGATCATCCAGTTCAACAACCAGACGATCGTGGAAAGCAACGAGGCTCCCCGCATCACCCGCGGCGCCAAGGATGTCTACTACGAGGATCTGCCACGCGGTCGAACCCGCGAAACCGTCTTACGAGACAACGGCATCCAGATCGTTACCATCCGCGACCGGAATGGCGATGTCGTCCAGCGTTCTCGGATCATGCCGGACGGCCGTGAGTATGTGTTGAGCTACGTCGACGAACGCTATTACCGCGATGTCGACGACTGGCGCGATCCGGGCGACGACCTGCCGCCGATGCGCCTCGACATTCCGCAGCGGGACTACATTCTCGACTCCCAGGAGGTGGAAAGCCCGGACGATTACTACACCTTCCTCGAGCAGCCGCCGGTGGAACGGGTCCAGCGCCTCTATTCGATCGACGAGGTCAAACGCTCGGCCCGCGTGCGCGACATCGCACGCCGTATCGATCTCGACACGTTGAACTTCGATTTCGGCTCGGCCACGATCTCCGATGCCGAGGTGCAGAAGCTCGATGGCGTCGCCAATGCCATGGAGAAGCTGCTGCAAAAGAACCCGGCCGAGACCTTCCTCATCGAAGGCCATACCGACGCCGTCGGCACGCCCGAAGCCAACCTCGCCCTGTCGGATCGACGGGCCGAGGCAGTGGCTGAAGCGCTCACCAACGCCTTCGGCATCCCGGCGGAGAACCTGACCACGCAGGGTTATGGCGAGCAGTATCTCAAGGTGAACACGCCCGGCCCGAACCGTGAAAACCGGCGTGTCGCCATCCGCCGCATCACCTCGCTGGTGGCGCCGGTGGCGAGCAATAGCGGACAGCAATGAGCGTTTGATTTCAAGGTCCTGATCCGATTTTCGGAATCAGCGCAAGATGAAGGCCCGCCCGGATCCGGACGGGCCTTTTCCTTTGCAGGCTCAAGAACAATTGTCCTGCCCGCCCAGCCCTGCTCATTGAATCGCCGCATTGCGCGCCCCAGATTCCAGTCAGGGCGTTCCCTGCCCCCATCCCGGCTCCAGCGGGATGCAGAAGCCCCGCCGGCCCCTCTCCGGCGGGGCTTTTGTCTTGAAAATGTAATCCATCTGCCCGAAATACGACCGGTACCGAAACCGACCGGAAGGCCTCATGAAGCGTCTCGAACTCGCCATCGAATCCATCATCCTGGCCTCGCGCTGGCTGCTGGTGGTCTTCTATCTGGGGCTTGGCGTGGCGCTCGCGACCTACGCGCTCTCCTTCGGCAAGAAGCTCTACGAGTTCCTGCTCACCGCCTTCACGCTAGGCGACACCGACACGATCCTGAAGATGCTTGGCCTCATCGATGCCGCCCTCGTAGCCTCGCTCGTGGTGATGGTGATCATTTCCGGCTACGAGAATTTCGTCAGCCGCTTCGACGACCAGGATGGCGGCGGCGTGCATTGGCTCGGCACGATCGACGTAGGCTCGCTGAAGGTCAAGGTCGCCTCGACCATCGTCGCGATCTCGTCCATCCACCTGCTGCAGGTGTTCCTGAACTCGGTCTCCTACACCACCGATCAGCTGATGTGGCTGACCATCATCCATCTGGCTTTCGTCATTTCGGCCCTCATGCTGGCCTATATCGACCGGCTGATGGGTCTGGGGAAGTCCAAGAAGGAAGAGGCCTGAGTGGGTCCTCAGTAGAGGTTCTTGATCTTGGTTTCCGTCCGGGCGAACACCTCATCCGGCACGAAGAAGTCGCCTGCCAACGGGCCTGTCGCGCCCGGCGCATAGGCCGAGAAATCCGTGACCCCTTCGGCGCGCAGCACCTCCTCGTCGATGTAGAAATTGCCCGTCGCCTGGCGGGACGGGCGCATGAATATCGCATGCGCCGCGTCGGCCATGATGTCGGGTGAACGGCTCATCGCCGCCACCGTGGCCCCGCCGAGCAGATTGCGCACAGCGGCCGTATCGATCGTCGAGATCGGCCACAGCGAATTGACCGCGATGCCGTCCTTGGCGAACTCGGCGCTCATGCCCAGCGTGCACATCGACATGCCGAACTTGGCCATGGTGTAGGCGACATGATTCTTGAACCATTTGGCTTTCATATCGAGTGGCGGCGCCAGATTCAGGATGTGAGGATTCTTAGCCAACTTCAGGTGGGGAATGCACATTTTCGACACCAGGAACGTGCCGCGCGTATTGATCTGGTGCATCAGATCGTAGCGCTTCATGTCGGTCTCCAGCGTGCCGGTGAGCTGGATGGCGCTGGCATTGTTGACGCAGATGTCGATGCCACCGAACCGCTCGACGGTTTTTGCCACGGCATCGGCCACCTGGATTTCGTCGCGGATATCGCAGAGCATCGGCAGCGCCTTGCCGCCGGCCTGCTCGATCTCCTCGGCCGCGGTGTAGATGGTCCCCGGCAGCTTCGGATGCGGCTCCGCGGTCTTGGCCGCGATCGTCACATTGGCGCCGTCCCGCGCCGCGCGCAGAGCGATCGCGAGCCCGATGCCGCGCGATCCGCCCGAAATGAACAGCGTCTTTCCCTTGAGCGACATTTTTCGCCTCCCTCTTCAAATGTGAGAGGCAACTTGCGCGGGGGACAGGCGTGAAGCAAGGCCCCAAGCGCCAGATCGAGATTACCCTGCGTCGTGCCGAGAGCGGCCTAGACCAGCACCAACCCCTGCCGCATGGCGATGGCGATCGCATCGGTGCGGTTGGCGGCGCCCAGCTTGATCAAGATCGCGGCGACATGGAACTTCGCCGTGTGCACGGAAATGTTGAGCCGCCTTGCAATAACCTTGTTGGGCGCGCCTTCAGCAAGCAACGCCAGCACTTCCGCCTCACGCGGCGACAGTGCCGGGTGAGGCCGATTGTCGTCCAGCGCTTCACCGTCGGAGGGCTCGTCGTGAAAATCGTCATGCGCAACCTCCGACGGGCCTACTCTGCTGACGCGATAGCCCGCAGCAGCCAGCCGCGCCGCCGCGGCGACGAGCAAGCCGTCGGCCGAAGCCGGCAGTGTCGCGAACACGTTCCCGATCGCCCTGTGGGGATCGGCGCGACCGGAGAGCAGCACAGCGGGCGTTGCAGGGCTTACAGCCCTGCTTTCCAGCGCCGCCTCATCCACCACGGCCGCATCCGCCGTCTGACCCGTGCCGCTTCCGGCGAGCGTCGGCAACAGGTCATCGCTCGCGGCAAGCGCCTCGGCCAGTTGCTCGGCGCGCTCCGCGTCACCCAGCGCAATGAGCACCGTCAGCCGGTGTGCCACCGGCTCGGTTCTCGCGATCGCTTGTGCTGCGCTGTTCGCCATCTCAGCTCAACGGCTTCTCGCCGATGGTGATCGCAACGTCGCGCTGCGCGCCGCCGCTGAGCACGCCGAGCGTCACGATGACGCCCGCACTATCCGGACCTAGCTTGCGGATCAGTTCGCGTGGTCCCTGCACCGCTTCGCCGTTCCAGGCGACGATGATGTCGCCGACATGCAGGCCTGCGGCCTTGGCCGGCCCGCTGTCGTCGAGGCTCATCACCATGGCGCCGCGGCTGTCCCCATTGCGGATCGGGTGCAGCCCGGCGCCCAGATAGCCGCGGGCGACGTGGCCCTTCTCGCGCAAGGTCGCCACTGCCCGCTCGATCGTCTCGTAAGGCATGACCAGCACCCGCCGGCGCGGCCCGAACAGAAGCATGCCGATCAGGCCGCCCTTGGCGTCGAGCACCGGTCCGCCCTCGAAACGGCCGCCGGTGTTGATGGCGAGATTGATGCGCCGGTCGATCGTGCCTCCGCGCATCGAGCGCCAGGCCGGCCCGACCTCGCCGACCGTGCCGAGCACGGCAAGCGCTGCCCCGTCGCTGCTGCCGGCGGCGACCGCCAGATTGCCGGGGCGCACGGCGCCGGCCTGCGCCAGGTGCGGCAAGCTTGCCGCCGTCGAAGCCGGCTTCAGCAATGCAACGCCGGTCGAAGGATCGCGGCCGATAAGCTCCGCCTTGACGGTTTCGCCGGAAGCCAGCGTCAGCTCGATCTCCTCGCCCGCCTCGACCGCTTCCTCGGCGGTGACGAAATAGCCGTCGCGCCAGTGGAAGGCGCTGGCGGTGCGGTGATGATGGGTGACGAAGCTTGCCAGCGCCGCAGCGGCGCCGGCAGCGACATCGGCGATGGCATCGGAAAATGCACTGAGGTTGAACTCGCTCATAACAATATCTCCTGGGTTCGGTGCCCCAGATATCGCTCGACACGAAGCCTGCCGGTACTCGCCTGACGGCTAGTCGGCCAGAGAACTGGCCAAGTGGTCAGGTCGCGGCAGGCACGGTCGCTTCGCACATATAGTCATCGCTTTGCCGAATGACACGGAGCCCACCCATGGCTTTTGCCGCCGAGAAACTCCAATCCGACGACACCCTGCTCGATTCATATTCGATGACCGTGGCCGACGCCGTCGACCGCATCGGACCTGCCGTGTGCCGCATCGAGCGGGTTGGCGCCGGCGGGCATGGCTCGGGCTTCGTCATCGCGCAGGACGGGCTGGTGGTCACCAACTTCCACGTCGTCGGCGACGCGCGCGCCGTGCGCGTCACCATGCCGGACGGCGCGACGCGCGAGGGACATGTGCTTGGCCGCGATCCCGACACCGACATAGCACTGGTGCGCGCCGACGGCAGCTTTGCCGATGTGGCGCCGCTCGGCGATTCCAAGCGCCTGAGGCGGGGCCAGATCGCGATTGCGATCGGCAATCCGCTCGGCTTCGAATGGACGGTTACCGCCGGCGTGGTTTCCGCGCTCGGCCGCTCGATGCGCGCCTCGACCGGGCGCTTGATCGACGACGTCATCCAGACGGATGCCGCGCTCAATCCCGGCAATTCCGGCGGTCCGCTGGTGTCGTCCGCGGGCGAGGTGATCGGCGTCAACACCGCCATGATCCACGGCGCGCAAGGCATCGCCTTCGCGGTCGCCTCCAACACCGCCAATTTCGTCATTTCCGAGATCATCCGCTTCGGCCGCGTGCGCCGCGCCTTCATCGGCGTCTCAGCTGACACCACCAACCTGCCGCGCCGCGCGGCCCTGCTCTCGCAGGTCACCACAGACACGGCGGTGCGGCTGCGCAGCGTCGAGAAGGACAGCCCGGCGGCGAAAGCCGGGCTGAAGGAAGGCGACATCATCGCGGCCATCGATGGCCGTCCCATCACCGGCGTCGATGACCTTGTGCGCATGCTCGATGCCGAACGCATTGGCCGTGAGACGCTGTGCACGGTCGTGCGCCGCACCGGCGTCAGCCACGTGGCAGTGACGCCGGTGGCACGGGCTAGCTAGACCCGCTCTGCAGCGCCCTCGGCATATTGCGCCATGAACTCGTCGCTGGGCGGGATCGGCTTGATGACGTCGATCAGCACGCCGTTCGGGTCGCGCGTGATGAAGTGGCGCTGGCCGAACGGCTCGTCGCGCAACGTGCGCAGGATCGGAAGGCCGGCATCGACGATGCGCTCGTAGACCGCGTCCGGATCGCGGACTTCGAAATTGATCAGCAGGCCCGACGCGCGTCCCCGCCCCTCCTCGGGGATCGTCTCGTGATCGCCCTGGACGATACCGAGGTTGACGCGCTTGTCCTCGCTGGAGCGCAGATGCACGTACCAGTCGCTTTCGAACAGCGGCTCGAAGCGGAAGTGCTCGATGTAAAAGGCCACCGTGCCAGCGACATCGCCCGTCATCAGCACCGGATAGTAGCTCGTGGTCTTCATCTTTCTTTCTCCACTCATTCAACATACAGTCTGTATGCAAATGCAATTAACATACAGGCTGCATGTATGCAACAGGACTTTGGACGCCGTTCTAATCGCGACCGCACCGAGGCGACGCGCGCCGATCTGATCCGGGCGGCGCGAAAGCTGTTCACGGAAAAATCCTATGGCGAGACCGGCACGCCGGAGATCGTCGCCGAGGCTGGCGTGACGCGCGGCGCGCTCTACCACCATTTTGCCGACAAGCAGGCGCTGTTCGCCGCCGTCGTAGAACAGGAGGCGGCGGCGGTCGCGGCCGAGATCGAGCACGCTTCGCCGTCGACGCTCTCGGCCCGCGACGCGCTCATCGCCGGTTCGGACGCCTATCTCGCGGCCATGCGGGCGCCTGGCCGCACGCGGCTTTTGCTGCTCGATGGCCCCGCGGTCCTCAGCCGCGCCGCGATGGACGGGATCGACAACCGGAACGGCAACCGTTCGCTGCGCGAGGGTCTTGTCGCGGCGATGCGGGCCGGATCCATGGTGAAACTGCCGCTCGAAGCGCTGACCGCGCTGCTCGCCGCCGCCTTCGACCGGACGGCCCTTGCGGTCGAGGCGGGAGGCTCGGTCGAGGACTACCGCGCCGTGCTCATGTCGCTGATTGACGGGCTGGCTTCTCGTCGCTGATGATCCCGACCAGAGGTTCAGGGAAGGACCATCCGCAAGTGACGACTACGGCGTCGGCTGGACGTCTATCGGGATACCCGGCGCTGTAGTCGCCGGTTCCGGCTCGAACTCGTTGAAACAGCCGAGCTCCCGTTTGAACTGATCGATGAGCCAGGCGGCGACCGGTTTCGGACTGCGATCATTGCGGTGCATGGCAAACAGCGGCGCGTTCGTTTCCCTGTAAGGCTCGAGGTCGAGTTCCACCAGGCGACCGCTCGCAAGGTCATCGGCGATCAACCAACGCGGCAACCCGCCCCAACCCAATCCCGCGCGCATGAGCGTGTGCTTGGTGCGCATATCCGTCAGCCGCCAGGTTCGGTAGGCAAAGACGCCGTAGTCGCGGCCCTTGGTCCGTTCGGACTGATCGGTAACGACGAGCTGGGTGTATTCGCGCACGTCCTCCAGCGCCACTGGCTTCGGCAGTTGCGCCAGCGGGTGGCTGGGCGCGGCGGCCGGCACCATCGACATGAAGCCGACGGCGACCAGATGCACGTCGATGACCTCGCCCAGCAGCCCACCGATACCGAGATCGGACTGCCCGCTGAGGACCAGATCCGGGATGAGTCCGAGCGTGCCGGCATGCAGCCGCAGCATCACCGTTGGAAATTGCGCCTCGAAAGCTTTCAGCACCCGCACGAGCACTGGCGACGGCAGCGACACGTCGACGGCCAAGTTGACTTCGGCTTCCAGTCCCTGATGGTAGCCGTCGGCGCGTGAGCGGATGCGCTGCAGGACCCCGATCATGCGCCGCGCGTCCTCCAACATCGCCTTGCCGATATCTGTCAGCTGCGGCTCGCGTACCCCCTCGCGCTCGAACAGCTTGAGACCGAGCTGCGCCTCCAGATTGGCGATGCCGTAACTGACCACCGACTGCGCGCGGTTAAGCTTGCGGCCGGCGGCCGAGAAACTGCCGGTATCGGCCACCGCAACCAGGATCTGCAATTGGTCGAGTGTCGGGTTCGGTTGCATGATCAATCCATATTGTTGATGGATACCATGCAAATTATACCAGTTCTCCTGATAGAGCGGCAATCCCATATTGGCGGGGAAAGTTCAATCCAACCCCAAGGGGACACCGTCATGTCTATTCTGCTTGTTACATCCAGCCCGCGCGGCGCTGCTTCGCACTCGACCCACGTCGCCACTGATCTCGCCGAGAAGCTCGTCGCCGCCGATCCGTCGAACACGCTTGTCGTGCGCGACCTCGTCGCCAACCCGCTGCCGCATATCGATCCCGACTACGCGACCGGCATCTACACGCCGGCTGAGGCCCGCACGCCGCGCCAGGCTGAGGTTGTCGGCGTTTCCGACGTCGTATTGGACGAGCTTTTCGCGGCCGACACCGTGATCCTGGCGACCGGCTTCATCAACTTCAACATCTCCTCGACCTTGAAGTCGTGGGTCGACCATGTCGCCCGGTCGGGCAAGACCTTTGCCTATGGCTCGAACGGCCCGAAGGGCCTCGTTGCCGGCAAGAAGGTCTACATTGTGCTCGCTTCCGGCGGCATCTATTCGGAAGGCGCGGCCGTGCAGATGGACCATGCCATTCCTTATCTGCGCAGCGTGCTCGGCTTCCTCGGTATGACCGACGTCGAAGTCATCCGCGTGGAAGGCGTCGGCATGGGCGCTGATGCTGTTACAGCCGCTCTCGCCAAGGCCACCGCCAAGGTCGACGCGATCGCCGCTGCGGCCGCCAATGCGGAAAAGGCTGCGGCATAACCTACCCGACGAAAAAAGGCAGGCGCCACCCGGCGCCTGCCTTTTCGATTCCAGAACAGACCGAGGCGACCGGCGTCAGCCGAACATCTTCTCGCCCTGCTCGTCGACCAGTTGGATGCCCTTCTTTATCGAGATGTCGACGGCATCGTCCAAACCTGCGAAACGGTCGGCGCGGATGAAGCGGTGCTCCTTCATCACACCATCCACTTCCTTCGAGACAACGCCGCAGGTCTGATATTGGCCTTCCGCCTTGTAGGGCGTGGCACTGATCAGGAACCCCTTGTGCTCGACCTGCTTTGCCGGCTTCGCGGTTCCGGGTTCCGTTGCCTCGCCGCCACCGCCACCGCCGCCGAAAAGACGCTTCAAAAAAGACATAGCTCGAAACTCCACTCCCTAGCGAACCCCGGAAGAATCACGGCATCGCCTTGTTCATACTGGCTTTGTCTTAGCATGCGCGAATGCGCCGCCGCGTTCCAGCCCCCTGACGAAAACGCCGACGAGAAGCTCTACCTGATGCCAGATCTCTTCTGCCTGGCGGCTGTCCGACTTCGCCACGTAGCCGCTGGTCACGATGCCGTGCACGCTTGACCACAAGGTCCGCGCCGCCAGCGCACGGCGATTGTCGTCAAGGTCGAAGTCGCCTGCCTTGAGCACGCCGGCGACGATATCGAAGAGCTCGTCGAGCCGTGCGTCATAGGCGTCTGGCCCCGGCCGCGCGGCGCGACGACGGTTGAAGGCAAGCACCGCCGGCCAGCTGCCGGGGTGCGCTTCGACGAACCGCACATAGGCGGCGGCCATCGCCAGGATGCGATGCCTGACATCCGTGACGCCTTGCCTCTCGAGTTCGGCCATGGCGTTGATGCCCGCCGCGCCGAGCCGATCGAGCAACCGCATGTTGACGGCGCGGTGCACCTCGTCGAGATCCGCAAAGAGGTTGTAGATCGAACCGACCGAGATGCCCGCCTGCTCGGCGATGGTGCGGGCCTTCAAATTGTCCATGCCGCCCTCGTTGAGCAGCGTCTCGGCGATGGCGAGCACCTTCTCGCTCATCTCTTCCTTGTTCAGCGCCATTCCGTTTCCTGACCTCGCGCCCGAAAGCTGGCAATACCCCTTCCGGACCGTTCCTTCCTGCAGCGTTTACCATGTCCGACGCCTCGTGAACAGCGTTCAAAATAGTTCTTGAACAATGTTCATTTCCTGCTATGTTGGCTTCGTGAACAACGTTCACAAGAACAGGGAGAAGACCATGCTTAACCTGATCAAGACATTGCTGGACGGCGCAAGCGCTCGCGCCGAGGACAATCTGAAGGATCGTTTTGCCATCGACCTGCTGGCCCAGCGTATCCGCGACGCCGAAACGGGCCTCGCCGCCGCCAAGCAGACGCTTGCCGCGCTCATCGTGCGTCAACGTGCCGAGCAGTCCGGCCTCGACCAGCTCGGCCGCCGCATCGCCGATCTGGAGACGCGCACCCTCAGCGCGCTTTCTGCCAATAACGAGGCCCTGGCCGAAGGCGGCGCCTCGGCCATTGCCGAGCTGGAGAATGAACGCGAGGTCCGCCGCGCCACCGTGAAAAGCCTGGGCGAGAAGACATTGCGGATGCGCCTTTCCGTCGAGCAGGCGCATCGCCGCATCGTCGATCTCAACCAGGGCATGATCTCGGCCCGCGCGATCGACGCCGAGCGCAAGGCCCAGTCGCGCCTCAACCGCTCGATCGGCCGCACCGCAAGCATCAATGAAGCGGAAGAGTTGCTCGCCCGCATCAAGGAAAGCAGCGATCCGTTCGAGGAGGCGGGCATCCTCGACGAGATCGACGGCGAGCTCCGCCACGAAGCGATCCGCGACCGCCTGGCCGAAGCCGGGCACGGGCCGGCCACCAAGGTCCGCGCCAAGGACGTGCTCGAACGCCTCAAGTCACTGAACTGAAATTCAAATCCGTCGAAACAGCATCAGATCAATTCAAGGAAGCAATACGATGAACGGCAATCAGACCTATATCCTCTTCAACACCGTATCGGTGGGCGCTGCCTATTTCATGCTGGCGCTGTCGCTGTGGCTGGCGCCGGTCGACCTCTCGACCAAGGGCTACTGGGCCATGGGCGTCCTGTTGCTGACCGGCAGCCTGGTGAATCTGGTCAAGTATCGGACCGACGAGCGGCTCTCTGCCGAGATGACCTCCAAGATCGAAAAGGCACGCAACGACAAGCTGATCAGCGAATATGTCGGCAAGGAGTGATCGCTGCCGATCGGCGGCCAAAAGAGAAGCCCGGATGATCCGGGCTTTTCTTGCGAGATGAAACCGTCGGCCTCAGCGGCGCGATAGCGCCTCGAGCGCTTCGGCGGCATTTTCCAGGATGCTGATGGCCTCGGCCTGTTTTTCGGCCGGCGCGTCGACGATGTCGCCGAGCGCGGCACGCAGACGGTGGCGGATGGCGCGAAATTCGTCGCGCGCTTCCGAACGGCTGCCACGACCACCACGGCCCTCGCGCCGGTCATCGCCTTCGTCGTTCCAGCCGAACCAGTCGCGCGCCTTGGCCATCTTGCGGCCGAAACGCTCGAGATGGTCTAGCACGTTGTCGATCATCTCGCGGTTGTCGGCGAGATGATCACGACCCGCCTCGGTAATGGAAAAAACCTTCTTGTTGCCTTCGCTCGCCGAGACGGCATAGCCGGCCTCTTCCAGGAAGGTCAGCGTCGGGTAGACCACGCCCGGGCTCGGGCTGTAGATGCCGC
>NZ_JANINM010000039.1 GCF_024509055.1 Mesorhizobium sp. | reverse complement strand
CCCGCTGCATCTTCTCGCGCAGCACCGCCGTCGGGATCGAGCCGTTGGCGTGGCGCAGCTTGTCGAAGCGTTCCATGATCTTTTCGACCGACTGGGCGTTTGGCGAAGGGATCGCCGCCTTGCGGTCGATCACCTGGCCGGCGCGCAGGGCCGCCGCGCGGCCGAACACGACGAGGTCGATCAACGAGTTGGAGCCAAGCCGGTTGGCGCCGTGCACCGAAGCGCAGCCGGCCTCGCCAACGGCCATCAGGCCGGGCGACACGCGATCGGGATGCTCGGCCGTCGGGTTCAGCACTTCGCCCCAGTAATTGGTCGGCACGCCGCCCATATTGTAGTGGACGGTCGGCAGGACCGGGATCGGCTCCTTGGTGAGGTCGACACCGGCGAAGATCTTGGCCGACTCCGAAATGCCGGGCAGCCGCTCATGCAGCACGGCCGGATCGAGGTGGTCGAGATGCAGGAAAATATGGTCCTTCTTCTTGCCGACGCCACGGCCCTCGCGGATCTCCAGCGTCATGCAGCGCGAGACCACGTCTCGCGAGGCGAGATCCTTGGCCGACGGCGCGTAGCGCTCCATGAAGCGCTCGCCCTCGGAATTGACGAGATAGCCACCCTCGCCGCGCGCGCCCTCGGTGATCAGGCAGCCGGCGCCGTAGATGCCGGTCGGATGGAACTGCACGAACTCCATGTCCTGCAGCGGCAGCCCGGCCCGGGCCGCCATGCCGCCGCCGTCACCGGTGCAGGTATGCGCCGAGGTGGCGGAGAAATAGGCGCGGCCGTAGCCGCCGGTCGCCAGCACGACCATCTTGGCCGAGAAGCGGTGGATGGTGCCGTCGTCGAGGTTCCACGCCACAACGCCTGTGCAGGTGCCGTCCGGCTCCATGATCAGGTCGAGCGCGAAATACTCGATGAAGAACTGCGCGTTGTTCTTCAGCGACTGGCCGTAGAGCGTGTGCAGGATGGCATGCCCGGTGCGGTCGGCGGCGGCGCATGTGCGCTGCACCGGCGGGCCGTCGCCATAATTCATCATGTGGCCGCCGAACGGCCGCTGGTAGATCTTGCCTTCCTCGGTGCGCGAGAACGGCACGCCGTAGTGCTCGAGCTCGTAGACCGCCGCCGGCGCCTCGCGCACCATGTATTCCATGGCGTCGACGTCGCCCAGCCAGTCCGAACCCTTGACGGTGTCGTACATGTGCCACTGCCAGGAATCCGGGCCCATGTTGGAGAGCGAGGCGGCGATGCCGCCTTGCGCTGCGACCGTATGCGATCGCGTCGGGAACACTTTGGTGATGCAGGCGGTACGCAGGCCCTGCTCGGCCATGCCGAGCGTGGCGCGCAGCCCGGCGCCGCCCGCGCCGACGATCACGACGTCGAACTTGTGGTCGACAAAAGTATAGGCGGAAGCCGTGTTGTTTGCGTCCTTGGCCAAGACTTCAGCCTCCGAATGCCAGTTTGAGCAGGGCGAACAGCGAAGCAACGCCGACTGCCACGCAGAAGAATGTGTTGAGGGCGATCAGCGCCAGCTTCATGCCCTCGCCATGGATGTAGTCCTCGATGATCACCTGCATGCCGAGCCGCATGTGGTAGAGCCCGGAAATGAGAACCAGAGCCAGCACCAGCGCCACGAACGGATTGGCGAGAGCCGCGCGCACGTCGGCATAGCTGTGGCCGCTGACGGCGATCAGGAAACCGACGAAGAACAGGGTCAGCGGGATGTTGGCGATCGCGGTCAGCCGCTGGCGCCAGAAATGCTGCGTGCCTTCGCGCGCCGATCCCAGCCCGCGCACCTTGCCGAGCGGCGTGCGCATGTCGGTGTTGTTGGTGCTCATCCTCAAGCTCCCCGCGCCATGGAGCCGGCGATCCAGATCAGCAGCGTGAGCGCGATCGAGCCGGCGAGCGTCGCCCAGGCGATCTTCGAGGCGGTGTGCTTCTCGAGCCCCGCGCCGGTGTCCCAGACGAGATGGCGCAGCCCACCCAGCATGTGGTGCATCAGCGCCCAAGTGTAGCCGAACAGGACCAGTCGGCCGAGCCAGGAACCGAAGGCCCAGCTGACCCAGTCGAAAGCGGCCTGCGAGCTCGCGGCCGCGATCAGCCATGCCGCGACCAGCAGCGTGCCGAAATAGAGTGCGCCGCCCGTGATGCGATGGATGATCGACATCGTCATCGTGATCGGCGGCCGGTAGATCGTCAGGTGCGGCGAGAGAGGCCGTTCACGTCTGGCGCCTGCGCGGGTGGCTGGTGATTTGCTCATGGCTCCCCCAGTTCGGCATCCTGGAGCCGCGATGGAAAGGCGGCGTTTGCCGCTCTCATATATGGCTCCGGACAGCCGGTTTCTAATGCTCTTTTTGCACCGCGTCAAAGCCGGAAAATCGTTTTGGAAAAGTCATTTAGTCTGAGAAATTTGCCGCCTGGCGCTTCAATCGATTAGCGGATGTTTCGAAGCCGGCGCAGCGTCGCCGCAGCGCGATAGGCGGCCGGCTGACATACGCTCGGGTGCGTCGATGTTCGGGTCAGGCCGAGCCGAGAATGGTGGTTTCCGAGAACCGGAACGGAGCGTAGTTGAAGTACGTGAGTACCGGAAGCGCGGGAAATCATAATTTGCAGGCCCGCCTCACCCGAATATCGGCGCACCCGCTATCGCTTGCAGGTTTGAGGTGTCGACCCCCGCTTCATCACCAGCGCCTCGCGCCCGTCGATCACGATTGCGTCATGGGTCGCCGCTTCCTGGTAGCGGCTGTTCTGGTTGGCGGGCGAGGCCGCGAACTCCTCGGTCGCGCCGTCCGCTCCGACCACCCGCAGCGACGAGCCGAGATTCTGGATGGTGATCGCGGTGCCATTGCCGCATCTGTAGGTGGCCGTGCCGATGCCGGATCCGGATCGAGGCGCGGTAAGATCTGTGACGATCTTGGCGGGCGGCGGAGGTGCCGCGGTTGCCTTGGGCGCCGCCGATGTCGACGGTGCCGTAGATGTCGGAGGCGTCGCGGCCGCGGCGGGCATCGGAGCCGGCGAGGCCGCGGGAGATGCCGCGCTCGCAGCCCTGGGCGCACCGTCCTGCGGCACGCAGGCAGCGGCCGCAAGCAGCAACGGAAAAACGAGCGATACACGAACCGCGCGGCCAAAATTCATGCAACTGCCCCTTTCGTGCGCGGCACGCTAGCCACGCAGCAAGCCAAGATCAAGTTCGCCCGGGGTGAGCCGGCGACAGACCCCCGGGGAAATTAACCATGTTCATTAAGAGGCGTGGCTAGGAGCGCTTCGCCTATTAACAATGGTTAAGAAAGAGTTAATTTCTGATTCGGACGACGTTTTGCACCGCGATCATCGGGGATCGCGCCGCTTACAGGAGAGCGACATGCGTTCGAAATCAATACGGGCAAGCCTCGCGACCACCGTGCTGGCCGCGATTGCCGTCGCAATCGCCGCGCCGGCCGAGGCCGGCTTGCGCCACCACGACCGCGTCTATGCCGATTCCTTCGGCAACCTCGTCATCGACAGCGCCGCCGGCTACAAGCGCATCATCGTCGGCCAGGGCCGGCTGGCCAAGCAGCTCTCCGACTATACCGGCGCCGGCCAGCCGCCGGTGATCTATGACGAATCGGACAATGCTTCGGGACCCGGCTGCTACCAGCCGCCGGTGTTCGTGAAAGGCCGCTCCTATATGTACGGGCTTTCCGATGGCGAGATGCCCAACCTCAGCCCCTGCCGTTGACCATCGCGGGTAGCTGGCGGCGGGCGGTCCCGGCCGACAGGCGCACGCAGTCCCGGCCGGCGTTCTTGGCCGCGTAAAGCGCCTCGTCGGCACGGCCCATAAGATCGGAAAAACCTTCCCCCGCGGCGAGCTCGGCAACGCCGAAGCTCGCGCTGCAACGATGATCGGCCGGAAGGCCCTCTACGGGCAGCGTGCCGAAGGCGCTACGCGCTCCCTCCGCGAACAGACGCGCGGCGGCGAGGTTGGTGCCTGGCAGGATGATGGCGAATTCCTCGCCACCGACACGGCCCGCGACATGGTGCTCGGCTGCCGCCTCGCGCAGCAGGTCGGAGAATGTCTCGATGGCGCGGTCGCCGCAGGCATGGCCATAGGTATCGTTGATGCTCTTGAAATGATCGAGGTCGGCGATGACCAGCGCCACCGGCACGCCCTGGCGCACCGCGTCCCGCATCGCGAGCTCGGCGTGACGCTCGAAGCCGCCGCGGTTGAGGAGCCCGGACAGCGCATCGATCTCCGATTTCGACGTCGCTTCCGCCAGCACGTCGCGCACCAGGATCGCGAGCGCGATAAGCGCCACCGCCAGCCCGAACACCGTGCCCAGCGACTGCGACACCAGCGCGTAGCCTGTCTGCACATAAGATTGCGGATCTGCGCCCCAACCGCCCAGGGCAGCGGCCATGAAGGGCTTCGAGGCGAACTGGATGGCGCTCGCGGCCAGTACGACCGCCAGCAGGTAATCCAGCCGGCCGAGCCTTTGCCTTGAGGAGAAGACGATGCCGAGCGCAGCGCACTGCATGGCTGCATAAGGAAGCTGATAGGCCATCATGCGGGTGAGCGACTGGCGAGGCAGGTCCTGCACCAGATAGACCGCAACCGAAGCGACGGCGAGGAAGAACAGCATCGGCGGCCATGGCGCCGTGACGCGATACTTATGGGCAAGCCCGCCATTGAAGGCGATGGTCGCGCCAAGGAATATCGCGAAGGCGATGGTGACCGGCAGCCTGGCATCGGTGAAGGCGGGGATGCTGAATTCCATGGCGAAATAGGCCATGCCCAGCACATAGCCGAAGGCCAGCCAACGCGCCGATACCCGACCTGCGTCGTAGATGGCGATCGTCATGAAGGCCGCCGCCAGCAGCCCGGCGACGAACACATTGATCACCAGGATGAAGTCGGCGCTGCCCATGGTTTCCTTCGACGGTCCCGCCGACAGGGAACCATCGACGGGCGAAAAAGACGTTAACGTGCGCGCAAAGCCTCGCGGCCTGACGGCTCGGGTACGAAAGCGGTTTCCGGCCGTTCATAGGACAACCGGACGCTGTCGCGGCCGTTCTTCTTTGCCTTGTACAGCGCCTCGTCGGCGCGCCGCATCAGCGGCACCAGCCCTTCATTGCCGGTACGGGCGGCAACGCCGAAGCTGGCGGTCACTCTCGTTCCTGGGGGAAGCCCATCGACGGTGCCGGCCGAGTAGAAGGTGCGGATCGCTTCGGCGAACAGACGTGCCGAAGCCAGATCGCTGAGCGGCAAAAGCACCGCGAATTCCTCGCCGCCGACGCGGCCGGCCGCACCCCGCGTGCCCGTGGCGAAACGTAGCTTGGCGGCGAAATCGGCGATCACCCGATCGCCGGCCTCATGCCCGTGCTGATCGTTGAGCGCCTTGAAGTGGTCGAGGTCGGCAAGCACCAGGGCGATGGGGAACCCGGCCTTCCCGCATTGATCGAGCAGCAGGGCCGCCCGCTCCTCGAAGCCGCGGCGGTTGAGGAGACCGGACAGCGGATCGGTGTGGGTCTCGGCCTTCAGCGCCTTCATGACGTCGAGCGCCGTGGCGGTGAACAGACAGAGCGCGATCAGCAGCGACAGGAGGGCATGGGAGAGCAGCGCGGTGGTCCAGTAGGACGAGCCGTAGAAGCCGTCATACCCCGGGAACGGCCCGTGCGCCACGACGACGACAAGCGTGCGTACGATGAAGTTCAGCCCGGACAGCAGCGCCAGGACGAAAAGGATCTTTTCGGTCGGGCCGTTGTTGCGCACCGGCCTGAGCTCGGCGGCAATCAGCAGGCTGAGGCCGCCGAAGCCGAAATTCACCGAAAGTATCCGCCAGGTGAGATCCGGCTGCACGAACATGAACCATATGAAGGCGGCCAGCGCGCCGCCGACCATGGTGCCGATGCCGACATAGGGCACGCTCCGGCCGTAGCGCGCGACGATCGCGCTGGCGAGGCAAAAGGCGGCAGTCGCGAAGCAGATGTTGGAGGTCAGCTTGGTCAGCT
The DNA here is from genome assembly GCF_024509055.1 of Mesorhizobium sp. Lineage (GTDB taxonomy): Bacteria > Pseudomonadota > Alphaproteobacteria > Rhizobiales > Rhizobiaceae > Mesorhizobium. The sequence continues at coordinate 658 of NZ_JANINM010000039.1, read as the reverse complement.
CGACGCCGATCGGAAGCACGAAATACTGCAGCAGGAAGCCCGGAGCCGACAGGCAATAGCTTGCAGCCAGCGCCGCCAGGTACGGACGATGGCGCTGATACAACCACAGCACGAAGAACGCAGCGCCGAGCGCCAGCGCTATCGTTGGATTGAGCAGCGCAATGAGCAGACCGGTGTCCAAAGGACGATGACTTCCCCAACTTGACCCAGGGGGAGATGCTAGTGTGGAAGCACGAACAAGCAGTTAAGCGAAGGAGACAGGCCGTTGAAAACGCCGTGTTCGCCGAGGCAGTTCCGGAAATGCAGTGCCGCTTTCCAACTAGAATCGCAGAAAAGCAGACACTGTAACGGTTCAGCGCGATCCCATCGAACGCTGGATCTCCCCGAAAAAAAATCCCGAACCGCAGCGCGGTCCGGGATTGGCTGGATCAAATGCGGGGATTGCCTCGACCGGGTTACTTCCAGTCACGGATATCGACGAAGTGGCCGGCGATGGCGGCGGCAGCGGCCATCGCCGGCGACACCAGATGGGTGCGGCCCTTGAAGCCTTGCCTGCCCTCGAAATTGCGGTTCGAGGTCGAGGCGCAGCGCTCGTGCGGCTTCAGCCGGTCGTCGTTCATGGCCAGGCACATCGAGCAGCCCGGCTCGCGCCAGTCGA
>NZ_JANINM010000038.1 GCF_024509055.1 Mesorhizobium sp. | reverse complement strand
CCCTGTGGCGCCCGCTCTACGTCTATGCAGAGCGCCGGCTGCGCCTCGATTGACCCGTCCGGAGGACAGATCATGAATATCATCGCCAAGGATACGCCTCTTGTCACCGTCAAGGGGGTCAAGCAGTCCTACAACAACGGCGCATCGGTCGTGCTCGACCATGTCGACCTCACGCTCCGCCCGGCCGAGATCGTTGGCCTGCTCGGACGTTCCGGTTCTGGCAAGTCGACGCTGCTGCGCACGATCGCCGGCCTGATCCGCCCGACCGAGGGTTCGGTGGACTTCGAGGGCGAACCGGTAACCGGGCCGCGCTCAGGCATCGCGGTCGTGTTCCAGAGCTTTGCGCTGTTCCCTTGGCTCACTGTGCTGGAGAATGTCGAACTGGGGCTGGAGGCGCAGGGCGTCGTTCCGGCGGAGCGGCGCAAGCGGGCTATCGCGGCGATCGACCTCATCGGCCTCGACGGCTATGAGGGCGCCTATCCGAAAGAGCTCTCCGGCGGCATGCGTCAGAGGGTCGGTCTCGCCCGCGCTCTCGTCGTCCATCCGAAGCTGCTTTTGATGGATGAACCGTTTTCGGCGCTCGACGTGCTGACCGCCGAGACGCTGCGCACCGACCTGCTCGACCTCTGGTGCGAGGGGCGCATGCCCATCGAAGCCATCCTGATGGTGACGCACAACATCGAGGAGGCGGTGCTGATGTGCGATCGCATCCTGATCTTCGGCTCCAATCCCGGCCACGTCATCGGCGAGATCAAGGTCGACATGCCGCAGCCGCGCAACCGTCTCGATCCGGCTTTCCGGGCGCTGGTGGAGGACATCTATGCCCGCATGACGACCAAGACCGGAGCCGCCGCCCCGGCGCGGGAAGGGCTCTTCCCCGGGACAGGCATCGCCATGGTGCTGCCAAGGGTTTCCACCAACGAGCTCGCGGGCCTGATCGAGACCGTCGCGGCCAAGCCTTATGACGGCAAGGCAGACCTGCCACCGCTTGCCGCCGATCTGAGGCTTGATATCGACGACCTTTTCCCCGTCGCCGAAACGCTGCAGCTGTTGCGCTTCGCCGAATTGGAGGGTGGCGACCTTCGCCTCACCGCCGCCGGCAAGCGCTTCGCCGAAAGCGAGGTGGACGAGCGCAAGCGCGTCTTCGCCCAGCAACTGGCGAGCTATGTGCCTCTAGCCGCGCATATCCGCCGCATCCTCGACGAGCGGCCGAGCCACAAGGCCCCGGCCCGTCGATTCCGCGACGAACTCGAGGACTACATGTCGGAGGAGTACGCGGAAAGCACGGTCAAGGCGATCATCAGCCTGGCGCGCTACGCCGAGTATTTCGCCTATGACGAGGAAGCCGACCTGTTCACGCTCGAAAATCCGAGCTGAGCCCCGGCCAATCGCAGATAGGACGCGGCCCAACCCATCGGGCCTTGGTTCACCCCCGGCCCAACCAATCGATCCCTCGGTCGATTGGCCGCGGAGCGTATGGGACGGCCTGTCGAGTGGCCGTCCGCCTTCGAAGGAGATTTTGGGCACGGCGCGGACGGTCGCTGCCGTGCGCCGGCATGGCCGAGGCCGTGGCCGACCAGCAGGCGAAATCGGCCAGGTGCTCCGCAAATTCGGGAGAAGCTCATGGAGGATCGTTCCATGGTTCGGCATCGCCGAGAAGATTTCGAAACAGGGCGGTCAACGCACAGGCGGCAGCGCGGGAACGCCAATAACCCAACGCGCCGGACGTCAGGCCCGCGATGGTTATGGTTGCGCGTCGCCTTCGCCGCCGCACGCGTCCTGCTGTATCTGGCGCAGATGTTGTCCGGGCTGGCAGCCCTGCTGCTTCAGCATCGTCTGTTGCCGCTGGCGGTCATCCGCTGGATGCTGCGGGTTTCCTATGCGCTCACGCGTGTTTCCTTTTGCGTCCTTCGCGCCTGCATGAGAAGACGAGCGAGCCGCTAGAACAATCACGGGAAAGATGTGTAACGATCTTCAGATCAGAATTTGCGTGAAAACAAATAGTTAGAGCGGCTCGGCGTTTATGCCTAATGCTGGACTGCCCGAGCATAGGATCGCGCCCGGAGAGCCGGAGACGAAAGGATGAGTTTCGATACCGCACGGTTGCACGCTGAAAAACCCCTGTTGTGGCTGGCCATAGCCGTTCTGATGTTGGGGATATTCGTCGCCGACACCATCACCGAACTCCAAATCGCCTTTGCGGTCCTCTATGTCGTGGTTGTTCTCATCTCGGTGCAGGCGGGCCGACCCCGCGCGGTGATGCTGGTGGGAACGGTCTCCGTCTTCCTCACCATAGTCAGCTATTTGCTCACCCGGTTCGGCGATCCGGATGCGGGGCTCGCCAATTGCGCGTTGAGCCTGGTGGCGATTGGGGCGGCCACCTATCTGGCGCTGCGGATCGAGGCCGCCAACCTGGCTGCAAGGCAGGCACATGCCGACCTTGCGCACATGTCGCGCATGATGCTGGTGGGGGAACTGGGCACGTCGATCGCCCATGAGGTAAGCCAACCGCTGGCAGCCATCGCAGCCAATGGCAATGCCGCGATCCGGTGGTTGAGCGCGTCGCCACCGAATGGGGCAGAGACACGAAAGGCGCTCGAGCGCATCGTGGAAGCGGCCGGCCGCGCCGGCGATGTCATCGGCCGCGTCCGCGGCCTGGCCGCGCGCAAGCCGCCGTCCCGGGAGTTGGTCGACATGGCCGAGCTGGTGCAAGAGACGCTGGCGCTCGCGCTGGGCGAGATACGCGGGAGCCAGATCGGCTTGCGGACGGAACTGGCCAACGACCTGCCGGCGGTGACGGGCGACCGCGTCCAGCTGCAACAGGTGATCCTCAACTTCGTCGTCAATGCCATCGAGGCCCTCAAGGCCGGCCGAGCCGACGATCGCGACCTTCTGGTGAGCCTCGCGACGGACGGCAGGAAGATCACGCTCAGCGTCCGCGACAATGGCGTCGGACTTGTTCAAGGCGCGCTCGACAAGATCTTCGACCCCTTCTATTCCACCAAGCCGGGGGGCATGGGCGTCGGGCTTGCGATCAGCCGTTCGATCGTCGAGGCTCACGGCGGCGACGTCTACGCGGCGCCCAATTATCCGAGCGGCGCCGTATTCGGTTTCACGCTGCCCACGGACAAGGCAAAGGACTGATCCGGTGCAGGAGCCGAGAGCCACGATCTATGTCGTCGACGACGATCCACTGGTGCGCGACGGGCTGGACAGTCTTCTGCGTTCGGTCGGCTACGAGGTTCATGTATTCGCGTCGGTTGACGATTTCGCGCAGCATCCGCGCACGGATGCGCCGTCCTGCCTGGTGCTCGATGTGCGCATGCCGGGCCCGAGCGGCCTGGATTTCCAGGCGCGCCTGGTCGAGCGCGGCGACGCCATCCCGATCATATTCCTCACCGGTCACGGCGACGTGCCGATGTCGGTGCGCGCCATCAAGGCCGGAGCGGTTGAGTTCCTGCTGAAGCCGTTTCGCGAGCAGGACCTGCTCGACGCGATCCGCGCCGGGCTCGAAAGGGATCGCACCGGCCGGCTCGACACGGCGCTGTCGACCGAGCTTCGGGAACGGTTCGCCACGCTCAGCGCGCGCGAACGGGACGTCATGGCGCTGGTCGTGACCGGCCTGCTCAACAAGCAGATCGCCGGGGAGCTTGGCGTGAGCGAGATCACGGTCAAGGTCAATCGGGCGCAGGCCATGCGCAAGATGAGAGCCGCCACGCTCCCCGACCTGATCAGGATGGCCGACCGCCTGGGCCTTGCGGCCGATCGGCAGGTCAGGGGCTGAGACTGCCGATCAACTTGCCGAGCAGGTCCGCAAGCGTCTCGCGCTCGATGCTCGTCAGGCCGGCGAGGATCTGGTGCTCGTTGGCGACATGGGCGGCAAGCGCCTCATCGACGAGTTCGAGACCTTTCGCAGTGAGTTGCACCACCACGCCGCGCCGATCGCTGGGATGGGGCGCGCGCTGGATCAGGGCGGCCTTTTCCAGGCGGTCGAGCCGGGCCGTCATGGCGCCCGAGGTCACCATGGTCGCCTCGTAGAGCTCGGTCGGTGTCAGGGCGTAAGGGGCGCCGGAGCGTCGCAGCGTTGCCAGCACGTCGAACTCCCCGGATTGCAGCCCAAAGCGGGCGAAGACCGGCGCGAGGCGGTCGCGCGCGATCAGTGAGGACGCTTCATTCAGTCGGCCGATCACCCCCATCGGCGACACGTCGAGGTCGGGCCGCTCGCGCTTCCACTGTTCGATGGCCTTCGCCGCGCGGTCCATTTCGCTCACCGTAAAGTATCTTGATATCAAGAATCTTTATGCTATCTTATCTCAAAGCGGCATTCAGGCCAAGCGCTCGGCAGGACGGACGGGACTACATCCGATGAAATTTTTCTGGGATTCGGCACCTGGGCTTCTTGTCGTTACCGGCGGCCTGCTCGGATTGACCCTGCCTTTCGGCAAGCTTGCGACCGCCGACGGCGTGCCTGCGATGGTCTGGGCGCTGGTCATTTCGCTTGGCGCCGGCAGCGTGCTGCTGGCAGTTATTCTCCTGCGCGGCGAGCGCATCCGGCTGACCGCGCACAAGCTGCGCTATTTCTTCGTCACCGCCGCGGTATCCTATGCCATTCCCAATCTGTTGATGTTCTCGGCCATTCCGCATCTTGGCGCGGGCTACACGGGCATCATGTTCACGCTGTCGCCGGTGATCACGCTGGTGTTCTCGATCCTGCTCGGCGTTCGACGCCCGAACCTGCTCGGCGTGACCGGCATCGCCGTCGGTTTCGTCGGCGCGGTGATGGTTGCGCTCACGCGCGGCGAGGCGGGCCAGCCCGCCGATTATTTCTGGGTGGCGGTGGGCCTGCTCATTCCGGTCAGCCTTGCCGCCGGCAACATCTACCGCACTGTCGACTGGCCGGAAGGCACCGGGCCGATCGAACTCGCCGTGGGCAGCCATCTGGCTGCGGCGACGCTGCTCCTCATTGGTATTCTGACGCTTTTGGGCCGCCAGGCGTTCGTCTCGCTCGGCGGCGTGCCGCTGGTGGTTGCCGGACAGGTTGCCTCGGCTTCGGCAATGTTTGCCGTCTTCTTCCGGCTACAGGCGGTCGGCGGGCCGGTCTATCTCAGCCAGATCGGCTATGTGGCGGCAGCGGTCGGACTGTTCGCGGGCACGATTTTCCTCGGCGAGCACTATCAGCTGCTGACCTGGGTGGGCGCCATCATCATCACCGCCGGCGTCTTCATCACGACGAAGGCGCAAAACCAGGCCGTGGCGAGGGCGCAGACCCAGCCGGCATGAATGCGGCGGCCGGTCAGACCGAACCCTTCTCCGCCAGCACCATGTAGTTGACGTCCATATCCTTGGACCTCTGCCAGCGATCGGCCAGCGGATGATAGATGACACCTGTGCGGTCGATCACGGTAAGCCCGGCCACGCCAAGTGCCTTCTCCAGTTCCTCGGGCCGCACCAGCTTGCCGAACTGATGGGTGCCGCGCGGCAACCAGCGTAAGACATACTCGGCGCCGATGATGGCCAGGCCCAGCGCTTTCAGCGTGCGATTGATGGTGGCGACGAACATGATGCCGCCAGGACGCACCATCTCACCGCATTTGCCGACGAACAGATCGATATCGGCGACATGCTCGACCACTTCCATGTTGAGGATGACGTCGAATGTCTCGCCGGCGTCGGCCAAAGCCTCGGCCGTCGTGGCGCGGTAGTCGACGCTGACGCCGGCTTCCGTGGCATGCAGCTTTGCCACCTCGATGTTTGTGGCCGAGGCGTCGGCGCCCACCACATCGGCGCCCAGCCGGGCCATCGGCTCGCATAAAAGCCCACCCCCGCAACCGATGTCGAGGAAGCGCAGGCCCTCGAACGGCCGGGCAGCGCGCGGGTCGCGGCCAAAACGCGTCGCCACCTGGTCGCGGATATAGGCGAGGCGGACCGGATTGAACTTGTGTAACGGCCGGAACTTGCCGTTAGGGTTCCACCATTCGGCGGCAAGGGCGGAAAAGCGCTCGACTTCTCCGGCGTCGATGGTCGATCGGCGGGGCTCTGGCATTTGGTGGTCTCCTCGAACGCTAGGAAGTCGGGTCCTGGGCCGAGAAAGTCAAGGCAGGTTTTTCCGCTGCTGCCAACTGACTGCCGACGGCTCCATCATGCACCTTCTGGTAGACGACCGATCCAGCGACAGACCCGCGCCGACCGCTTCTTGACCGCCTTCGCTTGCGAAGCCTTCATGTTTTGGCTAAGGAGGCCGCGCATTTCCGCGGCCCGGCCTTGCCGGGCGCATCTTCCCGTTCCGGCCTTGAGCCGGCTTCAGTCAAAGGCATCTCGCTTCCATGGCGCGCATCGTGATGAAATTCGGCGGAACCTCGGTCGCCGACATCGCCCGCATCCGCAATGTGGCGCGCCATGTCAAACGCGAGGTCGATGCCGGGCACGAGGTCGCCGTGGTGGTTTCGGCGATGGCCGGCAAGACCAACGAGCTGGTTGCCTGGACCCGCGAGGCCTCGCCGATGCATGACGCGCGCGAATATGACGCCGTCGTCGCCTCGGGCGAGCAGGTCACGGCCGGCCTTCTGGCGATCACGCTGCAGAACATGGGCATCCACGCCCGCTCCTGGCAGGGCTGGCAGATCCCGATCAAGACCGACAA
>NZ_JANINM010000037.1 GCF_024509055.1 Mesorhizobium sp. | reverse complement strand
GCGACAGCGCCTGGTTGAGCACGGTGCGGATGGCCGCATCGTCGTCGGCGACGAGAATATTGCCGCGAGCGGTCATTTGCGGTCTCCTTCAGCTTCGTCGTCGATGCCGGACGAGGTTTCCTTCCACGCCGGTAGGAGGACGCGAAAAGTGGTTCCGCGCGGCGTCGAATCGCATTCGATGATGCCGCCATGCTCGCCGACGATCTTCGCTACCAATGCCAAGCCGAGGCCCGAGCCGTTCGGCTTGGTGGTGATGAACGGATCGAAAAGGATCGGCAGGATGTCCTCGGAAACGCCGGGGCCATTGTCGTGCACGCAGAATTCCAGCGGCAGTGATACGCGGTCCTGCGTCCCGGGCACAGACACGCGGATGCCCGGCCGGAAGGCTGTCGACAAAACGATCTCGCCCTGGGGATCGGCGCCGATCGCTTCGGCGGCGTTCTTGACCAGGTTGAGGAAGACCTGGATCAGCTGGTCGCGGTTGGCGTAGACCGGAGGAAGCGATGGATCATATTCCTCCAAGATCTTGATGCGCTTGGCGAAACCGTTCTTGGCGATCGCCTTCACGTGGTCGAGAACGACATGGATGTTTACCGGGTAGCGCTCAATGGGCCGCTCGTCGGAAAACACCTCCATGCGGTCGACCAGCGAGACGATGCGATCGGTCTCGTCGGTGATCAGGCGGGTCAGCGCGCGGTCCTCGTCGGATGCCGAGAGCTCGAGCAGTTGGGCCGCGCCCCGGATGCCGGAGAGCGGGTTCTTGATCTCATGCGCAAGCATTGCCGCGAGGCCGGTGACCGAACGTGCGGCGCCGCGATGCGTCATCTGGCGGTCGATCTTGTCGGCCATCGACCGTTCCTGGAACATCACCACGACCGAGCCGGGGAACTCCGGCACCGGCGCGACGTAGAGGTCGACCATCTTCTCGATGCCGAGACGCGGCGAAGAGACGTCGACGCGGTATTCGTTGACCGGCGCGCTCCGCTCGCGCACCTGATCGACCAGCGTCAGCAATGGGCTGCCGAAAGGCACCAGCTTGGCGAGCGTGTTTCGGGCAAGCATCGTCGCGCTGGAGCGGAAGAAGTCCTCGGCGTCCGCATTGGCGAACGTGATGAAGCCGTCCGGATCGACCATGATCACCGGCCGTCGGATGGTGTTGAGTACGATGTTGGCGGCGCCGGCCGTGGCGGTGGCCTGGGGAGCGTTCGCTTTCATGCCGCGCTCCGCAAGCCGGTTGGGGTGGCCAAGTCCGAGAATACCCTATGCAACTCGGCAACGACTTCAGCCGGCTGGAATGAGGTGAGGATCCGCTTGCGCTGTTCCGGTGCAGCCTCGGCCGCGTGGCGGTCGAGATACCAGCCGAGATGCTTGCGCGCCTGACGCAGTCCGCTTTCGACGCCATAGAGCGACAGCATGTCTTCGTAGTGGGCGACGACATAGTCGGCGAGTAATTTAGGGGTCTCGGGGACGCGATGCGCGGAAGCGTTGGCGGCGGCTGCCGCGATGCTGCCGGCAACCCATGGCGCGCCATAATGGGCGCGCCCGATCATGATCGCATCGGCGCCGGATTGATCGAGGATCGCCGCGGCCTCTTGCGGAGAGGCGACGTCGCCATTGGCGACGACCGGGATAGAGACTGCTTCCTTGACCCGGGCGATGGCCCGCCAGTCGGCCCTTCCCTGGTAGAACTGGCAGCGCGTGCGGCCATGAATCGTCACCATGCGCACGCCGGCCTCTTCGGCGCGGCGCGCGAGCATCGGCGCGTTGAGCGCGCTTTCGTCCCAGCCGAGCCGCATCTTGACGGTCACCGGCACGGTAACTGCCCCAACCACGGCCTCGATCAACGACAGCGCGTGGTCGAGATCGCGCATCAGCGCTGAGCCGGCATAGCCGCCGGTCACCTTCTTGGCCGGGCAGCCCATGTTGATATCGATGATATCGGCGCCCTCGCCGGCCGCTATCCGCGCGCCCTCGGCCATATGGATCGCCTCACGCCCGGCAAGCTGGACCATATGAACGGGCAGGCCGGAATGACGAATGCGCAGGTCGCAGCCGGCCCTTCCCTTGGCCAGTTCGCCGCTCGCCACCATTTCGGACACGACAAGGCCCGCGCCGTGCGCGTGGGCGCGCTGCCGGAACGGCTCGTCGGTGATACCCGACATCGGCGCGAGGAAGACGCGGTTGCGTATCTTCACGCCGCCAACGTCGAGCGGCGAAGCCAAGGTGGTCATTTCAGCCATGCACAAAAACCAAGCATGTTCGATCGTTGCACATTCTCTAGCCAGAAGTGTGGCATTGTGCAACGCGCAATGACGTCACAATAAGGCGCATTTTGGAAAACGCTGGCGTTCGGCCTTCGCCGCGACTAGGACCGATCGGAATGAACGAGGCAAGCAAAAAGCAAGCATCCAGCCCGAGTGGTGGGATCGGGGTGGTAATCGTCGCCGCTGGCCGCGGCGCGCGCGCCGGACAGGCCGACGGGCCGAAGCAATATCAGCGTATTGGCGGCCGCGCCGTCATTGCGCATACGCTCGATGTTTTCCTCTCCCATCCGATGATCGGCCCGGTCGTCGTCGCCATCCATGCCGACGACGCCGAGCTTTTCCAGCGGGCGGCGCATGCGCATGGCGAGCGTCTCATCACCGTGATCGGCGGTCCGTCTCGCCAAGCCTCGGTAAGGCTGGGGCTGCTGGCGCTGCGGGACCACGCGCCTGAGAAAGTGCTGGTTCATGACGCGGTGCGGCCGTTCGTCGATGCCGCGATCATCGACCGCACCATCGAGGCGATTGACGATCGTCAGGGTGCGCTCCCCTGTCTGCCGGTCGCCGATACACTGAAGCGCGAATCCGCCACCGGCATGATCCTGGAAACCGTGGCCCGGGCCGGCCTGCACGCTGCCCAGACACCGCAAGGCTTTCCGTTCCTGTCATTGCTGACAGCGCACCAGAAGGCGCATGATCTCGGCCGAGAGGATTTCACCGACGACGCGGCTATTGCCGAGTGGGCCCAGATCCCGGTCAGGATCGTCCCGGGCTCGCCAGACAACGTCAAACTTACCTGGGCAAGGGATATCGCATTGGCCGACCAGCGGCTCTCAAACGCTCTGTGGCGCTTTCCAGACATCCGTACCGGCAACGGCTACGACGTGCATGCTTTCGAGCCGGGTGATCATGTCACCCTGTGCGGCGTCGCCATCCCTCACACCCAAAAGCTTTCCGGTCATTCGGACGCAGATGTCGGGCTGCATGCGCTTACCGACGCGCTGCTCGCCACCTGCGGGGCCGGCGACATCGGCACGCATTTCCCGCCATCGGATCCGCAGTGGAAAGGTGCTGCGTCGAAGATCTTCGTCGAGCACGCAGCAAAGGTGGTTCGCGAGCGCGGCGGGCGGATCGCCAATGCCGATATCACACTCATCTGCGAAGCGCCTCGCGTCGGGCCGCACCGCGAGGCGATGACGGCGGCGCTCGCGGCGATGCTCGGCATCGCGCCGGAACGCATCTCGATCAAGGCGACCACCAACGAGAAGCTCGGCTTTGTCGGGCGCGGAGAAGGTATCGCGGCGATCGCCACGGCCAGCGTGGTCTTTCCCGGTGAGGTTCCCGAATGAGCAACGCCCAACTCGCCAACGCCCTGCTCCAGGCGTGTCAGCAACGCGGCATCATGCTGGCGACAGCCGAAAGCTGCACCGGTGGCCTGATCATCGCCGCGCTGACAGACATTGCCGGCTCCTCGGCGGTGGTCGACCGCGGTTTCATCACCTACTCCAACGAAGCCAAGATGGAGATGCTCGGCGTCTCTTCTGCTACGCTCGACGCGCATGGCGCAGTCTCGCGCGAGTCGGTGCTCGAAATGGCTGCGGGGGCTCTAGCGCATTCGCGCGCGAGCCTCTCGCTTGCCGTGACCGGCATTGCCGGTCCCAGCGGCGGGTCGGCGGAAAAGCCGGTCGGCCTCGTCTGGTTCGGAGTTGCGCTGGCGGGCCAGCCGGTGTTCGCCGAGCACCAGCTGTTCGGCCACAAGGGCCGCGAATTCATCCGTCACGAGACGGTGCGTCATGCGCTGGAACTCGGCCTGAAAGCCCTGGGCTGATCGTCCCGGCTTCGGATCACGCCGGCCTGGCGCCGTAGATCTGGTCGGCGCGCTTCTCGAATGCCTCGGAAAACATGCGGAAGGCACGATCGAACATCGTGCCCATCACCGCGCCGAGGATGCGGCTCTTGAATTCGTAGTCGATGAAGAAATGGACCTCGCAGCCGCCGTCGGCCGGGTCGAAGCGCCAGATATTGCTCAGATATTTGAACGGGCCGTCGATGTATTTGACGTCGATGGTCTTCTCGTCCGGTTTCAGAAGCACCTGCGTCGTGAAGGTCTCACGGATCGCCTTGTAGCCGATGCTCATGTCGGCGACGAGGATGGTGCGGCCGTCGCGCTCCTTGCGCGAACGCACGGCGAGCGCTTCGCAGAGCGGCAGGAATTGCGGGTATGCCTCGATGTCCGACACGAGCGCGAACATCTGCTGCGGCGTATGGGCGACGCGGCGGGTGGCTTCGAATTTCGGCATTAAGGCGAAGGCTTAGCTGGCTTTTTTGAGCTGCGCTTCGCGCGCCGCGCGCAGCCTGGCGAAATCGTCGCCGGCATGGTGCGAGGAGCGCGTCAGCGGGCTCGAAGCCATCAGCAGGAAGCCTTTGGTCTTGCCGACCGTCTCAAAGGATTTGAACTCCTCCGGCGTGACGAAGCGGATCACCGGATGGTGCTTCTTCGAGGGCTGCAGGTACTGGCCGATGGTCATGAAGTCGACATTGGCCGAACGCAGGTCGTCCATCAGCTGCAGTACCTCGTTCCGCTCCTCGCCGAGGCCGACCATGATGCCGGACTTGGTGAAGATGGACGGATCGAGCTCCTTCACCCGCTGCAGCAGCCGGATCGAATGGAAATATCGCGCGCCGGGACGTACCGTCAGGTAGTTCGACGGCACGGTTTCCAGATTGTGGTTGAACACGTCGGGCCTGGCCGCGACGACGATCTCCAGCGCGCCATCCTTGCGAAGGAAGTCGGGCGTCAGGATTTCGATGGTCGTCGAGGGCGCCGCCGCGCGGATGGCATGGATCACGTCGGCGAAATGCTGCGCGCCGCCATCGGCGAGGTCGTCGCGGTCGACGGACGTGATGACGACGTGGCTAAGCCCCATCTGCTTGACGGCATGGGCGACGCGCGCCGGCTCGTCGGGATCGAGGGCGGTCGGGATGCCGGTGGCGACATTGCAGAAGGCGCAGGCGCGCGTGCAGATCTCGCCCATGATCATGAAGGTGGCGTGCTTCTTGTCCCAGCATTCGCCGATGTTCGGGCAGCCGGCCTCCTCGCACACCGTCACCAGCTTGTGCGATTTCACGATCTCGCGCGTCTCGGCATAGCCCTTCGAAACCGGCGCCTTGACGCGTATCCAGTCGGGCTTGCGCAGCACTTCCTGGTCGGGCTTGTGCGCCTTTTCGGGATGCCGCGGGCGCGGCGCGTTGGCGATCGTGTCGAGAACAGTAACCATCTCAAACCCTTCGCGGCCGCGAACTCCGCAGCCGCCTGTCATTCTCATCTATGACTTTTCGAAGCAAAGAAAAAGGCCGCGGCGGCGCATGCCGCCCCGGCCTTTTTCGCATAGCGGCTTTCGTTCAGCGACGCATTCGCGCGCCTTACCGGCGGACGAGCCGCCCGACGAAGATCAGCAGGCAGGCGCCGATGAAGCCAGTGATCAGGTAGGCCACCCAGCCGACGCCGAACGATTGGATGTTGAGAGCCTGCAGGATTGCGTTCAGCACTATCGCGCCGACGATACCCATGATGATGTTCATGAAGATGCCGGTGTTGCTCTTCATGACCATCTCGGCAAGCCAGCCTGCCAGTCCGCCGACGATGATTGCTGCGATCCAGCCGACGCCATTCATATGCATGTGCCAATTCCTCCTCGATAAGGTGAAAATGCATCCGGATACGAACTGCCTTGCCGTCAGGTTTCTCCGGCTGCCGCGTGTGAGTCTCGCGCAGCCAGTCTATCATGCGTTCAAAGCGCGGCCATAGGCGTCGAGCACGCTCTCCTTCATCATCTCCGACAACGTCGGATGCGGGAAGATCGTGTGCATCAGCTCTTCCTCGGTGGTCTCGAGGTTCATGGCCACGACGAAGCCCTGGATGAGTTCGGTCACCTCGGCGCCCACCATATGGGCACCGAGAAGCTGGCCGGTCTTCTTGTCGAAGATGGTCTTGACGAAGCCCTGATCTTCGCCGAGCGCGATCGCCTTGCCATTGGCGCTGAACGGGAAGCGGCCGACGCGGACATCCTTGCCCTCGGCCTTGGCCCTGGCCTCGGTCAGGCCGACTGAAGCGACCTGCGGGCTGCAATAGGTGCAGCCCGGAATCTTGAGCTTGTCGATGGCATGGACGCCCGGGAAATTCGCTATTTTCTCGATGCAGACCACGCCCTCATGCTCGGCCTTGTGCGCGAGCATCGGCGGGCCGGCGACGTCGCCGATCGCGTAGATGCCGGGCACGTTCGTCTTGCCATAGCCGTCGACGACCACGCAGCCGCGGTCGGTCTTCACGCCCAGCGCCTCAAGACCGAGATTCTCGATGTTGCCCTGCACGCCCACGGCCGAGATCATGCGGTCGGCGGTGATCTTCTCGACCTTGCCGTCCTTCATCTC
>NZ_JANINM010000036.1 GCF_024509055.1 Mesorhizobium sp. | reverse complement strand
ACTCCATGTATCTCGACGACGACGCGCCGATCGCCGGCGGCCGCGAGCTCTGGGGCTTCCCGAAGAAGCTCGCCAGCCCCAAGATCGTGCATGAAGGCGAAGTGGTGGTCGGCACCCTGCACTATGGCAGCGTGCTCTGCGCCACCGGCACGATGGGCTACAAGCATCGCGAGGCCGACCATGACCAGGTTCTGGCCTCCCTGGCCGCGCCCAATTTCCTCATCAAGATCATCCCGCATGTCGACGGAAGCCCGCGCATCTGCGAGCTGGTCCGCTACTACCTCACCGACGTGACCCTGAAGGAAGCCTGGACCGCTCCGGCGGCGCTCGACCTGCGCCCTCACGTCATGGCCGATGTGGCAAAGCTGCCCGTGCTCGAGATCGTCTCGGCCGTCCACTTCACCGCCGATCTGACGCTTGGGCTGGGCGAGGTCGTGCACGACTATCTCGCCGACCAGAACCAGCCCGCGGCTGGCGCAACCCAGCCGGAGAAAGCTCTTGCTTGAACGCACCCGCAACAAGGCGGTCGCCGCCACCATCGAGGAAATAACAGCGCAATATGACCGCATCGCCCTGGTCCTCCAGGGCGGCGGCGCACTCGGCGCCTATCAGGCCGGTGTCTACCAGGCGCTGTCCGATGCCGGCTGCGAGCCGACCTGGCTCTCCGGCGTCTCTATCGGCGCCATCAATGCCTCGATCATCGCCGGCAACGAGCCGAGCCGCCGGCTGCAGCGGCTCGAACAGTTCTGGCAGACGATCTCGGGCCGCAAGATCTGGGCCTATACGCCCGAGGGCGACATCTACCGTGACATCCGCAACCAGACCTCGTCATTGATGACGATGACGATGGGGCAGCCCGGCTTCTTCAAGCCGCGCAATCCGAACCCCTGGTTCCAGCTTTCAGGCGCCGAAGGCGCCACCAGCTTCTACGACACGGCCGAGCTGAAGGGCACGCTGGAAAGCCTCATCGACTTCGATGTGCTGAACGACGGCAAGAAGCGGCTCAGCGTCGGCGCGGTCAATGTCCGGACTGGCAACTTCGTCTATTTCGACACCGACAAGGTGCGCATCGGGCCGGAGCACATCATGGCGAGCGGTGCGCTGCCACCGGCCTTCCCCTCGGTCCGTATCGAGGGCGAGTATTACTGGGACGGCGGCATCGTCTCCAACACGCCGCTGCAATACCTGCTCGACCAGGAGGAGGACCGATCCTCGCTGGTATTCCAGGTCGATCTGTTCAGCGCCCGAGGCGTGCTGCCGCGCGGCATGGCCGACGTGCTGTCCCGCCACAAGGACATCATGTATTCGAGCCGCACCCGCCAGAACACGGACAATTTCCAGCGCATCCACGCGCTGAAGATGAAGCTGCTCGATGCGCTGAAGCGCGTTCCGCCGGACCAACTGAGGGACGGCGAAAAGGAAATCATCGCCGACTATTCCGACGCCGGCGTCGTCAACATCGTCCACCTCATCTACCAGCACAAAGGCTACGAGGGTCACGCCAAGGACTACGAGTTCTCGGGCACCTCGATGCGCGAGCATTGGGAGATGGGCCTGGAAGACACGGAACGCACGCTGCGCCACAAGCAGTGGCTGACGCTGCCGACCAACGTCGAGGGCGTCGCGATCCACGACCTGCACCGCGAAGACCCGACCTGACTTTCTGACAGCCTGCCCCGACGACGATCGCTACCGCCGCCCTTGGGCGGCGGTTCTTTTTTGCATCGCCAGTGCCCTGAGCCCGGTGCGAAAAACAAAGACGGCGCCGCGAACGGCGCCGTCTCTTCAACTGGGCGGTTGGGCCAGTCCGGCCCCGGTCCCTCAGAACACGTGGCGCAGGATCACGAACAGCACGAAGGCCAGCGCGATCGAGCACGGCAGCGTGAGCACCCATGCGAGGGCCAGGTTGCGCACGGTCGACCACTGCAGGCCAGAGCCGTTGGCCGCCATCGTGCCAGCGACGCCTGACGAGAGCACATGGGTGGTCGACACAGGCAGGCCGAGCCGGTCTGCCATGCCGATCGTCACCATCGCGACCAGCTCGGCGGCCGCGCCCTGGCCATAGGTCAGGTGGCTCTTGCCGATCTTCTCGCCGACGGTGACGACGATGCGCTTCCAGCCGACCATGGTGCCGAGCCCGAGCGCCAGCGCCACGGCGACCTTCACCCAGAGCGGGATGAACTTCGTCGCGTTGTCGACCGCCTTGTGGTAGTCCGTCACCGCTTTCAGGTCGTCGGCCTTCATCGGCAGCAGTTGCTTCTTGTCGATCAGCTTCAAAGCCTCACCGATCAGGTAGATGTCGTTGCGGGCGTTGCTGACCAGATCGGTCGGCACCTTGTCGACGGTGGCATAAGGCTGCAGCTCGGCGGTGGTGTTGTGGATGTAGGTTTGCAGCGCCAGTGTCGTCTGGTCGCTCCAGGTTTTGGAGCGCACGGCCTCCTGCACTGCTGCCTTGGGGTCCGCCACCGTGACGCCCGGCTTGACGTATTTGCCCAGCGACTGCTCGACGGCGGCTGAAGCCGACTTGTAGGCTTCGAGATAGTTGATGTCGGGCGTGCGGTTGAGCGCGAAGGCGGTCGGCACCACGCCGATCAGGATCAGCATGATCAGGCCCATGCCTTTCTGGCCGTCATTCGAGCCGTGCGCGAAGCTCACGCCGGTGCAGGTGAAGATCAGAAGGGCGCGGATCCACCATGGCGGCGGCGTGTTGCCCTTCGGCGCCTGGTAGAGGGCCGGATTGCGCACCAGGATCTTCATGACATAGAGCAGCGCGGCGGCGGCGAAGAAACCGACGATCGGCGAGACCAGCAGGGTCGTGCCGACATTGGTCGCCTGCGACCAGTCAACGCCGCTGGTGGCGCTGCCGGCCGGCGCCATGAACTGGTTGGCGAGGCCGACGCCGATGATCGAGCCGACCATCGTGTGCGAGCTCGAGGCGGGCAGGCCGAGGAACCAGGTGCCGAGGTTCCACAGGATGGCCGCGACGAGCAGCGCAAACACCATGGCGAAGCCGGAGGACGAGCCGACCTGCAGGATGAGCTCGACCGGCAGCAGCGACAGGATGCCGAACGCGACGGCGCCGCTGGAGGTCAGGACCCCGAGGAAGTTGAAGACGCCCGACCACATGACGGCGAATTCGGCCGGCAGGGAGCGCGTGTAGATGACGGTCGCCACAGCATTGGCGGTATCGTGGAAGCCGTTGACGAACTCGAAGCCCAGCGCGATGAGCAAGGCGATGCCGAGCAGGATCCACGGCACCGTCTTGGCCGCCGCCAGATCCTGGCTGAGCGCGTAGCCCACATAAATGATGCCGACCAGGATCAGCACACCGAAGGCGGGCAGGAACCACTTGGCGCTACTCGACTGTTCTAGGGGATGATCCGGTCTCGGAATCCCCGCCTCACTGGAAACCACGTCCACCATGTCCCACTCCTTTTGCATCGCAGCAAAGAACCGGGAAGAACGCTATGACCGCGACATGAACCTGTTGTGACGCCTGCAACCTACCCGGCTATCTTCAGAAGCGAGGCCATCAGCAGCTTGTGCTCGTCTTCCGACAGCACATCGGAATCGAAAAGGTTCATGCTGCGTAGCCCCTCGATGGCCAGGAAACAGACCAGCAGCGAGCCAAGGTCGTTCGTCTCGCCTTTCAGCCTCTCGAACAGCTGCCGCTTGAAGGATTTTATCGGCGTCAGGAAATCAGGATCCTCGGCGATAGCCGAAAATATCCAGGATGCCGATGGTTGCGGCTCCACGCACTCATCCGCCGAAAGCCTGACATAGGCCGCGAGCGCGCTTTCATGGCCGGCCTCGGCAATGCCCGCCTCGAGCGCCTGTTCGAATTCCTTGAGATAGTTCTCGACCAGCCCCTGCATGAGCTTGGCCTTGGTCGGGAAATTGTAGAGCAGGCCGCCTTTGGACACCCCGGCCCGGTTGGCGACGGCGTCCAGCGACAGGCTTCCCGGCCCTGCTTCGCGCGCCACATCGGCGGCCGCGGCAAGTATCCTGTCGCGCGAATTTGCCCTGCGAGCTTTCATCGCCTCCCCCTTACATTAGCTTACGCAGAATTGACAAGACCGTCCAGACGGTACAGGAAGGCGCCGAAATTTGAAATCGGGACTTATCGTGGATAAGTGTCCCGGCACTGAACGTTATGCCGGTTGTCCGGCTCGAGGGGTCTGTCCGTGAAGCGCTTCTTCATCATCACCGGAATGCTGCTGCTGCTCGCCTTGGTTTGTGTTGGCGTGGTCGGCTTCAACCTGTTTCGCGACAGCGCAATCAAACAGTTTTTCGCCACCATGAAGCCGCCGGCCGCGACGGTATCGACCGTGGTCGTCAAGCCGTCGAGCTGGACGCCCGGGGTTGAAGCGATCGGCACCGTCAATGCCGTGCGCGGCGTCGACCTGACTGTCGAGACCGCCGGTATCGTCAAGGACATCCTCTTCCACGCCAACCAGAAAGTCGCGGCCGACGCCGTGCTGCTGCAGCTCGACGATGCCGTCGAGAAGGCGGACCTGGTGGCGCAAAAGGCCCAGGCAGCCTCCGATCAGGCCGCCCTGACCCGCGCGCTGGAATTGCAGCGGCGCGGTGTCGGCACGGACGCGACCCTCGATGCCGCTCGCGCGGCGGCGGACGCCTCGGCCGCGCAGGTGAACAAACTGCAGGCGGTGCTCGACCAGAAGCAATTGTCCGCGCCCTTCACCGGCACCGTCGGCATTCCGAAGATCGACATTGGCCAGTACCTGGCGCCGGGCAACTCGGTCGTGACGATCCAGGACCTCGACACCATGCGGATCGACTTCACCGTCCCCGAGCAGCAGCTGCCGCTGCTGAAGATCGGCCAGACGGTGCGGATCGGCGGCAGTCTCCAGGACATGCCCTTCGCCGGCGCCATTCGCGGCATCGACCCCAAGATCGACCCGGCGAGCCGGCTGGTGTCGATCCGCGGCGAAGTCGCCAATCCCGAAGGCAAGCTGACGCCCGGCCAGTTCGTGCAGATCCGCGTCGAACTGCCGGAAGAAAGCAACGTCATTTCCGTGCCGCAGACGGCCGTCACCTCGAGCCTCTACGGCGATTATGTCTTCGTCGTCGAACCGGCCAAGCCGGCCGCATCAGGGGCTGCCGCTCCTGCAAAGCCGGAGGACCCGAAGGCCGGCGCGGAGAAGCCTGCCGGCGATGCCGCCAAGCAAGCCGATGCCGCCAAGCCCGCCTCCGACACGGCAAAGCCGGCGGACAACGCCAAGCCGGCCGACAAGACCACAGCTGATGCTGCCAAGCCGGCTGACGGCGAGCAGAAGCCCGCGCTCGTCCTTTCGCAGGTGTTCGTGAAGCTCGGTCGCCGCAACAACGGCATGGTCGAGATAGCCGATGGGCTGAAGTCGGGCGACGAAGTCGTCACGGCCGGCCAGAACCGGCTCTTCAACGGCATGTCGGTTGCCGTCGACAACACCATCGATCCCAGCAAATCGGCGAACAAGCAGGTTCAGCAATGAGCTTTTCAGACCTCTTCATTCGCCGGCCCGTCCTGTCGACGGTGCTGGCCTGCATGATCCTGCTTCTGGGCTTCCAAGGTATCTTCGGCCTGTCGATCCGGCAGTATCCGAAGGTTGACGAGACGGCGATCACCATCACCACGGCCTATCCCGGCGCCAGCGCCGACCTGATCCAGGGCTTCATATCGGCCCCGATCGCGCGCGCCGTCGCCTCTACGGAAAACATCGACTACGTGACCTCGTCCAGCCGTCCGTCCTCCAGCACGGTGACGGTGCAGATGAAGCTCGGTTCCAATCCTGACGTGGCGCTCGCCGAGGTGTTGTCCAAGGTCCAGGGCGTGCGTGGCACCTTGCCGACCGCCTCGAAGGATCCGGTGATCGTCAAGGGCACCGGTCAGCAGTTCGCGATGATGTACATCTCGATGCAGAACCCGAACATGACGAAGGAGCAACTCACCGAGTATATCGAGCGCGTCATCCGACCTCGCATCTCGACCGTGGAAGGCGTCGCCGACGTCCAGATCTTCGGCGCCCAGGAATATTCCATGCGCATCTGGATCGACCCGATCCGGCTTGCCGCGCGTGGTGCAACGGCCGTGGATGTGCTGACCGCGATCAACAATTCGAACTTCCTGTCGGCGCCTGGCAACACCCAGAACGAGTATGTGGTCTCCTCGATCACCGTGCATTCGACGCTGCAGACGCCCGAGGCCTTCGCCCAGTTGCCGATCCGCTCGACGGACGGCCATGTGGTGCGCCTGCGCGACGTGGCGCGTGTCGAGCTCGGCGCGGAGAACACGGATACGAGGGTGAGCTTCAACGGCAAGCCGGGAACCTTCCTCGCCATATTCCCGACGCCGGCGGCAAATCCGCTGACGACGGCGGCGGCGCTGACCAAGCTCGTGCCGCAGATCCAGGATACGCTGCCGAAAGGCATGACGATCGAGATCGTCTACGACGCCACCGGCCAGATCAGCGCCTCGATCGAGGAGGTGTTCAAGACCATCGCCGAGGCCGTCGCCATCGTCGTCGTGGTCATCCTCCTGTTCCTCGGCTCGTTCCGGTCGGTGCTGATGCCGATCGTCACCATCCCGCTGTCGCTGATCGGCGTCTGCTTCATCTTGTTTGCGGTCGGCTACTCGATCAACCTTCTGTCGCTGCTGGCCATGGTGCTGGCGATCGGCCTTGTCGTCGACGACGCCATCGTGGTGGTGGAGA
>NZ_JANINM010000035.1 GCF_024509055.1 Mesorhizobium sp. | reverse complement strand
TCCGCGTGGTCAGCCCGGCCGGCCGCAAGGGGCGCGGTCCGGTGGTGCGGTGGCGGGTGAGCCCGGTGACCGGCCGGCTGGAACTGCACATCGTCGAGCTTGGCGGCTGGCCGGACGAGCATGGCCGCTCCTTCTTCGAACGGCTGGGAGCGATCCTTGCCGCCTATCAAAGCTCGCGCCGGTGATCGCCGTCACCGGCGCGGGCCCAGGCGCGTATGTTATCGGCGTGACGGCAGACGACCCGGCCGTCACATTGCTGTTCGAACCCAATGGGATCGTGCCGCGCAAACCTTCGGAAGAGCCGTCATGAAATTCGTCGAAACCTTTGAATTCTATCCCTTCCTCAACACCGCGGTGAGCTTTGTCGCGGCTTTCATACTCGGCACGCTGATCGGCGCCGAACGCCAGTACCGGCAGCGCACGGCGGGTCTGCGCACCAACGTGCTGGTGGCCGTCGGGGCAACGGCCTTCGTCGACCTCGCGCAAAGGATCTCGGGAACGTCGGACGCTGTCCGGGTCATCTCCTATGTGGTCTCGGGCATCGGTTTCCTGGGCGCCGGCGTGATCATGAAGGAAGGCATGAATGTCCGCGGCCTGAACACGGCGGCGACGCTCTGGTGCTCGGCCGCGGTGGGGTGCTGCGCCGGAACCAGCATGATCGCGGAGGCGGCCCTGCTGACGGTGTTCGTTCTGGCGGGCAACACCTTGCTCAGGCCGCTCGTCAACCTCATAAACCGCATCCCGATCAACGACCGGACCATGGAAGCGACCTATGAGGTGAGCATCATCTCGAACAAGGAGGCGATGCCGCAGATGCGCGACCTCCTGGTCGAGCGCCTCGAACACGCGAACTATCCCGTCGGCGATGTCGAGGTCACGGAAAGAGGCGACGACACCGTCGAGATCGTGGCGACGCTGGTGAGCACGGCGGTCGACCCGCATGAGATCGAGGCGGTGACGACCTTTCTCGAAAAGCAGGCGGGCGTGTCCAATGCCACATGGGACGGGAGCACGAAGGACTGAGAGGCGGCCGGCTGCCGCCAAACACTTAAAGACATAAATATTTCTTTATATGATATTGACAGCCAAGCCGCGTTGGAGTGAATTGCCATCGTCGAGGTTCTTCGTCCGGCTTCCGGCCGGGCGGAGCTAAGAGGGAAGCCGGTGAGATACCGGCGCTGCCCCCGCAACTGTAAGCAGCGAGCCGAGCTCACCTGATGTCACTGGGGCTTGAAGCCCCGGGAAGACGAGCGACAGCCAAGACCCGCGAGCCAGGAGACCTGCCCCGGCAAATATCGTCCACGGGCGGGTGTCTCGGTGGGGCGCGGCAATGCGGCGGTGCCTTCCGCCCGAATTGCAAGCGGCCGCGTGCGCTCAGCCCCTTTCATCGGGGTATGAAAATGTCGTCTTCCACCATTGCTGTCGCCACGCTCGGCGTGCCGAGGATCGGTCGCCGCCGGGAATTGAAATTCGCGCTCGAAGCCTATTGGTCGGGCAAATCCTCCGCGCAGGACCTGCTCGATACGGCGAAGGCGCTTCGTCGCGCCAACTGGACCGAACAGCGCGACCGCGGGGTTGGCAAAATCCCGTCCAACGATTTCTCGCTTTACGACCACGTGCTCGACACCGCCGTCATGGTCGGCGCCATACCGGAGCGCTACGGCTGGCAAGGCGGCGAGGTCCCGCTCGATACCTATTTCGCCATGGCCAGGGGCAGCGAGGGCGGCGCGGCGCATAGCTGCGGCCACGCGGAGCATGCCGGGCACGGCGTTGCGGCGCTGGAAATGACCAAATGGTTCGACACCAATTACCACTACATGGTGCCGGAACTCGGCGAGGATCAGGCGTTCGCTCTGACCTCGGCCAAGCCCCTCGACCATTTCCGCGAAGCCAAGGCGCTCGGCATCCATACCCGTCCCGTCCTCCTCGGGCCGATCACCTTCCTGAAGCTCGCCAAGGCGGCCGGCAATGCATTCAACCGCATGGCGCTGCTGCCGAAGCTGCTGCCGGTGTACGTCGAACTGCTGACCCGGCTTCGCGACGCCGGCGCCGACTGGGTGCAGATCGACGAGCCCTGCCTTGTGCTCGATCTCGACCCTGCCGAGCGCACCGCCATCTGGCCTGCCTATGACCGGCTGGCGAGCGACGTTCCCGACCTCAAGATCATGCTCGCCACCTATTTCGGCGCGCTCGGCGACAATCTCGACCTGACGCTCGCCCTGCCCGTGGCCGGCCTGCATCTGGACCTCGTCAAGAAGCCGGAACAGCTGCAACCCATCGGGCGCTTCGCACGCAAGGACCTGGTCCTGTCGCTCGGGCTGATCGACGGCCGCAACATCTGGCGCGCCGACCTGGAAGCGATCGTCGAGCGGATCAGGCCGGCTGTCGCCGGCTGGCCGGCCGAACGCCTCGAGATCGCGCCCTCCTGCTCGCTGCTGCACGTGCCGATCGACCTCGACCTCGAGACCCGGCTCGACGCGGACCTGCGCTCCTGGCTGGCCTTCTCGGTGCAAAAGATGGACGAACTGGCCGTGCTGGCCAAGGCGCTGGCGGATGGCGGGGACGCGGTCGCCGCCGCGCTTAGGGCGTCCTCGGAAGCGGTCGCTTCGCGGCGCACCTCGCTCAAGGTCCACGACCCGCTGGTCGAGGGCCGCATCGCCGGGATCGACGAGACGATGAAGCGGCGCAGGAACGGCTTTGCCGAACGCAGCAAGCTGCAGGCGCGCAAGCTCGCCCTGCCGCGCTTTCCGACCACGACCATCGGCTCCTTCCCGCAGACGGCGGACGTTCGCAAGGCGCGCGCGGCGCACGCCAGGGGCGAGATGAGCTACATGGATTACGAGGCTTTCCTGCGAAGGGAAACGGCGGCCGCGATCGAGTGGCAGGTCGAGATCGGTCTCGACGTGCTGGTGCATGGCGAGTTCGAGCGCAACGACATGGTGCAGTATTTCGGCGAGCAACTGTCGGGTTTCGCCTTTACCGAGCATGCCTGGGTGCAGAGCTACGGCTCACGCTATGTGCGGCCGCCGATCATCTATGGCGACGTCTCGCGGCCGAACCCGATGACGGTGCGCTGGTGGCAGTACGCGCAATCGCTCACGACCAAGCCGGTGAAAGGCATGCTGACGGGGCCGGTGACCATCCTCAACTGGTCGTTCGTGCGCGACGACCTGCCGCGCAGCGCGGTATGCCGTCAGATCGCGCTGGCGATCCGCGACGAGGTCGTCGATCTCGAAAAGGCCGGAGCGGCGATGATCCAGATCGACGAGGCCGCCTTGCGCGAAGGCCTGCCGCTGCGCAAGTCGGGATGGGCGCATTACCTGGATTGGGCGGTCGAGTGCTTCCGTCTCGCCTCGAGCGGCGTGTCCGACGCCACGCAGATCCACACGCATATGTGCTATTCGGAGTTCAACGCCATCATCGACGCCATCGCGGCGATGGACGCCGACGTGATCTCGATCGAGACCTCGCGCTCGCGCATGGAGCTGCTCGACGCTTTCCGCGGCTTCAAATATCCGAACGAGATCGGTCCCGGCGTCTACGACATCCATTCGCCACGCGTGCCGGCGGTAGCGGAGATGGAAGAACTTCTCGCGCTGGCGCGCCAGCGCATCGGCGACGGCCAGCTCTGGGTCAATCCCGACTGCGGCCTGAAGACCCGCAAATGGGAAGAAGTGCGCCCGGCGCTCGTCAACATGGTGGCGGCGGCGCAAAGGCTGCGCGCGCTGGCGAAGGCGGCGTGACCACGCCGCTCGCGACCGGTTAGCGCTCTAAGATACCCCCCTCTGTCCTGCCGGACATCTCCCCCTCAAGGGGGGAGATTGGCAGCTTTCGCGCCGGCGCCCTTTCTGC
This sequence comes from Mesorhizobium sp., assembly GCF_024509055.1. Taxonomy (GTDB): domain Bacteria; phylum Pseudomonadota; class Alphaproteobacteria; order Rhizobiales; family Rhizobiaceae; genus Mesorhizobium. The sequence continues at coordinate 2,870 of NZ_JANINM010000035.1, read as the reverse complement.
AATGCCGGTGGTTCGGCAAGGCGTCAGAGCGCGCAATCTCCCCCCTTGAGGGGGAGATTGCGGCAGGGCAGAGGGAGTGCTGCCGCGCCGGCGTCTTCGCTATTGTCGATCAGGCCGCCTTGGCGAGATCGCCATGCGGGTCGAGCACGAACTTGACCGCCGCGCCCTGGTCGAAGCTTTCGTAGCCCTGCGCGGCATCCTCCAGCGAGATCACCCTGGCGTTGACGATGTCGGCGATCGGCAGGCGGTCGTGCAGGATCGCCTGCATCAGCTGGCGATTGTATTTCAGCACCGGCGTCTGTCCGGTGTGGAAGGATTGCGCCTTGGCCCAGCCGAGCCCGAAGCGCAGCGACAGGCTGCCGTGCTTGGCGGCACTGTCGACGGCGCCCGGATCCTCGGTGACGTAGAGCCCCGGTATGCCAATGGAGCCGGCGGCCCGCGTGATCTCCATCATCTGGTTGAGCACGATCGCCGGCTGCTCGCCGCCGGCATGGCCGCGCGCCTCGAAGCCGACCGCGTCGATGGCGCTGTCGACCTCGTCGGTGCCGATCACCTCGGCGACCATCTCGCCCAGCCTGTCGCTCTTCGACAGGTCGATCGCCTCGAAGCCGACATTCCTGGCGTGCGCGAGACGCTCCTTGTTGAAGTCGCCGATCATGACCACCGCGGCGCCGAGGATGCGAGCCGAAGCGGCAGCCGCCAAACCAACCGGACCGGCGCCGGCCACATAGACGGTGGAGCCGACGCCCACACCGGCGCGCACCGCGCCGTGGAAGCCGGTCGGCAGGATGTCCGACAGCATGGTGAGATCGCGGATCTTCTCCATCGCGCGGTCGCGGTCGGGGAAGCGCAGCAGGTTGAAGTCGGCATAGGGCACCATGACGTAGCGCGCCTGTCCGCCGATCCAGCCGCCCATGTCGACATAGCCATAGGCGCCGCCGGCGCGCGACGGATTGACGGTGAGGCAGACGCCGGTGTCCTGGCCCTTGCAGCAGCGGCAGCGTCCGCAGGCGACGTTGAACGGCACCGAGACGATGTCGCCGACCTCGAGCATCTCGACGTCGCTGCCCTTCTCGACGATCTCGCCGGTGATCTCGTGACCGAGCACCAGGCCGGCCTGCGCCGTCGTGCGGCCGCGCACCATGTGCTGGTCCGAACCGCAGATGTTGGTCGAGACGACCTTCAGGATCACCGCATGCTCGATGCGCCGGCCGTCGGGCGCGGCGAATTTCGGATCGTCGATGTCCTGGACCTCGACCTTGCCCGGTCCGAGATAGACCACGCCTCTGTTCTTGCTCACTTTAATTCCTCCCTTGCTGTGATTGTCGAACACGGCCCCCTCAAGGCCGCAGGCTCCATGCGGCCAGTTCAGGGCCGACTGATCTCCTCCAGATACCAGCCGATGTAACGCAGCTCGTTGTGCTCCATCGGCGCGATCGGGCCGGGCGTGAAATAGTGCGAGCGCACGCCGCGCGCGGTGTGCTCGATGATCTTCTTGTCCTCGTCGGTGGTGACCCGCCACAGCCAGGTCAGCCGTTCGAGGTCGTAGTCCCTGCCCTCCTCGGCATCGCCGCGCACCAGCCAGATCAGCTCCATCTCGCAAGTGTCGACGCTCTTTGGGATGAAGCGGTAGATCATGCCGTGGTCGGGGTAGCAGACGAGGAAGGTTGTGCCGCCGAGATGGATCGAGGTGACGCCGCCGTCGTAATCGGCGAAGCGGCCCATCAGCGGGGCTACCGCCTTGCCGTCCTGGCTGCCGGTGGCCACGCCGTCATAGAGCGCGTAGCGGAACGTATGGATCGCTTCCTGGCCAGCGGAAGAATTCTGCCAGCGGTCGCCGCTCACCACCTCGATGCCCAGCGCGCAGGTGCGCGCCTCCATCGCCTGGTTGAGCTTCTCGATCATCTCGAGCGGCTGCTCCAGCGCATGGGTCTGCGAATATTCCGGATGCGCCGGGCCGCAATGGTAGCACTCGACATAGTTCTCGACCGCCAGCTTCCAGTTGGCGTCGAGCGGATAGGACTGGCGATGCGCCACCTTCGCCTTGTCCCAGCCATACTGGCCGCAGCTTGCGCGCAGCGCGTTCTCGATCGGGTCGAAATCGAGCGGGGTCTCGGCGAAGGAGATGAAGACCAGGCCGGCCGCGACGCGGACATGGACCTTCTTCAGGCCATGCGCGGCGCGGTCGAAATCCTTGGGCATGAGACGGGCCGCGCGCAGCGACCCGTCATTGGAGTAGGTCCAGGCATGGTAAGGGCAGACGAAGAACTTCGCGTTGCCCTTCGGCTTGGTGCAGACCTCGGCGCCGCGATGGCGGCAGACATTGAGCATGGCATGGACGACGCCGTCCATGCCGCGCGTCAGGATCACCTGCTCGTCCCCCAGTCGGAACAGCTCGAAATCGCCGGGATTGGCGACGACGCTTTCATGCGCCAGGCAGTGCCAGTGGCGGCGAAAGACCCGTTCCATGTCCCGCTCGAAGATCGTCGGGTCCATGTAGAAGGCACGCGCCAGGCCGTGGCCCGGCCGGTGCGCGGCGACGAGCGCGTCGATCGCGTCGCCGCCCGGGTGGCGTTGCTGAAGGGAAGTGATGCTCATTGGCTGCCTCGTGGGTTGGCCCGGTCAGATCTCGACGCGGCGTTCCTTGTATTTGTCGGGGATCGCCGCATCGGTGCCGAAGAAGGCGTGCTTCGACATGTCGGGCGAATAGCGGCTGCCCGGCACAGTGCGGCCGAGCGCCTCGGCGACGGCGCGGATGTGATGGGGCGCGGCCCCGCAGCAAAGGCCGATGTAGCGCACGCCCATGTCATAGGCCTCGCGCGCGTATTCGGCGCATTCGTAGCGGTTGCAGGTGAAGGGATCGAGCGCGG
>NZ_JANINM010000034.1 GCF_024509055.1 Mesorhizobium sp. | reverse complement strand
CGGCGCGGTCGCTGATCAGGCGATCGACCTTGTCGAAGAAGCGACGATGGTTGCCAAGCCCCGTCAACGGATCGGTAAAGGCCAGATCCGTGTTTTCCCTGCCTGGCTGACTGGTGCCAAACGTCGTTTGCATCATGTCCCTGTTCTGACGGCGGTATTTCCGGCCAGACTGGCAGCAAAGCGTTTAGGAAAAGTATCGGAAAAACGATTTTTTCGCGGTCCGGAAATGGCGCGCGAGCACGGTCGAAAAACGCGGGTCCCTGCCCGGTATATTTTTAGCCGGCTTGCCTGACGCGATACAGCTCGATCGGGTTGCCCTTGGTCTCCGCGACTGGCTCGAGCCAGTCCGGAATCGTGCCCCGCAGCATGCCGGCAAGGAAGCCCTGCGGCGCGGTCCTGACCAGCAATTCGGTTTCGGGACTGCCAGAGCAGATCACCACCAGGCCGACATGATGCGCCGCCACGATCCGCCGCGCGTCGTCGGCCGAGCCGAGGAAGGCATCGAGCGTCACGAGGTTGCCGGCGGTGTTTCGGTGATAGGTACCGGCCAAGACGCGGTGCCCGGTATAAGCGAGGATCGACGATCCGAGGTTGGAGATGGCAAGCAGCGTGGTGCCGGGCATGCCGGCGAGCGACGCAAAGCTGGCCTTTTTCTGGCAGACCTTGTCAGCATCCCAATCCGCGACAGCAGTCGTCTTGGTCTCGAATGCAAGCGAGGCCGCCGCGGCGGCACCTGTCCAGGCGGCATTGACCGACAGCAACCAGACCGCCGCAAGGCGCAGCCCCACGCCGAGGGAGGAACTGGCTTGGGCGCGCTCGCGCCATTGCGCTATCCAGGCCGACAGGGGGATAACGGCGAAGGCGATCGAGAATGTCGAGCCGCGTATCTCCCAGGCGCTGACGAGGAATGCGACACCGAGCAGCGTGCCGACGATGCCGTCCTGCCTGCGCCAGCCGCCACGGAAGAGGCGAAGCGCCATCAGCACCATGGCCACCAGTGGCGTCGCGTAGCGGGCCGGCACACGGGCCGGGTTGTTGGCCAGCAGGGTGAACAGCGACTGGGTCTCGTTGATGTGGCTGATCAAAAGATCCTTCAGCCGAGGGTCGAGGTCTGCATAGGGCGCCGCCAGGCATTGCGGGAACAGCACAATGACGACGGCACCCAACCCGGCGGCGAGAAGGCCGAGCGAGACAAGACGCCGCTTTCGCGTGCCGCTCGCCGCACCGATCGCGGCAATAGCGGCGAGGCCTGTGCCGCCAAGCGCGGCGACGACGAAGTGAACCACCGAGAAGGTGTCGCATTGCGCCTGGCCCCACGCCGACATTGGAACGGTCGCGAAGAAAGCAAAGGCCGAGACACCGGCGAAGCCAATGCCGAAATTCCTGGCAACCAGCCTTTCCCGCGCCCCGTCGAACAGGAGCAGCACCGCGACGAGGACGCCCAGCATCCCGGCGTAAGGAGCGCTTTCCAAACCGATGGCGATCGTCAACGCGGCGCAGATACCCGCCGGCAGGGCAAGCCATGGACGGTTGGGCGCGTCGAGCAGGAGGCTGAGGCTCGCCATGGTGAGCATCAACTGGATGTTGTGATGGTCGAGCGAGCCCGGCGAGTAGATGCCGATGAAATGGTAGGCGGCGGCGCCTATGACGACCGCCGGAAGCAGGGCACTTTCGCCGCCAAAACTGCGAGCCGCGCGGGCTGTGAAGAACAGTGTCAGCCAGAAAAGCAGCGCCGGCCAGAGCACCTGCACGACCTGCTCGGCAAACGGGACGTTGCCGGTGACGGCCGAAGCGGCCAGGATGGCGAGGGCCTCCGGCGCGTCGAGCAGCCGCGACCAATGCATCACGAAGCCGCCCTCCAGTCCCATGCGGTACTGGTGCAGGTCGAACCAGCCCTGGCCGGCGAGCAGGTCTCGCACCTGGACCAGTTGCAGCAGGCTGTCGTTGTCGCCACCGGCGTCGAACAGCCCGCGAAAGCCGGTCGCTGCGTTGATCGCCAAGACGACCAGCGTCGCGATCAGCGCCAGCGCGAGGTCACGGCGCCATGTCGCGCGTGGCAGGGCCTTTTCGGACATCTTGGCATCAATGGGAGACACGGGCGGCCTTCGGTTGCTCTCTCGTTAGATGAACCTTAGCGCGGACTCGCTGCGCAAACCTTAAGCTGGCCCGGCAAGAGAGGCGCCTCGTTTCGCGAAACGGTTTGTTTGCCAATCACAAATATGTTGCCGGAACAGAAAACGAATAGCCGATGCGGTCCTGGAGCTGGGCATGAGTGTCATGGCGATCGAAAAAAAGATTCTGAACGCCGCCCACGACCGGGCCGTGTTTCAGCGCCGCATCCGGGTCCTCTCCGAACATATCGGTGCCATGCTGGGCGCTGACGGTACCGTTCTCGATCTCGGCTGCGGCGATGGCTCGCTGGCCAAGGCCGTGATGGATAGGAAACCCGGGCTGACATTTCGCGGGATTGACGTCTTTATCCGCCCGCGTACGGCCATCCCGGTGGAGGTTTTCGACGGCAAGACGATACCCGCTGCTTCCGGGTCGTTCGACTGGGTGACCATCGTCGACGTTCTTCACCATACCGACAATCCCGGCCATCTCGTCGCCGAGGCCGCCAGGGTCGCCCGCAAGGGAGTTGTCATCAAGGACCATCTGCGCGACGGGTTCCTCGCCCACAGCACACTCAGGTTCATGGACTGGGTGGGAAACAGGGGCCACGATGTGCGGCTACCGTACAATTATCTGTCCAAAGCGGAATGGGACGCGATTTTCGATCAGGTAGGGCTCAAAGCCCGGGCCTGGCGCGAAAACCTGTCGCTTTATCCCTTTCCGGCAAACCTCTTGTTCGACAGGGGTCTGCATTTCGTCGCATCGCTTCGCTAACCAACGGGCCGTGGCCGACCGCCCTTCACGCGGTTCGTTGATCGTCTCGAAACACCCACAGCGATGAAAGCACATAGCTCGCGGCACCCGCGGCGAGCGTGATGATGGCCGACATGACCAGCGGCGGCGCGGAAAATATCGATACCGCGACATGGGCGCAGAGGCCCGCAAACACCGCGCAGACCAACTGGGTGACGAGATAGCGCGGGAACGCGCGGCCGTGGCCGTGGCGTCCCTCGAAGGTCCAGCTGCGCTGTGCCGAATATGCCATCACGAAGACCAGCAGATAGGCGATGACGCTTCCGGCAAACGGCGGTAGCCCGGCTGAAACCAAGGCCCAGGACAACACGAAGAACAGCAGCGCCGCGCCAATGCCGACCACGACGAACCGGGCGAGCCGTGCCGCGGCGAATTTTCGAGCCGGTCCGTTCATCTTTCGCCAGGCGCGGCGGAATCGCCCGATTGGCTGGGCTGGGCCGCCTTCAGCCGTTTTACCGGTATCTCCAGGACGCCCAGCAAGAAAGCGGAGAAGAACGCCTGCAGCGAGATGACGATCAGGCTGAGGCCCAGCACGACGACGCGCGGAATCTCGGGATCCTTCAGGGGGCCGAATCCGAGGCTCGCCCAGCGCCATATGGCGTAACCGAAGAAAAGGGCGCCGCCTGCGAAGCAAATGCCGGCATTGCCGGCGAGACGGTCGGTGCTAAGGGTCCTGGTCAGCCAGTCCGACCGCCGGTTGCGCGGCAGGATGCCGGTTATCTCGGCATAGTAGCGCGATATGGCGCCGGAGGTGATGAGCTGAACACCCACCACCACCATGAAGCAGGCAGCGACGAATGTGTTGATGTCGAGCGACAGGTTATCGACCACCTTCAGCGGGCCCAGCATCAACAGCGTTACCAGCAGCGCGCCAAGGCAGAGCAAGGCCGTGCCGGGTATGAAAAACATCCAGCGTGGATTGTGCACCAGCAGGAACTTCAGATGGCGCCAGCCATCGCGCCAGGTGCGCAGGTGCGGCGGGCGGCTGCGGCCATCGGGTTTGAGCGTGGTCGGAACTTCCTCGATGCGCAGGCCGGCAAGCGCGCTGCGGACCACCATCTCGCTCGCGAATTCCATACCGTTTGTCTGCAGATCGAGCTTCCTGATGCGATCGGCGTTGAAACCGCGCAAGCCACAATGGAAGTCACCGGTCTTGATGCGGAAGAACAGGCGGCCAATGAAGCTCAGAACGGGGTTGCCGAGATAGCGATGCAGCGGAGGCATGGCGCCGGGCTCGATGCCGCCCTTGAACCGGTTGCCCATCACCAGGTCGGCCCCACTGCGCAGACGCGATACGAACGCTTCGAGCGAACCGAAATCGTAGCTGTCGTCGGCGTCGCCCATGATGATGTAGCGGCCCCGGGCGACGGCGATGCCGCCGAGAAGTGCCGCGCCGTAACCCTTGTTCGTCACCGGCACGACACGGGCGCCGTTGTCCGCCGCGATCTGCTGCGAGCCGTCGGAACTGCCATTGTCCGCTATCAAGACCTCGCCGGAGATGCCTGCCCTGTCGAGAAAGGACCGGGCCTTGCCGATGCACACAGCCAGCGTCTCAGCCTCATTGAGGCACGGCATGAGGATTGTGAGCTCGACTTCCTCGGCGGCGCGGATGGCGGTGAAAGCATTCATGCCCGTGATTCCGTCAAAGGCCCGGCCGGCACGATCCGACCTGGCACTCGATGCCCACCCTTGCACGGCAAAGCTTAAGAAAACGATGATGCAATCGCTAGGACACAGCGCAACTCCCTGGAACGGAGTTGGCTTAAACCCAGCCTTAACGGCTTCGATAAATAGTAAAGCCGCCCGAGTGCAGGGCACGGGAGAGAAGATGCCGCACGAAGTCCGTGACGAGCCGGCCATCGCCGTGCTCCTGCCTTGCTACAACGAGGAGCTGACGATCGGCGAGGTCGTGCGCCGCTTCCGCGAAACCCTGCCTTCGGCCGCCGTCTACGTCTACGACAACAACTCCAGGGATCTGACCGCGCTCAAGGCCCGCGCCGCCGGCGCCATCGTCGTGCGCGAGCCGCGACAGGGCAAAGGCAATGTGGTGCGCCGCATGTTCGCCGACATCGACGCCGACATCTATGTGATGGCCGACGGCGACGGCACCTACGCGCCCGAAGACGCGCCGCAGCTGATCAACATATTGCAGACCGAGCGCTCCGACATGGTGGTGGGCACCCGGCGCGGTGTGGTCGACGATGCCGGCCGCTCCGGCCACGCATTCGGCAACCGTATCTTCAACCGACTCTACAAGGGCCTGTTCGGCGCCGATTTCACCGACATCTTCTCCGGCTATCGCGTCTTTTCCCGCCGCTTCGTGAAGAGCTTCCCGGCCGTATCGGGCGGCTTCGAGATCGAGACCGAAATGTCGGTGCACGCCTCGCAGCTCAAGCTGCCGGTGAACGAGATGGCACTCGACTACGGCCGTCGGCCGGAAGGCTCGTCGTCGAAACTTTCGACCTTCCGCGACGGCGCAAGGATCCTGTGGATGTTCGCCATGCTGGTGAAGGAGACACAGCCGCTGCGTTTCTTCGGCACATTCGCGCTGTTCTCGCTCTCCGCCAGCATCGGCCTGATGATCCCCGTGCTGATCGAATTTTTCGAGACCGGACTGGTGCCGCGCCTGCCGACTTGGGTGCTGTCGGTCGGCATGCTGCTGCTTTCGATGCTGGCGGCGATGACCGGACTGATCCTCGATTCGGTGTCGCGCGGCCGAGCCGAGCAGAAGCGTATCTTCTACCTTTCGATCCCGTCCAACGGCATCGACCGGCGCGAGCGCGGAGCCGGGCAGGCACCCGCCAAGGGCGGGCCGGGCAAGGCGCCGCGAGCGGCATAGTGGCCCGCTTCGTCCGTTTCGTGCTTGCCGGCGGCATCGGCTTCGTCGCCGACGCGGCGGCGCTCTGGCTGCTGCTCCATACGACGCCGCTCGGTCCACTGGCGGCTCGGGTGCTGTCGATCGGCTTCGCGCTCTGCGTTACCTGGCAGATCAACCGGCATGTGACCTTCTCGCGCTCGAGCCGGGGCATCGCGCGGGAAGGCGCACGCTATGGCGGCGTCGGCGTCGCCACCAGCATCGTCAATTATCTGGTCTACTGCGCTGTCCTGCTCGCGATACCGGCCCTACCGCCGCTCGCGGCGCTCGCCTTCGCCTCGCTGGTCGCGACGGTGCTGTCGTTCCTCGGATATTCGCGCCTGGTCTTCGACCGGTAGAGCAATTCCAGGAAAAGTGTGAAACGGTCTTCCGTCCGGAATTGCGTAAAAACAAAAGGATTGAACGATTCGCCGTTTCCAAGAATGAGACGGTGAAACGCTCAAGCCTCTGGCCGATTGGCAGAAGGCGCCGAGTTCCGTATATCAGCGGCGCACAGGATCGCCGGAGACCGAAGATGCCGCTCAAGATCGCCGTCCAGATGGACCATGTCTCCACCGTGTCGATCGCCGGCGACACCAGCTTCGCGCTGTCGCTGGAAGCGCAGCGGCGCGGGCACAAGCTTTTCCATTACACGCCCGACCGGCTCTCGATGCGCGACGGCAAGGTGTTCGCCCATGTCGAGGAGATGCAGGTGCGCGACGAGAAGGGCAGCCACTTCTCGCTCGGCGAAAGGGTGCGCACCGATCTCTCGGAGATGGACGTCGTCCTGCTGCGCCAGGACCCGCCCTTCGACATGAACTACATCACCACCACGCACATCCTGGAGCGCATCCATCCGAAGACGCTGGTGGTCAACGACCCGGCCTGGGTGCGCAACAGCCCGGAAAAGATCTTCGTCACCGAATTCCCGGACCTGATGCCGGAGACGC
>NZ_JANINM010000033.1 GCF_024509055.1 Mesorhizobium sp. | reverse complement strand
ACGACACTTTTCCGGAATCTGCTCGGTTGCTTTTTCCCAGCCGTCAGCCTATGTAGCCGGTTCTTGAGCGCGCCCATCGTCTAGCGGTCAGGACACCGCCCTCTCACGGCGGGAACAGGGGTTCGATTCCCCTTGGGCGTACCAAGCAAAAATCAAGAGCTTAGCTAACATTCAAACCGATGGATCGAATATATGCCTGCGGAAGACGGCGGGGACTTGATGCTGTTCAACACCTGGTGGCAAAAATAGCCGCCTCAGCTTACACGATGTCGATCAGGCGCCGCATTCGATTTCAGCTTCTGATCCGCCAGAACTCGATCGCTTTTTTGCCTATAGGCAGCTGACGGTCTCGCGCCCAGCAGAAACGCTGGTTTCGGAGTTTTCACCAACCCGTGGATGCTGCAACCTCGAAACCCTTGTCAGTTCGTGGCCTGGAGGGGGCAAGGGCGCGCGGGAAGGCTTGGCGGACAGGGTGAAAGCCGGGGCGCGGAAACCGCTTGCACGGGGCCTATTTCAAATTCAATCTTGCCGTTAGGCGTGGGTCAACCTCACCGTCGTGCTCTTGAGAATACCTTGGCACACCGCTCCCGAAACCGGTTTGCCGTCGGCACCTGTCCCGGTGAAGGTCGAGGAGAAGGGGGCGCGCCTGTTGCATGCGAACCAGGCATAGCTGCCGAACTTCACATCGCGGATGCCCATGGCATTTAGGGCATGTGTCGCGCTCTGCGTGTCGACGGAGCAGCCACCGCTGGCAACGATGGCACCCATAGCGCATATGAGCGCCAGAGATGCGGCAAACTTGAGCACTTTATCCACCGGTGATTGCCTCCATATTGGCACCGATATGTCGTCCATGGTTCGCTGCTCTTGAGGCTATCGCGGAATCGAGGGTAGGGCAAAGTTCGAAACCCTATCCATTCGCCACGTGGACAGGGCAAGGACGCGCGGGAAGGCCTTAGCGGGCAGTGAGTGAAGGCCGTGGGTGCGAAAAAGCGCTTGCAGGTCTGTATTTGGCCGGCCCCGGTCTCAAACCCTTTGGCGCTGCCATCGCGGCGGGGCCAACAAGCTGGCCTCCACCTCGACGGAACCACGGCAAACACAAGCGAAACGGAACGCTTGATAAAGTCGTATTTCCACGAACTTTAGCGAATAAAGAGAGACCGAAATGTCAGCCCTCTCAGGGCGGGAACAGGGGTTAGATTCTCCTTGGGCATACCAAGCAATGTCTTCAAGCCCAGCCAAGACATGCCAAGAGGGTCCTGCACGTCGCCTTTGCTGTCGCAAGCCGGGCAATCGACGGGCTTTCTCACTTCTCCCGGAAAGGAGCTTCGATAGGAAGGCCTGGGCTCTTAGGCAGCCGGGGGAGCGGGCCTCCCGACCCTATGACGTGGCCTCGATTCTTTTCTCGGGAAGCTCTCTCCAACAACAGCGACAGGTGTTGGAGGTGCATCGATTGGGCATCTTCAAGCAATTGCAGAAAGTTGGACGCCTTGCCCCGTGGCAGCCGGCGCCTTTTCAGGGCAACCATCCGCGCGCGCTGGCGCTTGATGTGCTGCTCGGCTTGCAGGACATGCCGTTCCGCCATTTGGATTTCGTCGGCGAGGGCCATGAACCATAAACAGTTGGGCGCGAAGGAAGTTCCGCCCAGCCAAGGCGTCAATTGAAAACGCGGCCCGTGACGGGCGGCGCTTCTGGCGCTGCGCTTCGGATTGAATTAGCATTCGTTCATCAAAGCTCCCGTCGCGATGTTGGATGGCGCGGAACAGGAGCGCAGGGACGAGGCCGGGGCGGCGATCAATTGCCGGCGCTGATCCAAGCGTGACTGGGCATCTGAGACGCATCCGCTGGCAGAGCCAAACCTGGCCGGGAGGAACTGATGCAAAAGCTGCAGTCGCAGGGCGTTCATCATATCACGCTGGTCGGCGCCGGGCGCCAGACGTCCATCGATTTTTGGGAGGGCGTGCTCGGCATGCCCTTCATCTTCGAGCAGCCCAATCTCGACAAGGCAAGCGAGAGCCATCTCTATTTCGATCCGGGCGACGGGCGGCTGATCACCGTCTTTACCGACGAGAGCCGCGCGCCGCCCAAGCGCCGCACGCCGACGGATATCGGGTGTGTGCATCACATCGCATTCTCGGTGTCGCGCGTGACCTTCCTGCAGGCTGTCGCCCGGCTTGACGAGCGCGGCATCAAGCACAGCGGCGTCAAGGATCGCGGCTTCATGGATTCGATCTACTTCGAGGATCCCCTGGGCCTGCTGATCGAGCTCGCCTCCTACCGGTTCGAGCCGCCTGCCGGCTTCTCCCATGCCGAGGTGCTGATGGCGGCGCACAAGGTTCGTGTTGCGCGCGGCGACTATAACATCGCCGAAGTCCATCTCGCTGACGCCATCCAGGCGCTGGTCGAGCGCTCGCGCGAGACCCTGTCCGAAAACAGGGCGCCGAAAAATCCGTACTGAACTGGCCAGAGGGAGGAACAGACATGGCAAAGGCTGCAGTGAAGAGTGCGAAGAAACCCGCGGCCAAGGCCGCGCCGAAGACAGTGGCAAAGTCCGCCGCAAAGGCGGCGGCAAAACCCGCAGCGAAGGCTGGCGCGAAGCCGGCGAAGAAGCCGGCCGTCAAGCTCAACATGCTGAGGCCCAGCGTCAACAACATGTCGGTCCGGGTGTTCGCCCGCGCGGCCGGGCTGGACCACGCCGAGACCGACGCGTGGGGCCACACGCGCTCGCCCGAATTCCTCGCGCGAAACCCGGCGCATCTGACGCCGATGATCGAGGACAAGGGATTGCCACGCGGCGTGCTGTGGGAAAGCTGCGCCATCATGCAGTACTTGGCCAACAAGCACGGGCTGGAGAAATTCTATCCCAAGGCGCCGGCCAAACGGGCGATGATCGACAGCGCGATGTTCTATCTGGTCGGCACGCTCTACCCCTATGTGGCGCGCGCCACCTATCCGGCGCTCGGCTTTCCGCAATATGCCGGCGAGGTCGGCCACAGCGATGCCAATCCCGACAAGAAATCCGAGGCCCAGAAGGCCGCGATGGCGGCAATCGCCGAACCGCTGGAGGTCTTCCACTCCTTCTTCCGGGACGGCAAGCCGTTCATAGGCGGCAAGAACCCGTCGATCGCCGATATCCGGCTGGCGGCGACGCTCGAATTCCTGGCGGTCATCGACTACGCGCTGCCCAAATGGGCGAAGGAATATATGGCTGCGTTGGAGAAGAAGCTCGGCAAGGCCTATGCGGAGCCGGCTGGAGACGTGCGCGGCTATATCGCTCATGTGAAGTCGCAGGCGAAGGCATAACGACGCTCGCATGGCGTTAAGGGCTCGTTAACCGAAGCCGGGTCTACTGGTCCGGTCTCCATCGCGACCACGGATGTACTGGCGCGCAGTCGAGGCAAAGGAAGGTCGGCTTCGCGCCGGCCTTTTGCTTTTCCGCAGATCACATTTTGCCTCACGCCAGTATGATCCTGGCGGAGCTTTGCCGGGCTGAAATCCTATTGTCATCCACGTTGGCGGTCGTACCATGCCACGGGGCGGCTGGATGACGAGGATCTGCGATGAAAAACGTCGGGAGACTTTCGGTCGTTGCTGTCGCGCTGGTGGCCGGTGCGCCGCTTGCTGCAGGCGCTGCTCAACTCAACTCTATGGACGAGGTCGGCACCGCGCTGCAGGCATGCTGGAACCCGCCGGCCAATTCCGGCGATGCATCGGTGACGCTCAGCTTCAGCTTCAAGCGGGACGGCACGCTGATCGGTCCGCCAAAGACGACAGCCATCAAGTTCAAAGGTGACGACAAGGCGAGGAAGGCGTATGTCGACTCCGCCACCACGGCCCTTAAAAATTGCCTGCCGCTCAGCTTTTCGCCAACGCTCGCACAAGGGGTCGCGGGGAACGTGTTCACCCTGCAGTTCAATTCGCCAAAAAAATGAAGCAGCCCAAGGCAGCGTCACGCCAGGCTGGTGCGCCGCGCATTGACGTGGTCTTGCAGCTCCGGCATCTCGAAGACGTAGTCGCTCCAGGCGGATTCCGGAATCTGTCCGGCGAGATAGCAGTCCAGCAGCAGATTTTGCTCCGGCGTCAGATGTCTCGGCGTCCGCTGATGATCCAGCCCAAGCGAATGGATCAGGTTCCGGGTCAGGCCAGAGACGGTGAAGTGAATCGACATCTTCAGTCTCCCTTGCACAGTCCCGATAACGCCGCGTGACGGCGAAAGGTTTCATCGTCGGCGTGCCGATCACGCGAGCTTTACCGTGTGGCCGAACCGACCGCTTCACTATCTGTCTTTTCGCAATGCCGGACGGTGAGCCGTTTCACACTTTTCGTGGAATTGCCCTGGCGACGGCGCTCAGTCGCAAACCACGCGAGGGCGGCTGCCCGGTTCGCTGACATTCCTGCAGGCGAGCGGCTTTTCCGGCGCGGAGGAGGCGTCAGGCGATTTCGAGTCCGTCGGCGCAGGACGGGATGGTTTGGAATGTCGGCGGGGCGCGGTTTTCGCGAATGTGTATGGCGGCGGCGGGAAGACGCCTGGGGCTTCCGGCGATGCCGTCAACTGGGCTTGCCTTGGCGGCTTGTCCCAGACGCGCCTGACGTCGAGCTGGCGCGGGATGACAACCGTGCCGTCATCGGTGCGGGCGCAACCGCCTGCCGCGAGCAACGTCGGGCACAGAATAAGAGCCAGGAATCGACCAAACATCAGCAATACCCCCAGCGGTTTTATAGCCTAGTGACCGCACGCCCGCCAACGGACGGATTACCGCAGCTGGCATCGCATTTAACGGCGCCGGGTGTTTCCGGTTGCAAACCGTTAAGGTTAGCGGAACGTTAATGCTTGTCCGTCACATTCCGCCGACGAACCGAAACGGTTCGGCCTGGGGGTAGGGATGGCGGACACGAACGGGACAGTCGGGGCGGGCGGCGTGGGTTATTCCCATGGGTCGGTTTCGAGTGGCGACGGACCGACCGAAAGGCGAGGCGAAGCCGGGACTTCGGATACGCTCGCCGATCTTCGCATGATGGTCGATTCGATGCCGATCGGGGTCATCGTCCTCAACGCCCAGATGCGCACCGAGGTCATCAACCGCGCCTTCTACGATTTCTGGAAGATCGATCCGCGTTGCGCCGCGGTCGGCTGCGGCTTCCGCGACCTGATGGAGGCCAGCCGAAACGCCGATCCCTACGGTGTCGAGGAGTCGGCGTGGCAGCGTCATATCGCCGAACGCGAAGCCGAGATCGCGTCGGGCGTCGCCGGCTCCAGGCAACTGCCGCGCAATGACGGCCGCACGCTGATCGCCTCGCTGGCGCCGCTTGCCGGGGGCAAGCGGCTGATCTCCTATGTCGACATCACCGACATGAAGCATCGCGAGACCGAGGCGGAGGACGCGCGCAAGAACCTCGCCACCGTGCTGGAATCGCTGCCGGCGGGCGTCATCATCTATGACCGCGACGACCGCTTCGTCTTCGCCAACCACAAGATGCAGGAGGCGCTGCCGGAGATGGCGTCGGTATGGCGGCCAGGCCGGACCTTTCGCGAAGCCCTGGAGTTCGGGCATTCGGCGGGATATTTCCGCCAGAGCGGCGATCCGGATCTGGACAGGCTCTATGGGGTCGACCGGGTCCGCTGGGCCGACGGTATCCTCAGGCGGTCCCGCTTGCCCAACGCGACGTTCGAGCGGATCAATCCGGACGGCACCTGGCACCAGGTCTACGACATGCGCACCGACGACGGCACGTTCATCGGCGTGCGCGTCGACATCACCGGTATCAAGGCCCGCGAGAAAGCGCTGCGCGACTCGATGCGCCAGATCGACCTGTTCCGGCATGTGATGGACGAACTGCCCGTCGCCGCCTTCATCAAGGCGGACGATCTCAGCATCGAATTCGTCAACAAGGCCTGGTGCGCGATGACCGGCATCGCCAAGGAGGATGTCCTCGGCAAGACGGACCGCGAGCTGTTCGGCGCCGTGGACGCCGATAGCTACAGCCGCGACGACGCCGAGGTCATCGTCACAGGCAGGGTGCGCGAGGTCGAGGAGGCGGTCATCCATCGCGACGGCACCGTGCGGCAGCTGATGACGCGCAAGAGCCGGCTGGTCGCCACCGATGGATCGGTCCGCCTGGTCGGTTCCAGCACCGACATCACCGACGTCAAGGCGCGGGAACGGGCGCTCAAGGCAAGCATGAGCGAGAACGAGGTGTTCCGCAGCCTGATCGATAATGTGCCGGTATCTATCTACGCCAAGCGCTCCGACCTCAGGCAGTTCTACGTCAACAAGGGGTGGTGCGACCTCACCGGCTACAGCCAGGAAGAAGCGATCGGCAAGACCGACGTCGAAATATTCGGGGCGGACGGCGAAGCCTTCGTGGCCGGCGATCTCGCCGTGCTGCGCACCGGCGAGACGCAGGAGGTCGAGGAAAGGGTGACGCTGGCGGACGGCAGCGTGCGGCACCAGTTCGCGCGCAAGGGCGCCATGATCGCATCCGACGGCTCGCTCTACCTGATCGGATCGACCACCGACATCACCGAGTTGAAGCAGCGCGAGGCCGAGCTCAGCGAAGCGCGCCAGCGCGCCGTGCTCGCCGACCGCGCCAAGTCGGAATTCCTCGCCAATATGAGTCACGAGATCCGCACGCCGATGAACGGCGTGCTGGGCATGGCCGAACTGCTCGCCAAGTCCGACCTCGATCCGAAGCAGAAGACGTTTACCGACATCATCGTCAAGTCCGGCAACGCGCTGCTCACCATCATCAACGACATCCTCGACTT
>NZ_JANINM010000032.1 GCF_024509055.1 Mesorhizobium sp. | reverse complement strand
CCCAGATGATGGCGGTCTGGTCGCCGCGCTTCTTCAGGTGCCGGTCGATGCAATTGTAGGAGACGTTGGTCAGCCCATCCTCGAACCACTTGATCGAGACCTTGCCGTCGAAGGAGGTGTTCTTGACCTTGGTGAAGGGCTTGAACCAGTCGATCCGCTTGCCATGCTTGGCCCAGAACTTGTCCGGATTTTTCACGCTGTCGGCGTACCATTTGAGATAGGTGTCGTTGTCGATCAGCGCGTTCTTCTTCCACGCCGGCTGGACGCGGTGGACATGAACCTCGGACATTCCTTGACTTCCTCCCGAACCATTCCGACGGCTGGGCACCGACGGTCTCGCGGCGAAGCAGCCGCGAAATTCGCGCGCATTATTAACAGTTCCGCGCCGACGGCAACATTAGACGTTCGATTCGCGTGGCGGGATGACGCAGGGTCAATGCGAAATGCTGTCAGCACTCGCTTGCCAACGCTGCTAACCGACTGTTTTGGCGAAGGAAAAGCCAGATCGGTTCAGCAAAAATCAATAGACAATTAAAGAACTGAGCGCAGAATCACGCATTGGGAGGAAAGGAGATCCGACCAAGGAACCGCAAATGCGCGACCATTGCGAAATGGACCTGATGCTCAGGGGTTACGGGCTGACGACGGCCAAGATTCTCTATCACTTCCCGGACCACCCGCACCTCCTGCAAAGCTACGTCTGGCAGGACTACGACATCGCTCCCAAGTTCCCGGTGCTGATCCGCTTCATCGAGTTCTGGAAGAGCAAGCTCGACGGACCGCTGCACTCGGTGACGTACACGCATCAGAAGCTGATCGCGCCGAATGAGTGGCGCAAGGTGGATGGGGAGTTCGTGCTGCACTGAGCGGTGGCACTGCTGATCTCCCCCGCAAGGGGGGAGATTGGCAGCTTCCACGCTGTTGCCGTCACACAGCCGGCGGGTTCAGCCGGGCGAAGCCTTCCTGGCGGCGATAGGGGAAGTAGGGGTAAGGCGTCGTCACTGCGCTCGCTTCGTCGAGCGTCCTGATCTGGTCCTGCGTCAATGTCCAGCCGACGGCCCCCAGGTTCTGGCGCAATTGCTCCTCGTTGCGGGCGCCGATGATCACCGACGAGACGGTCGGCCGCTGCAGCAGCCAGTTGATGGCGACCTGCGGGACCGTCTTTCCTGTCTCTTCCGCGACCGCGTCAAGCGCGTCGACAACCCGGTAGAGATGCTCGTCCTGGACCGGAGGCCCGAAATCGGCGGTGCCGTGCAGACGGCTCTTTTCCGGCAGCGGCTGCCCGCGACGGATCTTGCCGGTCAGCCGGCCCCAGCCGAGCGGGCTCCACACAAGCGCGCCGACGCCCTGGTCGAGACCGAGCGGCATCAGCTCCCACTCGTAGTCGCGCCCAACCAGCGAGTAATAGACCTGATGGGCGACATAGCGCGGGTAGCCATGCTTGTCGGCTTCGGCCAGCGACTTCATCACCTGCCAGCCGGAGAAATTGGAGACGCCGACATAACGCAGCTTGCCGGAGCGCACGAGGTCGTCCAGCGTCGACAACACCTCCTCGATCGGCGTCGAGGCATCGAAGGCGTGGAGCTGCAGCAGATCGATGTAGTCGGTGCCGAGGCGCTTCAATGCCTGATCCACGGACCGGATCAGCCGCGAGCGGGACGAGCCCCAATCGGCGGGGCCGTCGCCCATCGGCAGCGAGGTCTTAGTCGAGATCAGGACCGCGTCGCGACGCCCCTTGATCGCTTCGCCCAGCACTTCCTCCGAAGCTCCGTTCGAATAGACGTCGGCCGTGTCGAAGAGATTGACACCCGCCTCCAGGCAGATGTCGATCAATCGACGCGCTTCCTTCGCGTCGCTGTTGCCCCAGTGGCCGAACAGCGGACCGGAGCCGCCAAAAGTTCCCGCGCCGAAGGAAAGTGCAGGCACTTTCAGGCCGGAAGCGCCGAGACGTCGATAGTCCATGATTATTCTCCTGTGATGTCGAGATCAGAATTCAGCCTATCAGCATTGCGCCGGCGCGGGCGCGCCGATCGCGCGGCCGCGTTCGAGGCGCAGCGCCATGAGCACCACGCCAAGCGCGGCGAGCGGCACGAGGCCGGCAACGAGGGGAACGGCGCCAAGGCCGGGGCCGTGGTCGATGACGAAGCCGCCGAGCCAGGCGCCGATGGCGTTGCCGAGATTGAAGGCAGCTATGTTGAAGGAGGAAGCGAGGCCCTGACCGGCACCCCTGGCCTTCTCCAGCACCCACATCTGCAGCGGTGCGACGGTGGCGAAGGCGGCAGCACCCAGCAGGCCGACGGCGATGATGGCGGCAATCGGCTGATGGATGGCGGCGGTCATAAGGAACAGGATGGCGGAGAGCGCGATCAGCGTGCCGATGACCGTCGGTGCCAGATGCTTGTCCGCCAGCCGTCCGCCGAGCAGGTTGCCAGCGACCAGCCCGCCGCCGAAGACCAGCAGGATAGGCGATACGGCTGCCTCCGAAAAACCGGTGACACGGGTTAGGATCGGCGCCAGATAGGTGAAGGCGGCGAACACGCCGACCCAGCTCAGCACCGTGGTCAAAAGGCCAAGCAGCACCGGGCGGCGGCCGAGCACGGCGAGCGTGCCTTCGGAGTTGTGCTCCTCCTCGCCGGTCGGCGCCGGGTCGTCGCGCGGCACCAACAGCGCGATCACAGCAAAGGCGACGACACCGACCAGCGTGACGGCGAGGAACGTGGAGCGCCAGCCATAGGCCTGGCCGAGCCAGGTGCCGAACGGCACGCCGAGGATGTTGGCGACGGTGAGGCCGGTAAACATCAACGCGATGGCCGAGGCCTTCCGGTTGGGCGCGACCAGGCCGGTGGCGACTACCGAGCCGACGCCGAAGAAGGAGGCATGGGCGAAGGCGGTGAGCACGCGCGCGGCCATCAGCGTCCAGTAGTCGGGCGCCAGCGCGCAGGCGAAGTTGCCGACGGTGAAGACCACCATCAGGGCAAGCAGAAGCGTTTTGCGTGGCAGGCGGCCTGTGAGCGCTCCGAGCAGCGGCGCGCCGACGACGACGCCGAGCGCATAGCCGGAAATTAGCAGGCCGGCGGCCGAGATCGAGACGCCGAGATCGGCGCTGACATCGAGCAGCAGGCCCATGATGACGAATTCCGTGACGCCGATGCCGAAGGCGCCGGCGGTGAGGGCATAGAGAGCGATAGGCATGGCGGTGGTCCGTCCGGTCAAGCAGAGGGCGCTCAGTCCCGCGCCTAGATTTTTTGTTGGAGCATGGTCCGGCTCGAAAGATCGTGTCTCGACGACCTGTGAACCAGCCTTGCAATGGGCACATTTTCTGTGAAATAGATTCACGAATGGCGAGACCGGAAATCAATCGCTCCGGCGAGATCGAAGTGTTCGTGCGCGTCGTCGAGGCGGGCAGTTTCTCGGCTGCGGCGCGTCGGCTCCGCATGACGCCATCGGCGGTCAGCAAGCTGATGGCGCGGTTGGAGGCGCGGCTCGGCGCGCGGCTCATCAGCCGTTCGACGCGGCGGCTGCAATTGACGCCGGAGGGAGTGGCCTTCCACGACAGCGGCCTGCGCATCCTCGCCGACCTCGACGCCGCGGAACGCGAAGCGGCGGCGGGTGCGGCGCCGCGTGGGCGGCTCAGGGTCAACAGCTATGTGCCGTTCGGCCAGCACAAGCTGATGCCGCTCCTGCCTCGGTTCCTCGAACGCTATCCGGAAATCTCGGTCGAGGCGGTGCTGACCGACAGCGTCATCGACCTCATGGAGGAACGTGCCGATGTCGCCATCCGGGCCGGGCCGCTCAGCGCGTCACGGCTGGTGGCGCGCAAGCTCGGCCAGAGCCGGATGGCGGTGGTGGCGGCGCCGTCCTATCTCGAAGCGTGGGGCGTGCCTGCCACGCCCGCAGACCTCGGCCGCCACAATCTGCTCGCCTTCGGCTTCGTACGGCATGTCGATGGCCTGCCTTTCGTCGATGTCGACGGCTCGCCAATCATCGTTCCGATTGCCGGCAACGCGACAGTCAGCGACGGCGAGGCGATGCGCCTTGCGGCGCTCTCGGGTGCCGGTATCGCACGGCTGGCGCGCTGGCATGTCGAGCCCGATATCGTCGCCGGTCGCCTCGTGCCGCTGCTGGAGAATTTCAATCCTGGCGACATTGAGCCAACGCATGCCGTCTATGTCGGCCAGGGCAAGCACCTGCCGTCACGCGTGCGGGCCTTCCTCGATTTTCTCGCCGAAACCGTTCGTCTCTGACGGCGAAAGCCGCGCGTCGGAGGGCGTTCCGCTTTCGAGAGTTAGAAGGCGGCGGTTCAAGGCAATTCCAAGCAACGGCCGCGCTTGAATGGCCCGGTATCCATAGGGCCAGCAACGTGGTTGGTGCCAGCCCGCGCTTGGAGGCCGGGCCAACAAGCCCTTACGGGGTGACAATATTAGCAAGTCGTGATTAATACGCGAAGGGGCAACATCTGGACGTCAGGTGATCGGAAAAGGGGGAGCAATTGCAATATGTTGGGGATCATTGCGGCAAAAAGGTCTACCGGGCAGAGGAGGAAGTCTCGGTCCTGATGCCGGACTGGAGGGGTCGTTTCTACCTTTGGCATATCGACGCCTTAGGTCGCCTGATTTCTGAACGGATCGATAGGGGCGACCCCAGATACGCGCTGGTGACAAAGGATCGGCCTCTGCCGGCGACAGACTAAGAGTCGCGCAAGGCCTTCGACCAATGAAGCAGGCTGGAGAAGCGGCCCGAGGGACGCTTCGCCTGCTGGTTTAAACGGACTGTCCAAACATTGTCCGAGTTCTCATTGCGGCATTCGAAGCCCTTATCTGCCTCGGCGATGGATCAGGTTTTCGGTACGAAAGGCGCTGGGCGCCGGCCGGCGCCCTGTCGCTCCAGCATCCAGCCGGGATATTCGGACGGCAGCGCGCTGACTTCATCGAGTTTCGCGAGATCGTCGGCGTCGAGCTTCAATCCGGTGGCGGCGAGGTTCTGCTCGAGCTGATCCATGCGGCTGGCACCGATGATGACACTCATGACGAACGGCTTGGCCAGCACATAGCCGAGCGCCACCGTGGCGACGCTGACATCATGCTTCTTCGCGATCTCACGCATGACGGCGACCGCCGCCCAGGCGCGATCCTCGTTGACCGGCGGGAAGTTGAAAGAGGCGCGGCGGCCTTCGCCATTGCCAGGTGCGCCAGGACCATATTTGCCCGAGAGCAGGCCGCCCGCCATCGGCGACCAGACCATCAGCCCGAGCTTTTCCTCGTTGAGCAGCGGCACGATCTCGCGCTCGAGGTCGCGGCCGGCGATCGAATAATAGGACTGGATGGTCTCGAAGCGGGCAAATCCCTTGCGCTCTGCAATGCCGAGTGCCTTGGCGATGCGCCAGGCCTGCCAGTTGGAAACGCCGACATAGCGGACCTTGCCGCCGGCAACGAGATCGTCAAGCGCCCGCAGCGTCTCGTCGATCGGCGTCACCGTGTCGGTGCCGTGCAACTGGTAGAGGTCGATGTGGTCGGTCTGCAGCCGTTTCAGGCTTTCATCGACCGAATCCATGATATGGCCGCGCGAGGAACCGCGGTCGTTCGGTCCGTTGCCCATGGCGCCGTGCACCTTGGTGGCGATGATCACGTCCGAGCGCTTGACGCCGAGATCCTTGAACGACTGGCCAAGCAACTGCTCGGACTGGCCGAAGGAATAGACGTCGGCGGTGTCGAAGAAATTGACGCCGGCGGCAATCGACCGGGCGACAATCTCATTGACGCCCTTCTGGTCGAGGCTGGCGATGAGGCCCCATTGGGCGTTCTCGCCGGCGGCGCCGAAGGTCATGGTGCCGAGGCAGAGTTCAGAGACGAAGAGGCCGGTGTTGCCAAGCTGGTTGTAACGCATGATGGGGTTCCCCGAGGCGTGTTGGAGGGCACGAGGGAAATAGGAACGGTGCGTTTCGTTTCAAGTTCCGGTGCGGCTATATAGTGCTGTTGGCCGGATCGATAACGAGGTCGTGAACGGGTATGCCGACAACGCCTGTTCAGGCGCGGCTGCCAAATATGGCCGAGCCGACCCTGACGCTGGTCGCGCCGAAGGCGATCGCGGTTTCGTAGTCGCCGGACATGCCCATCGAGAGTTTTTCCACGCCGGCCTCGCGAGCGAGCTTTTCCAACAGCGCGAAATGCGGCCCGGGATTCTCCTCGGCCGGCGGAATGCACATCAGACCTTCGATGGCGAGGCCATGCACCTCGCGGCAGCGCTTGACGAAAGCGACGGCCTCGCGCGGCTCGATGCCAGCCTTTTGAGGCTCCGAGCCGGTGTTGACTTGGACGTAGAGCTTCAATGCCCGGCTTTGCCTCGCGATCTCCTTGGCGAGTTCGGCGGCGATCTTCTCGCGGTCGACGGTCTCGATGACATCGAAAAGGGCTACGGCTTCCTTGGCTTTGTTGGATTGCAGCGGCCCGATCAGGTGCAGCTCGATATCGGGAAACACCTCCCTCAGCGCCGGCCATTTCGCCTGCGCCTCCTGAACGCGGTTCTCGCCGAACACGCGCTGGCCGGCTTCCAGAACCGGGCGAATGTCGTCGGCCGAAAAGGTCTTCGACACGGCGACCAGCGTGACCGAGCCGGTTACGCGTTTGGCCTCCCGCTCGGCGGTTTCGATCCGCGCCTTGACCGCGTGAAGCTGCTCGACGGCGTTCGTCATGCCTATATCCTGCCTATGGTTTTAGGGCCCACGCCGGATCGCCACAGTTGACGGGTCCGGCAATCCATGGTGAACACCGCGACGACATTTCCC
>NZ_JANINM010000031.1 GCF_024509055.1 Mesorhizobium sp. | reverse complement strand
CCATGATGATCATGCCGGTCTTGCCGGAGACGAAATTGTCGAGGAACGGACCGGTCGTGTTGGCGTCCGCCGTCGCCATCGCCGGATTGCTCGCGCCGGACTTTATCAAGTCTTCATAGAGCGCGAACGTCTCGCCGGCCTGGGGACTGTCCAGCGCCGGCTTGCCATCTTTTACCAGGTTGCCACCATTGGAGACGAGCAGCGAGGCGAAGGGATGGACCACCCCCGCCGCCCAGGAGTTGATCATGCCGAAGCCCTGCTGGCCCTTGTCCTTGTCGGTCAGCCTGGCGGCGGCATCCTTGAATTCGGCCCAGGTCTTGGGCGGCGCGGCAATGCCCGCTTGCTTGAACAGTTCCTTGTTGTAGTTCAGCGCATAGACATCGATCTCGTTCGGGATGCCATAGAGCGCGCCGCCGACCGAGGCGGCGCTGACGATGCCCGCCGGCCACGCGGCTTTCACCTCGTTCGCCACCGCTTCAGGGGCAGGGGCGACAAGCTTGTCTCGCACGAGCTCGGGCAGCCACAGGTCGTAGATGCCGCCGATCGTCGGCCCGTCGGAGCCGCTGCCCTGCGAGCGCAGCGTGGTCAGCAGATCGCCGAACGGAACCGCGCGCACGCTGATCGCGATGTCCGGATTGGCTTTCGAAAAATCCTTGGCCGCCGCTTCCAGCAGCGCAACGGTCTCGGGCGACCAATGGGTCAGATAGGAGATGTTGACCGACTGCGCCCAGCTGGTCACCGGAAGCGCGACGAGACCCGCGGCCAGAGCCAGTTTCGAAATCCAGGCGAGCGACATCGGCATCCTCCACATAAGCCGCGACAGTAACGTGACGTTATGACGAGTTAAGGGCTTGATGCAAGCCCCGATCTGGAGAGACTCCGTGGCAATCGGCTGGTCGAAAAATTCGGCAGCTGCCTTCTACTCCAATTTTTTTATATTTTACAAAGCTTTGTGATCAGTCAGAGCTTTCGCATCGATATCGAGTGGGGCCCGTTTGGCGGCCTCTGCCTCTTGCGAATGCCATCATGTCGTTATAATGACTTTGCGAAAAAGTAGACGACACTGCGGCCTAGCCGCCGGGCGAATGCCTCAAAGATCGAAAAAATGGGAGAACTGGCAATGAGCATGCTTTCAATCCACCGGCGCGCCGCGCTTGGCCTGATCGGCGGCCTCGCCGCCGCCTGCGCCGGCGTCCTCACCGCACTGCCGGCACGAGCCGACTCGACGGTGACGCTGTGGAGCTGGCGCACCGAGGACGAGGCCGCCATGCACCGCATTTTCGAAGCCTTCGAGAAGAAGAATCCGGGTATCAAGGTCGATATCCAGTTCACGCCCGACGCGGATTATCAGAATCGCCTGAGCACTGCGCTGCGCGGCGGTCGCGGGCCTGACATCGCCCAGCTCAAGGCCTATGGCGAGTTGCAGCCCTTCATCGACGGCGGCTATCTCGACGCGATCGACGACAGCGTGACGGAATTGAAGAACATGCCTGACGCCGCCCTTGGCGGCGCGCGCGGCCGTGCCGATGGCAAGCTCTATGGCGTGCCCTATTCAGTGCCGATGATGGGTGTCTTCTACAACGAGGAGATCTTCGCCGCCCAAGGCATAGAGGTTCCGAAAACCTACAAGGACTTCGTCGCCGCTTGCGAGAAGCTCAAGGCAGCCGGCATCACGCCGATCGCCAATGGTGGCGCCAACGGCTCGGCCTGGGAATTGGAGATCGGCGTCGGTGTCATCGGCCCGACCCTCTACGGCCCGGGTTTCTATGACGAGATGATGAGCGGCAAGGCGACCTTCGAGGATCCGCGCTATGTCGCGGCGTTGAAGCGCTTCGCCGAACTCAAGCCGTATTATTCCGACGGCTTTGCCGGCATCGACTACACCACAGCCACGCAGCAGTTCATCGGCGGTAAGGCGGCAATGTTCTTCGGCGGCTCGTTCGAGAATGGCAGCTTCAAGTCGCAGAACCCGAAGCTCAAGTTCTCGATGTTCTCGTTCCCGGCCGACGACGCTTCAACCAAGCTCTACACCTCAGCCTTCTCCGACGGCTCCTATGGCCTCGTCTCGGAAAGCCAGAACAAGGAAGCCGCGATCAAGGTGCTGAACTTCATGGCCTCGGCAGAGTTTGCGCAGTTGTTCGCCGACGAGCTCGGTTGGCCGCCTGCCCGCACGGACGTCACGGTCAAGGACCCGGTGCTGTCCAAGATGATGGAGATGTCGAAGAACTCGACGCCTTACCTGACGCTGGTCGGCTTCCGCTGGCAGACGCCGACCGCCTCCTCGGTGCTGCAGTCCGAGATCATCGACATGGTCGAGGGCAATGTCGCGCCGGAGAAGCTGGCCGCCGACATGCAGGCCGCCGTCAGCACCTGGTTCAAGCCCAAGCAGTAGATGGCGGCCGCGTCGCGGCCGCTCTCCACCCATACCTGAGCAGAGCATGAGCAAGCCCCGCCGCACGACCAGCCTCCAGCGCACGCAGCAGCGCATGGCCGTGCTGTTCATCCTGCCGGCGTTGGCCGTCTACGGGCTGTTCGTGCTCTACCCGTTGCTGCTCTCGCTGTGGGGCAGCTTCTTTGCCTGGAAAGGGCTGCGCATGCAGGAGTTCGCCGGGCTGGCGAATTTCTCGCGGCTGTTCGTCTTTCCGAGCGGCGCGCGGCTCTATGGCGCGCTCTGGCACAACGTTGCCTGGTTCTTCGGCATCATGCTGCTGCAGAACGGGCTGGGCCTGCTGTTCGCCTGGCTGCTCTTCCTGCGCGACAGGGGCGCGGCCTTCTTCCAGTCGGTGTTCTTCTTCCCGGCGGTGCTCAGCCCCGTCATCGTCGGCGCGCTGTGGCGGCTCTTGCTGGCGCCCGGCGGCATCGTCGAATGGGCGCTGAACGGCCTCGGCCTTCACCAGGGCAGCCTGACGGTGCTCGGTAACAGCCACACCGCGCTCGGCATGCTGATCGCCGTCGACGCCTGGAACTGGATGGGATTGCCGGTGCTGATCTACACGGCGGGCCTTCGGCAAATCTCGCCGCAGGTGTTCGAGGCGGCGAAGCTCGACGGCGCCGGCAATGGGCGCATGCTGTTTTCGATCGCGCTGCCGCTCTTGATGCCGGCGCTCGGCACGCTGACGACACTCTCCTTCATCAACACCTTCAACCAGTTCGACATCGTCTATGTGATGCAGGGCGTACAGGGCAATCCGAGCTATTCGACCGACACGCTGGTGACCTATTTCTACCGGCTGGCCTTCGGCGCGGAGGGCGCCGTCGGCATCACCGACATCGGGTTGGCACTGGCGCTCGGCACCATGCTGTTCCTCATTCTCAGCATCGGCACGCTTCTGATGCTGCGCTTTTTCGACAAACGGACGGTGCAGCTATGAGCACGCTGTCCCTTCAGCAAAAGCTGGCCATCCCGCAGAGGCTGGCGCGTCTGCCCGGCTGGACCATACTCCTGGTCTGGACGGCGGCGGTGCTGTTGCCGCTCTACATCCTCGTCGTTTCCTGCTTCAAGACGACGGCGGAGATCTACGACAACCGTCTCGGCCTGCCGCAAAGCTGGGCCCTGGACAATTTCGTCCGAGCCTGGACGCGGGCCAATCTCGGCCACAACTTCATCAACAGCCTGATCGTCACCGGAGGCGCGGTGATCCTCACCATCGTCGTCTCGGCGATGGCCGCCTATCCGCTCAGCCGTTACAAGCTCGGCTGGAACGGCATCATGCTGGGCCTCTTCCTCTCCGGCATCATGTTGCCGATCAGGCTGGCCTCGGTCGAGCTGTTCACGCTGATGCGCGGCCTCGGCCTGCTCGATTCTCTCACCGGGCTGATCCTCGTCTATTCGGCGATCCGCATTCCCTTCGCGGTCTTCATCTTCGCCAATTTCATGCGCGTGCTGCCGTCCGAGCTGGATGAAGCGGCGCGCATGGATGGCGCCGGCGAGACGCGCATCCTGTTCCAGATCGTGCTGCCAATGGTGAAGCCAGCGGTGTCGATCGTCGCCATCTTCACGGCGATCGCGGTGTGGAACGACTTCTTCTTCCCGCTGATCTTCATCTTCGACGATCGCTACAAGACTGTGCCGCTGGCCATCAGTGTGTTCGTCGGACAGTTCCGCACCGATTGGGGCCTGGTGTTCGCTTCGCTGGCGATCTCCATGGCGCCGATCCTCATCATGTATTGTTTGCTGGCGCGCCAGATTCGCGAGGGCGTCGGTGCCGGGGGAGGCATGAAATGATCGAGGACAAGATCTATGCCGCGCGCTCGATCCTGGTCGTCGGGGCGCATGCCTTCGATGCCGAGGTCATCGCCGGACCTTTGGCGGCGGCGGCCGCGCGCGGCGGAGCCAAGGTCACCTTCCTGCATCTCTCGATGGGCGAGCAGGGCCATCCCTGTCTGATCCCGGAACACTATTCGGCGCAGAAGGCGGACGAGGCGGAGAAGGCCGCGACCCGCCTCGGTGTCGCGATGCGCAACATGAAGCTACGCGACGCCTTCCTGTCCAATGACAACGCGACCGCCTTGCAGGTCTGCGACGTCATCCGCGAGGTGCAGCCGGAGGTCGTCATCACCCACTGGCACGGCAGCTGGCACAAGGATCATCGCGCCGCGGCGCACCTCACCCAGACCGGCATTTTCTTCTCGGCGTTGCCGACGCTGAAACGCGCCCATCCGGCGCATACGCCGCAGCTGCTGCTCTTCGGCGAGAACTGGGAGGACGACGAGGGTTTCCGCCCGGAGCATCTTGTCGATGTCAGCGCCGGCTTCGACGCCTGGCACGAAGCGGTGATGGAGTATGAGCTGGCGCGGGGTTTGAGCAGCTTTCCCTATGTCGACTATTACAGCGCGCTCTACCGGCTGCGCGGCTGCCTGCGCGGCACGCGGCACGCGCAGGCCTTCATGACCGCGTCGCATTCCTGGAATGCGGGCAGCGGGCTGTTCGCGCCGCCTGCGGATCGGGGGTGCGACACATGACGCGGGTTCTCGCCATCGATCTCGGCGGCACCAATCTGCGCGCCGCAGTCTATGCCGGCGACGTCGCCGCGATTTCGCAACACATCCGCGAGCCGGCGCCGCAGGCCCTTGACGCCTTCGCCGCACGCGTCCGCGCGCTTGCGGCGGCGGGCGAGGCCGAAGCGATCGGGCTTGCGGTGCCGGGACTGACCGAAGGCTCGGTCTGCCGCTGGATACCGAACCTGCCTTGGCTCGACGGCGTCGATATCGCGACGCTTTTTCCCGGCATGCGCATCGCGGTCGGCAACGACGCGCAGATCGCGCTGCTCGCCGAGGCAGCCGAGGGGGCGGCCAAGGGCGCATCCGACGCCATCCTGCTTGCGATCGGCACAGGCATCGGTTCGGCGGTGCTGGCCAACGGCCGCATCGTCGCCGGCGCGCATGGCGGCGCCTGTTCCTTCGGCTGGGCCTGCGCGGACACGCAAGATCAGGGCGAAGAGCGCAGCGGCTGGCTGGAGCGCGCCGCCTCGGGCCGGGCGCTCGATGCGCTCGCCGCACAGATCGGGTTCGCGAGCGGTGGCGAATTGATCGCCGCCGGCCGGGCCGGGAACTCAGCGGCATTGGCGTTGCTGGAAGAGCCGGCACAGGCGCTGGGCACGGCGCTTGCCGGCGCCGTCGGCTTGCTCGACCCGGGCGTCATCCTGGTCTCGGGCGGCCTGGCCGAGGCGCTGGATGTGATCGCGGCGCCGCTGCTTGCGGCGCTGCGGCGGCAACTGCCGCCGCATCTGCGCGACATCGAGATCAGGCCGGGCGTCTTCGGTTCCCGCGCCGGCCTGGTTGGCGCGGCGCTGGCAGGACAGGCGGGAAGCGGGTGGAGGCAGATCCGATGAGCGAAGCGAGCTTTCAGCAGCCGGACCGCAGGCGGCCGGAACCGCTCTGGTATCAGGTCGAGGAGGCGATCCGCGCCATCGTCAAGAGCGGCGAATGGGCGACGGGAGACCAGATCCCGGCCGAGGACCGGCTTGGCGCGCTGTTCGGCGTCAGCCGCATCACGCTGCGCCACGCGCTGCGCAACCTGGAGGAAAGCGGTCTGCTCAGGCGCGAGCACGGCCGCGGTACGTTCGTACGCTCGGCCACGCTGGTCGCCGGCACGCGCGAGCTTACCTCCTTCACGCAGGAAATGGGCAATATCGGCGTGGTCGCGGGCTCCCGCCTGCTCGATTGCAGCCTGACCACGGCCAATGCGGCTGCGGCCGGCGCGCTGGAGATCGAGGAGGGCGATCCCGTGGTGCGCATCCGGCGGCTGAGGCTCGGCAACAACGAGCCGATCGGCATCCAGACGGCGCAACTGGCGGCCGCGCGCGTGCCTGGTTTCCTCGATGCCGGCCTGCTCAAGGGGTCGCTCTACGAGGCGCTGGAGCGTGAGTACGGCATCGTTCCGGTCGAGGCGCGCGAGAACTACCGTGTCGGCGCCGTCAGCGCGGCCGATGCCGAACTGCTCGACCTGCCCGAGGGAAGCCCGGCCTTCGTGGTCGAGCGCATCACCATCGACGAACGCGGCCCGTTCGAATTCACCGTCTCCGTCATGCGCGGCGACCGCTACGAGATCCGCTCGACCCTGCGCGCGGGCCGGGGGCCGTCGAACCCGCGAAGCTGATTCATCATCCCAAGCCGACACGACAACAGGAGTACCCAAGTGTCCGATCTCTATATTCCGCGTCTTACCGCTCTCCTCGAACAGGCCTCGAAAGCCAATGAAGAGGCTTTCGGCCAGGCGGCGAGCCGCTTCGCCGACACGCTCGAGAATGGCGGGCTGGTCCATCTCTACGGCTCGGGCCACTCGGTGCTGCCGGCGCAGGAGATGTTCCCGCGCTATGGCAGCTATGTCGG
>NZ_JANINM010000030.1:2350-6888 GCF_024509055.1 Mesorhizobium sp. | reverse complement strand
CGAGCTGGCTTTCGTTGGCGAGCTTCATCTTCCAGAGCCAGCCGTCGCCGGTCGCCGCCGAATTGACGAGCGAGGGGTCGGCCGACAGCGAGGCGTTGGCCTCGGTGATCTCGCCGTCGACCGGCGCGTAGACGTCGGAGGCCGCCTTGACGGATTCGACGACGACGGCGGTATCGCCCTTGGCGAGCTTGCGGCCGATTTCCGGCAGCTCGACGAAAACGAGATCGCCGAGCTGTTCCTGCGCGTAGTCGGTGATGCCGACAGTTGCGACACCGCCTTCGACGCGGAGCCATTCGTGGTCTTCAGTGAAGTAGGTCTTTGCCATCGGAAAATCATCCTTTGCGGTAGCGATGTGGAGTGAAGGGCAGGGACGCCACGTCGACGGGGATTTTCGTCCCGCGGACATCGGCGAAGAGTTTCGCGCCGGGCTTGGCCAGCGCCGTATTGGCGTAACCCATGGCGACGGGATGCCCGGTCGAAGGGCCGAAACCGCCTGATGTGACGTGGCCGGCCGGATTGCCGTCGGCATCGATGAGCGCCGCGCCTGCACGAACAGGCTGGCGCCCGTCGGGCTTCAGGCCGACCCGCCTCCGCGACGGCCCGTGTTCGATGATAGAGCGCAACGCGCCGGCGCCGATGAAGTGGCCACCGGCGCGGACCTCCTTGGAGATTGCCCACATCAGCCCGGCGCTTGCCGGATCGATTTCCGGCGTCAGGTCCTGCCCGTGCAGGCAAAGACCAGCCTCGAGCCGCAGGCTGTCGCGGGCGGCGAGGCCGATCCACTGCACGCGCTCGTCCTCCAGGAGTTTGGCGACGAGATCGCGGGCATCCGCTTCCGGCAGGCCGATCTCGAAACCGTCCTCGCCGGTGTAGCCGGAGCGGCTCATGAACCAGTTTTGACGCGGTTCGATGCCGTGCATGAAGAGCAGCGAACCTGTCTCCATGCCGGCCCGCGCGAGGGCTGCCCAGGCGTCCGGCCCCTGGATCGCCAGGAAAACACGGTCGAGCGGTTCCACATTGGCCTCGAAATCCGCGGCCAGCGCGCGAAGATGCCTCTCGTCCTCGGCGGCGTTGCCGGCATTGGCGACAACCATGAAACGGTCGTCGCCGAGGCGCGTGACGATCAGGTCGTCGATGATGCCGGCAGCCTCGTTGAGGAAGAAGGTGTATTTGGACTGGGAAATTTCCAGCGCGCCGGCATCGAGCGGGCAGGCGCGGTTGAGCAGCGCCACCGCACCCGGGCCGCTGACGTCGAACAGCTTCATGTGCGAGATGTCGAACAGGCCGGCATGCTCGCGCGTGTGAAGGTGTTCCTTCATCACGCCGGCCGGATAGGTGAGCGGCATCGACCAGCCGGCGAAGGCGCCGAAACGGGCGCCGGCGGCCTGATGCAAATCCTCAAGGGGTAGATGTCTGGTGTCTTCGCCTGTCATGTCTTCTCCAGAGTCGCACGCAATCGACCGCTGCTGGCGGTCCAGTCCGTGCCCCTCTGTCTGAAGCCTGAGAGACTCGCGCCCCGTAACTCTGTCGGCAGCGCTTACACCTTCGGCGCGGGGCTAGCCCCGACTTTCCAGAGTTGTCTTTCCCGTCTACGGTTCTTTTGCCTGAGAGATTTCGGGCGATTTCCCCTTCGGCGACAGCTTTCGCTGCTCTCTCCCGCAAACAGGTAGGACTCAGTCGCCTGAGCCCTCGACGCGCCATCCATAGCTCGCCGGCGACACGTTGTCACCTCCCCGCGACATCTAAAGTGCACTGCGCTGAAACAGGTTCGGGCAACGCGGCTCAGGTCTTGTGCGATGCATGCCGTTCTCCCAAACCATTGCGCATTTTCGTGTGACATGCACTGACCGACAAGTCTTCGCTAACCACGCCATTTGCCGGTTTCTCAAGATACTTCTGATATGCCTGTCCAGACGACGCATTAAGTTCGCCGGCAACGGGCGACGGGCAGGGATGGCAATGGGCGAATTGATCATGAGCGCTCCGGTTGCGGGGCTGACCTCGAAAAACAAGATCACGGCCGAGGACGTGACGATGCTGCGGCGCGAGGTTTTCGCCGACGGCGTGGTGAGCCGCGGCGAGGCGGAGGCGCTGTTCGCGCTCGACCAGACGGCGCGCGACAAATGCGCCGAATGGGCGCCGTTCTTCGTCGAGGCGGTGACCGACTACATCGTCCACGAGGAGAAGCCGGAAGGCTATATCTCGCAAGAGAATGCCGACTGGCTGGTCCGCATCGTCTCGCGCGATGGCGTGGTCGACAGCCGCACTGAGTTCGAACTGGTGGTGCATGTGCTGGAGGAGGCGAAATCCTCGCCGGGCCAGCTTTCGGCATATGCGCTGGAGCAGGTCGCGCATGCGGTGATCGACGGCAAGGGCCCGCTGGTGCAGGGCGGTAGCCTCGTTCCCGGCCATATCGCCAAGGCCGAGGTCGATCTGCTGCGCCGCATCCTCTACGCCTATGGCGGCGATGGCAACATCGCCATCAGCAAGGCCGAGGCGGAGGTCCTGTTCAGGATCAACGACCGGACCGCGGCCGCCGACAATGATCCGTCTTGGAACGACCTCTTCGTCAAGGCGATCGCCAACTATGTCATGTGCTCGGCCGGCTACGAGCCGCCGACGCGGGAAGCGGCGCTGCGCCACGAAACCTTCCTGGACGAGGCAGGCCCGACGCTTGGCGGCTTCTTCAGCCGGATGGCCGCGGGCGGGTTCGCCGCCATCCTAGAAGCCTATCGTTCTCCCGGTGGCATCGAGGCGGAATGGGAAGCCAGGAACCGGGCCGCCGAAGCGCTTTCCCGCCGCGCCGAAACCATCGACGCCGGCGAGGCGAAATGGCTGGCCGAGCATGTGGGCAATGGAAATCGCCCGCTGCGTGACAACGAACGCGCTCTGCTTACTTTGATCAAGCACGCCTCGCCGGAAATCCATCCTACATTGAAGCCGCTGCTCGATAAGGTGGCGTGAGCGGCTGAACCGATGGTTATCTAAAAGCAGCTCTCCCACAGCGTGGCCAAAACAGCAAACAACAAGATAGCCGCGCTCAAGAAACATCTCCGCACTGCAATCGTGTCGGCGGGCTTTTTGCCTGCTCGGACTTCCGGGGATAGCACTGCGCTAGCAAGGAGCAATGGTACCAGGAAAGATAGGCCGTATTCTGCAGGCGAGGCAGTATCAAATCCCGCCGTACCAGTCGTAGCCATTGTCTTCCCAATAGCCGCCGCGGCCGCCGCCGACATTGGCAAAGCTGTCGACCAGCTCGATCTTTGAAAGGTATTTCGGCATCTTGTAGCCGAGTTGGCGCTCGACCCGCACGCGCAGCGGCGCGCCGTTCTCGACCGGCAACGGCTTGCCGTTGAGGCCATAGGCCAGGATCGTCTGCGGGTGGCGGGCGTCGATCAGGTCGATGGTGCCGTAATATTTGATGTCGCCGGACAAGCTTTGCTCGATCGTGTCGAGGCAGTGGAACATCACATAGCGGGCCTGCGGCTTCACCACCGCCTGATCGAGCGACGCAGTCATGGCGGGTGATCTGGGTGCGGCTCGGCATGTTCTGGAGCTGCTCGCGGGTCAGCGACAGCGGCTTCTCGACAAGCCCGGTCACCTCCAGGCGCCAGTCGGCGAAATTGTTGGCGAGCAGGCTCTTGTAGGTGTCGTCATCGGGCGCGGTGACGCCGTTCGGCCGCTGTGGCTGGCGGATGTCGGCCTCGGTGAATTCCGGCGCCAGCGCGTCCCTGCCGGCAATCAGGCGCTGCGCGTGCCAGGTCAGGTCGTTGGCGTTTTCGAGGAAGCTGCGCAGGCCGCCGCCGATGCCCAGCCCGCTGTCGAAGGCATCGCAGCCCGACAGCGCGATGCCGGACAGGCCGAGGCTGCTGGCGGTCAGAAACTTGCGGCGGCTGATCTGGAATTTTGCCATGTCAGACGCTCCTCTCGGTTGGCTGCTCGTGCTTCGCTGGCGGGTCGGTGCGATACCAGCCGGTGATGATCGAGCGCAGTTCGTTGATCGGGCCGGCGGCGATGATCATCAGGATGTGGACGATGAAGAAGAGGACGAGCAGCACCATGATCGTGAAATGGATGGTGCGCGCCGTCTGCCGGCCGCCGAGGATTTCGTTGAGCCAGGGCAGCACCGAATCCATGCTCGGCGACATGGCAAGGCCGGTGACGATCATCAGCGGCAACAGCACGAAGAGCACGCCGCCATAAGCCATCTTCTGCAATGTGTTGT
Organism: Mesorhizobium sp.; assembly: GCF_024509055.1. GTDB lineage: Bacteria > Pseudomonadota > Alphaproteobacteria > Rhizobiales > Rhizobiaceae > Mesorhizobium. Next base: position 2,663 of record NZ_JANINM010000030.1, on the reverse strand, counting down.
ATTCGCGGGTGTGGTGGAACTTCAGCTTCGCATGATCGACGATGTCGCGCGGCAGCTTGCTCAGATCAGACAGGCGAGGGGCAAGGTCTCGGCGGATATGGCCATTGATCAGGCTTGCGATCAGCCAAAGGAGCAGCGTCGCGCTGAGCACCCAGGCGAAAAAGAAATGCACGACGCGGGCGGTGCCGAGATCGTAGTAGGAGGGAATTGTCGCCCAGGCAGGGAAGCCGCGGGGCGTCTCCTGTCCCGGTGGGCCCGACCAGCCGAGCACGCCGGTCGTGTCGAAGCGATGGCCGAAGATTTCGGTGAAGCC
>NZ_JANINM010000030.1:0-2340 GCF_024509055.1 Mesorhizobium sp. | reverse complement strand
GCGCCGATCTGCAAAATGGTGTTGTTGAACTCGAAGCCGGACTGCTTGCCGATATAGAGCTGCGGCCGCGCGTTGAAAATCTGCAGACCCGAAAGCAGCATGAAGAACAGCGAAAAGGCCCAGATCCAGTGGGTCAACCGCGTCCAGCGCGACTGGCGATAGACGAGGGTCGTGTCCTTGCCGTCCGCCCTGGGGGCGGTTTGGTCGTTGGCAACAGTGTCCATCTTGCCTCCGGCCGCTCCGTGGAAGCGGCTTCTCAGGTCATTGTCTCCCCCTCAATACGTCGCCGCACAAGGCAATGTTTCATGCGATCACGGATTTATTACGGACCTCCGAGGCTGACAGCGAGATTGACCGCGGCCGCGAGGATCACGGCGTTGAAAAAGAACGAAAGGATCGAGTGGAGGAGCACGACGCGGCGCATGTGCGTCGTGGTGATGCCGGTGTCGGCGGTTTGCGCGGTCATGCCGATGACGGTGGAAAAATAGAGGAAGTCCCAGCCTTCCGGCCGTTTCCCACCCGGAAATTCGAGGCCGCCAACGGGCATCTTCTTCTTGGTGGCGGCGTCTACCTCGTCGCCATCCATCCAGTAGATCATTCGCAACGGCAGATCGGTGGAGCGCGCGTTCTTGCTCAGATAGTGGCCTGTCAGGCTCGGCATCAGGCGGAGGACGAGCAAGACGTAGGCGGCAAAGAATGCATTGGCGCCGATCAGGTAGGCAAGCGGCGCGCGCAGGACGAGCGCGATCACCAGCGCGACGATGCCGATTATCGCGGATATGGCGAATTGCGCATGGCGATGCGTCGGCAGTTTGGCGGTCGTGTCGTCAACCATGGAGCGAACTCCGAAAGGGTCAGTCCGGTGTGGCGGATTTCAAGGCGCGCCGCAAGATGCGGTCGAGCTCGCCGAGAAACTGCGACCTGTCCTTCTGGGTGAAAGAGGCGTTGAAGCCGCGACTTTCGCCGGTCTCGCGCAGGTGCTGCTTGAGATCGCGCATCGCCACCGCCATGCCGATGGTCTCCGGCGTGAAGGGGCGGCCGGTAGGGCCGAGCACATGCGCGCCGAGCGCCACCGTGCGTGCGGCAAGCGGGATATCGGCGGTCACCACTATGTCGTTGGCCTTGGCGTTCTCGACGATCCAGTCGTCCGCGGCATCCGCGCCCTTGGACACGACGACGTTGCGAATCATCGGATCGCGCGACGGTCGCAGGCCGCCATTGGACACGTAGGTCACCACCACGCGGTGTCGCTCCGCGACCTTCTCCACCTCGGCCTTGACCGGGCAGGCGTCGGCGTCAACGTAGATGATGGGGGCAGTCATCGTATCTCCAAACGAATATGGGGCCGGCGTTGACCGGCCCCATGGCAGAAATATCGGAAGCCCGTCAGGCCGGAAGCGCGCCGGACTTCTTGGCGGTCCAGGTGGCGATGTAGTCCATCAGGCCGGGGCTGAGGCAGTCATAGGGCTCGAGCCCGGTCGACTTCAGCTGGCCGCGGATGCCGTCCATGCGGCTCGGGTCGACACCGGCCTCGATGATCGAGGAGACGAAGGCGGCGAAGCCCGGCGGCGACCAGCCGTCCTCCTCGAAACGCTCGGGATGGATGAAGGACAGGCCCTTGAAGGGATGGTCGCGCTCGACCGGGCCGTACATGTGCACGCCGCAGCCGGTGCAGGCATGGCGCTGGATGAGCGCCGCCGGATCGACCACCTTGAGCTTGTCGCCGTTCTCGGCGACGGTGACGTCGCCGCTGCCGGCAACGGCCACGACCGAGAACACCGCGCCGTCCGGCTTCCAGCATTTGGTGCAGCCGCAGGCGTGGTTGTGGGCGATCTGACCCTTGACCTTCACCTTCACCGGCTTGCTGGTGCAAAGACAGACCAGCGTGCCGCCGGAAAAGCTCGCGCTTTCCTTCGGCAAGCCGTTGTCGATCGAGTGATGCAGTTTTTCGGCCATTCCTGTTTCCTCCCTTGTTTGACCATGAAGGTCGCGGGCGTTCGGCCCGCGGCCCCGTGGTTTTCCTCAAAAAGCGGCGTTGCTTTTAGTAAACCACGACGCTGCGGATCGACTTGCCCTCATGCATGAGGTCGAAGCCCTTGTTGATCTCCTCCAGCGTCAGCGTGTGGGTGATCATCGGGTCGATCTGGATCTTGCCTTCCATGTACCAGTCGACGATCCTGGGCACGTCGGTGCGGCCGCGCGCGCCGCCGAAGGCGGTCCCCATCCAGGTCCGGCCGGTGACGAGTTGGAACGGCCTGGTCGAAATCTCCTGGCCGGCGCCGGCGACGCCGATGATGACCGACTTGCCCCAGCCGCGATGCGAGGCTTCCAGCGCCTGGC
>NZ_JANINM010000029.1 GCF_024509055.1 Mesorhizobium sp. | reverse complement strand
CGGGCGACGACAAGACGTTGAGCGTTACGCCGAAGAAGACCTTGACGCTGAAGCGCCCCGGTACCGAGCAGGGCACCGTGCGCCAGAATTTCTCGCATGGCCGTACCAAGCAGGTCCAGGTCGAGATCAAGAAGCGCAAGTTCTCGATGCCCGGCGACAAGCCGGAGCCGGTCGCGCCGCCCGTCTTCACGCCGAAGCCCGCTGTTGCCGCCGCGCCCGCGGCGCCGGTCGTGCGTGAAGCGCCGAAGGCGCCGCCTCCGTCGCCGGAGCGTTCCGGCATGGTGCTGAACGAGTTGTCGCGCGGCGAGATGGAAGCGCGTCGCAGGGCGCTCGAAGGTTCCAAGGCGCGCGAGGTCGAGGATCGGCAGCGCGCGCAGGAAGAAGCCAAGCGCCGCGCCGAGGAAGAAGAGCGCCGTCGCCGCGAGCGCGAGGACTCCGCGCGCCGTCAGGCCGAGGAGGAAGCCAGGCTCCAGGCTGAGGCGGAATCGCGTCGCCGCGCCGAGGAGGAGGCTCGCCGCCGGGCGCCGCAGGCCGCCGACATGGCAACCGTCGAGGACGAAGAAGAGGTCAAGCCCAGGCGGACCGGCACGCCGAGTAGCGGTGCTGGCGCTGGTGGTGCCAGCGCGCCGGCACGTCGCCTCGCTACGCCCGAAGTGGCCCGTCCCGCCAAGCCGACCAAGGGCGAGGAAGACCGTCGCCGCGGCAAGCTGACGCTGAATTCGGCGTTGTCGGACGACGATGCGCGCGGCCGTTCGCTGTCGTCGATGCGTCGGCGCCAGGAGAAGTTCAAGCGCGCGATGCACAATGAGCCGCGCGAGAAAGTCGTTCGTGAAGTGATTCTACCCGAAACCATCACCATCCAGGAACTGGCGCAGCGTATGTCGGAGCGCGCCGTGGATGTGGTCAAATTCTTCATGAAGCAGGGCCAGATCCTGAAGCCGGGCGACGTCATCGACGCCGACACGGCCGAGCTGGTCGCGTCGGAATTCGGCCACACGGTCCGCCGCGTTGCCGAGTCCGACATCGAGGAAGGCCTGTTCAACATCGCCGACCGGCCGGAAGACCTGGTGTCGCGGCCGCCTGTCGTGACGATCATGGGCCATGTCGACCACGGCAAGACCTCGCTGCTCGACGCCATCCGTAACGCCAATGTCGTCTCCGGCGAAGCCGGTGGCATCACCCAGCATATCGGCGCCTACCAGGTCGAGAAGAACGGCCAGAAGATCACCTTCATCGACACGCCCGGCCACGCCGCCTTCACGGCCATGCGCGCCCGCGGCGCCCAGGTCACCGACATCGCCGTGCTGGTCGTGGCCGCCGATGACAGCGTGATGCCGCAGACGATTGAATCGATCAGCCATGCCAAGGCGGCCGGCGTGCCGATCATCGTGGCGATCAACAAGATCGACAAGCGCGATGCCGACCCGCAGAAGGTGCGTACCGAACTGCTGCGCCACGAAGTGTTCGTGGAATCGATGGGCGGCGAGGTGCTGGACGTCGAGGTTTCGGCGACCAAGGGCACCAACCTCGACAAGCTGCTCGAGGCGATCCTGCTGCAGGCCGAAGTCCTCGACCTCAAGGCCAACCCGGACCGCACCGCCGAGGGCGCGGTTATCGAGGCCAAGCTCGACAAGGGCCGTGGTCCCGTCGCCACCGTGCTGGTGCAGACCGGCACGCTGATGCCGGGTGACATCCTTGTTGCCGGCAACGAGTGGGGCCGTGTGCGCGCGCTGGTCAACGATCGTGGCGAGCACGTGGCTGAAGCGCCGCCGGCCATGCCGGTCGAGGTGCTCGGTCTTCAGGGCACGCCGCAGGCTGGCGACCGCTTCGCGGTCGTCAACAACGAGGCGCGCGCCCGCGAGATCACCGAATACCGCCAGCGCCTGGCGCGCGAGAAGGCGGTGGCCAAGCATGCCGGACAGCGCGGCTCGCTGGAACAGATGATGTCGCAGTTGCAGACGAGCGGGCTCAAGGAATTCCCGCTGGTCATCAAGGGCGACGTGCAGGGCTCGATCGAGGCGATCAACGCCGCGCTCGAGAAGCTCGGCAACGACGAGGTGCGGGCGCGCATCGTCCATTCGGGTGCCGGCGGCATCACCGAAAGCGACGTTTCGCTTGCCGAGACCTCCGGCGCCGCGATCATCGGCTTCAACGTCCGCGCCAACGCCCAGGCGCGCGCGGCCGCGGCAGCCGCCGGCATCGAGATCCGCTACTACTCGATCATCTACAACCTCGTCGATGACGTGAAAGCGGCACTCTCCGGCATGCTCTCGCCGGAGCGGCGCGAGACCTTCATCGGCAATGCCGAGATCCTCGAGATCTTCGACATCTCGAAGATCGGCAAGATCGCCGGCTGCCGTATCACCGAAGGCAAGGTCGAACGTGGCGCCGGTGTCCGCCTGATCCGCGACAACGTCGTCATCCACGAAGGCACGCTGAAGACGCTCAAGCGCTTCAAGGACGAAGTTTCGGAAGTGCCGGCCGGCCAGGAATGCGGCATGGCCTTCCAGAACTACGAGGACATGCGCGTCGGCGACGTCATCGAGTGCTTCCGCGTCGAGATGGTGAGCAGGACGCTCTAAATTCGGATATACTTGCCGAGATGACCGGGCGGCGGCCGAAAGGCTGCCGTCCAGAACCTTTATGCATGTCGAGACATGTGGCGCGGTCCCATCCCGTGCTCCACGATTTCAGGACTAAAAGAAAATGTCCCGTTCCACGACTTCAGGTCCCTCCCAGCGAATGCTGCGCGTCGGCGAGCAGGTGCGTCACGCACTGTCCGAGACCTTGCAACGCGGCGAAATCATCGATCCGGTGGTCGAAAACGCCGTCGTTTCGGTTTCCGAAGTGCGCATGTCGCCTGACCTCAAGATCGCCACGGCGTTCGTCTCGCCGCTCGGCGTGAGCGACACCGACGCGGTGGTCGAGGCGCTCAACAAGCACGCGAGATTCATCCGCGGTCGCGTCTCCGGCGCGTTGCGGCAAATGAAGTACATGCCGGAGTTTCGCTTCCGGCTCGATACGTCCTTCGACAATTTCGCGAAGATCAACGAATTGCTGAAGTCGCCTGAAGTCGCGCGCGATCTCGGCCCGGACGAGCAGAACAATAATAAGGACGAAGAATAGTGGCGCGTCGCGGCAAGAAGAAAGGCAGGCCGGTTTCCGGCTGGGTGGTGCTGGACAAGCCGGTTGGCATGGGCTCGACCGAGGCCGTCTCCAAGGTCAAATGGTTGTTCCAGGCCGAGAAGGCCGGCCACGCCGGCACGCTCGACCCTCTGGCGTCTGGCATGCTGCCGATCGCGCTCGGCGAGGCGACCAAGACCGTGCCTTACGTGCAGGATGGCGCCAAGGTCTACCGCTTCACCGTCGCGTGGGGCGAAGAGCGCTCGACCGACGACCTCGAAGGTCCGGTGACGAACAGCTCTGACCGCCGCCCGGCCGAGGCCGAGGTGAGGGCGCTGCTGCCGAAATACACCGGCATCATCATGCAGACGCCGCCGCAATTCTCGGCCATCAAGATAGCCGGTGAGCGCGCCTATGACCTCGCGCGCGACGGCGAAACGGTCGATATTCCGGCGCGCGAGATCGAGATCGGCCGCCTGGACATCACGGAACACGGCGCCGACAGGACGGTTTTCGAGGTCGAATGCGGCAAGGGCACCTATGTGCGCTCGCTGGCGCGCGACATGGGGCGCGATCTCGGCTGCTTCGGACACATCGCGGAACTGCGCCGCGTCGAGGTCGAGCCGTTCACGCCCGAGGATTTCGTCACCGTCGCCGAGCTTGAAGCAGCACGCTTCGGCGACAAGAGCGACGAGAATACGGACGAAGCCGATGCGCCGGTCGATTTCGGCGCCATCGACGCGTTGCTGGTCGACACCGCGGCTGCGCTCGACTGCTTGCCGCAGGTCGCCGTCAGCGACGACGCGGCGACCAAGATCCGGCTCGGCAATCCGGTCATCATTCGCGGCCGGGATGCACCGGTCGAGGCCGAGGAAGCCTGCGCCACCGCGCGCGGCCGGCTCGTCGCCATCGGCGCAATCGAACAGGGCATGTTCAAGCCGAAGCGGGTCTTTGTCGGATAACGGTCCTGTTGCGGTGCCGGCGGTTATTTCTTCGGAATGTAGTCTGTGCCGGACCGATGCATTTCCCGCGGGAAAGAATTGGCCGGGCCTTTATTCTGGTGCCGGGAACTGCGGCAAGCCGGCTTGACAATTAGGCTGGTGTTTTGTCGGGAATTGCACTATATGCGCCGCAGCTTCGCGCCCTGACGCGTTGCTTGCACCGGCCCCTGCTGGACGACATCCCGGCTGTGGGCGTCCCGTTTCCTCCAACAGACAAGGAAAAACACGATGTCGATTACTGCCGATCGCAAGAAGGAATTGATGGCCGAATTCGCAACCGCGAAGGGCGATACCGGGTCTCCGGAAGTCCAGGTCGCCATCCTCTCCGAGCGCATCAAGAACCTGACCGACCACTTCAAGGACCACAAGAAGGATAACCATTCCCGCCGTGGTCTGCTCGCTCTCGTCTCCCAGCGTCGCAGCCTGCTTGATTATCTCAAGCGCAAGGATGACGCGCGCTACCAGACGCTGATCGAGAAGCTCGGTCTGCGTCGTTGACCAATTGACCGGCGGGCTCTCTTCGCAGAGCCCGCCGGTCGCGCATTGGCGCACTGGCTGGTCCGGTGCGGCGGTGCTGGAAAGGAGCGCTTTGCGCTCGTGAAATTCGCATTCGCGCGAGGCGCGTTCCGGAAACATGGGTTTTCGGCGTCGCGCGCGAGGCCGGCCGAAAGTCGGCCAGACCCGGTTCCGGGGCGTGCAGAGGGCCGCTTGGAACCGCCCGTGGACGGTCATGGGGCAGGATTGCAGGACGCTCGCTCGGCTGTTGCGCCGGATATTTCGAGCTTCCCGTTGTCTTGCCCGTGGCTGCCCGAGAAAGGAAGCCTGGAAGGGAGAACCGCGAACCATGATACGGCGCGGCCCCTTCCGCATATGAAGGACAAGATATGTTCAATCAACACAAGGTCGAAATCGAATGGGGCGGCCGTCCGCTCATCCTCGAAACCGGCAAGATCGCGCGTCAGGCTGACGGCGCTGTGCTCGCCACCTACGGTGAGACCGTGGTGCTCGCCACCGTCGTTTCGATGAAGGAGCCGAAGCCCGGCCTCGATTTCTTCCCGCTTACCGTCAACTACCAGGAAAAGACCTACGCCGCCGGCAAGATCCCCGGTGGCTATTTCAAGCGCGAGGGCCGTCCGAGCGAGAAGGAAACGCTGGTTTCCCGCCTGATCGACCGCCCGATCCGCCCGCTCTTCGCCGACGGCTACAAGAACGACACCCAGATCGTTGTCACCGTCGTCCAGCATGATCTGGAGAACGATCCGGACATCCTGTCGATCGTCGCCACCTCGGCCGCCCTGACGCTTTCCGGCGTTCCCTTCATGGGCCCGATCGGCGGCGCCCGCGTCGGCTACATCAACGGCGAATACGTGCTCAACCCGCATATCGACGAGATGGAGGAATCCAAGCTCGACCTCGTCGTCGCCGGCACCACCGACGCCGTGCTGATGGTCGAATCCGAGGCCAAGGAGCTCAGCGAAGACCTGATGCTCGGCGCCGTGATGTTCGGCCACAAGGGCTTCCAGCCGGTGATCGATGCGATCATCAAGCTGGCCGAGGTCGCCGCCAAGGAGCCGCGCGACTTCACCGCGCCGGATTATTCCGCGCTCGAAGGCGAGATGCTGAAGATCGTCGGCGACGAGCTTCGCGAGGCCTACAAGATCACCGACAAGCAGAAGCGCTATGCCGCGGTCGACGCCGTCAAGGCGAAGGTCAAGGCCGCGTTCGCTCCGGCCGAAGGCGAGGACGCGAAGTATTTTTCCGAGCAGATCGGCACCGTCTTCAAGGAGCTCCAGGCCAAGGTCGTGCGCTGGAACATCCTCGACACCGGCTCGCGCATCGACGGCCGCGACCTCAAGACCGTCCGCAAGATCGTCTCTGAAGTCGGCGTCCTGCCGCGCACCCATGGTTCGGCACTGTTCACCCGCGGCGAGACCCAGGCGCTGGTCGTGGCGACCCTCGGCACCGGCGAGGACGAGCAGTTCGTCGATTCGCTGACCGGCATGTACAAGGAGAAGTTCCTCCTGCACTACAACTTCCCGCCCTACTCGGTTGGCGAGACCGGCCGCATGGGCTCGCCGGGCCGCCGCGAGATCGGCCATGGCAAGCTGGCCTGGCGCGCGATCCGGCCGATGCTGCCGACCGCCGACCAGTTCCCCTACACGCTGCGCGTCGTCTCCGAGATCACCGAGTCCAACGGCTCGTCCTCGATGGCGACCGTCTGCGGCACCTCGCTGGCGCTGATGGACGCGGGCGTTCCGCTCGCCAAGCCGGTTGCCGGCATCGCCATGGGCCTGATCAAGGAAGGCGAGCGCTTCGCGGTGCTCTCCGATATCCTCGGTGACGAGGATCACCTCGGCGATATGGATTTCAAGGTCGCCGGCACCGCCAATGGCGTCACGTCGCTGCAGATGGACATCAAGATCGACGGCATCACCGAGGAGATCATGCAGATCGCCCTCGGCCAGGCCAAGGACGGTCGCCTGCATATCCTGGGCGAGATGGCGCATGCGATCTCCGGCGCCCGCGCCGAGCTCGGCGAGTTCGCGCCGCGCATCGAGGTCATGCACATCCCGACCGACAAGATCCGTGACGTCATCGGCTCCGGCGGCAAGGTGATCCGCGAGATCGTCGAGAAGACGGGCGCCAAGATCAACATCGAGGACGACGGCACGGTCAAGATCGCTTCGGCCAACGCCAAGGAGATCGAGGCGGCGAAGAAGTGGATCCACACCATCGTCGCCGAGCCGGAAGTCGGCGAGATCTACGA
>NZ_JANINM010000028.1 GCF_024509055.1 Mesorhizobium sp. | reverse complement strand
TATGCGTCACGTTGATTTTTCCCCGCTTTATCGTTCGACCGTCGGCTTCGACCGGCTGTTCACCATGCTCGACTCGCTCGGCCAGCCCGAGAGCGCGCAGACCTACCCGCCCTACAACATCGAGCGCACCGGCGAGAACGCCTATCGCATCTCGATGGCCGTTGCCGGCTTCTCGGAAGACGAGATTTCGATCGAAGCCCACCGCAATGTGCTGACCGTCAAGGGCGAGCGCAAGGAAGAGAACAATGGCGAGGGTTCCGAGCTGCTTTATCGCGGCATTGCCTCGCGTTCCTTCGAGCGCCGTTTCCAGCTCGCCGACCATGTCGAAGTCGAGGGCGCCACGCTGAAGAACGGCCTGCTCTTCGTCGACCTGAAGCGCAACATTCCCGAGGAACTGAAGCCGCGTAAAATCGCGATCACCGCTTCTTCGGACAAGGCCAAGCAGATCGAGGCCAAGGCGGCCGCGTAATCCGCGGGCTTCATTCGCAAGATACGTCTCCTCCCGAGACGAAAGCGGCGCCGAGAGGCGCCGCTTTTTTATTGTGCCATCGGCGGCTGACCTTTCTGGCCCTTTCGAAGCGCGTCTTGCCCTTGCATGAAGGGCGATGTCAGATTTTTCCGCGACCCTGGCGGCCACCATCGCGATCACCTTCCTGCTGGCCGGGATCGTCAAGGGCGTCACCGGGATGGGCCTGCCGACGCTGGCGATGGGATTGCTGGGCGCCGTGATGCCGCCCGTCACGGCAGCTTCGCTGCTGATCGTCCCGTCCTTCGTCACCAACATATGGCAGCTGTTTTCCGGCCCGAGCTTCGGCGCGATCCTGCGCCGGCTGTGGCTCATGATGGCCGGCATAATGGTCGGCACCGTCGCCGGCTCGCGGCTGCTTGCCAGCGACAATGTCAAGTGGACGACCGCCGGTCTCGGCGCGGCGCTCATTCTTTACGCCGCCTATACATTGCTGGCGCGACAGCCCAAGGTTCCGGCCAAGGCGGAGAATTGGTCCTCCCCTGTCATCGGTTTCCTCACCGGCCTTGTGACGGGCGGAACGGGAGTTTTTGTGGTTCCCGCAGTTCCCTACATCCAGGCGCTCGGTTTGAGCCGCGATGACCTCATCCAGGCGCTCGGCCTTTCCTTCACGGTCTCAACCATTGCGCTGGCTCTGGGGCTTGCCTCGCACGGCGCGTTCGAGATTGGACATCTGGCAATGTCCTCGCTCGCCGTGCTGCCGGCGCTGCTCGGCATGTGGCTGGGGCAGGTGCTGCGCCAGAAAATCAGTCCGGCGACCTTCCGCCGCTGGTTCCTGATTTTTTTGATCCTGCTCGGCGTCGAATTGTTGCTGCGGCCATTCCTGGCCTAGTTGCAAAGCAGCTTATGAAGCATCTGCCGCGATAACGGCCTCGACGTTCTGTCGATGCACGGCTTCATATGGGGCGAAGTAGTCAACGGCCGTCGTGGCAAACATATCGGCGCCGAATGTTTTCAGATCCTGTCCGACCAAGCCAGGATCCTGCCGGCAGGCGAGCAGCTTTCGGACATAGGCCTGCGTCGCGGTGATGAGGCTTCTGTCATAGCCACCCGCTTCGATCATTTCCAAGGAACCGTGGTTGGGCAGGATGCGCTCGAACTGCCAACCGGCCATGCGCTCGAGATCGATCAGATGTTCGTTCAGGCGGTCCGGCTCGGAGACATAGGTAATGGTGTCCTCCAGCGTGTCGCCAGCCAACAGCAGACCCCTGTCGGGCATCAGCAGCACGGTGCCGTCATGGCTGTGGATCTCGACCTGGCGAAGTTCGACTGGGATCGCTCCGATCCTGAGGCTGAGGCTGTTCTCGAATGTCTTGTTCGGCAGCACAAGCGGCCTGATCGGCGGATTGCCGCCTTCGATGTCGGCCCGGCCCCGTTCAAGCGCCGAGGCCGTGAGGCGATTGGCGATGATCTCGCAATCCTCGAAGACCTCGTTGCCGGCGATATGATCGTCATGCCAGTGGCTGAGCACGACACGTATCGAGGTTACGCCCATCTCCTCGAGCGTTCTGCGGATAAAGCGGGCATGGGGCAGGGATACATGCGTGTCATAGACAAGCGCCTGCGATCCATCGACGATCGCATAGGTGCAGATGCCAAGGGTGTAAGCGCCATCGTCGAGCCAATTCGGCTCATCCGACCAGATGCGGACACCGTCGATGCGGCCATCGTAGAAGCCGAGGATGTTCGGCGCCGGATGAAGCAGCCGCATCGTTGAGCCGAGAGCCGGTCTGGTCATCTGGTGGCTCTCAGCTGGCGGAGACTCAACCGAGCAACTGACCGAGACGGTCGATCTCTTCCGTCGTGGTGGCGAAGCTGGCAACGAAGCGATAGATCGCCTCGTTGTCGCCGAGGTGGCCGTCAAAGCCTTGCGGCACGCCCCATTCATAGAATTTGGCGCCGGCCGCCTGCAGCTTTTCGGCCGTTTCGCGGTTGAGAATCGCAAACACCTCGTTGGCCTGCGGCAACCATGCGAGCTTGCCACTAGCTGCATCCTCGATCGTCTCGGCCAGATGAGCGGCCATGGCGTTGGCGTGGTGCGCCATCCTCAGCCACAGGTCATCAGTGAGATAGGCTTCGAACTGGGCCGAGATGAAGCGCGCCTTGGAGAAGGTCTGCCCGGCACGCTGGCGCAGCAGGCGCAGATCCTTGCCGACTTCAGGGTTGAAGATCACAACCGCGTCGGCCATCCAGCAGCCGTTCTTGGTGCCGCCGAAGGAGATGAGGTCGACGCCGCTCTTCCAGGTCATCTCGGCCGGGCTGACACCCGTAGCCGCAATCGCGTTTGCGAAGCGCGCGCCGTCCATATGCAGCGGCAATTTATGGCGACGGCTGACCTCTGCGATCGCCTTGATGTCGTCGACGGTGTAGACGGTGCCGACCTCGGTCGCCTGGGTGACGGTCACCGCCATCGGCTGGCCGGCGGGAGCGAGGTCCTGCGAATAGCGCTTTATGGCGTTGTCCAGCGCGTGAGGGTTCATCCGCCCCAAAGGCCCAGGGACAGGCGCCATGCGCGCGCCGCCGGTGTAGAACCCTACCGCGCCGAATTCATCGACATTCATATGCGCTTCGGAGTGGCACATGGCGATGCCGCCGATGCGGTTCAACGCAGCCATCGAAAGCGCGTTCGCCGCCGTTCCGGTCGCCACGAAGAACACCTGCACTTCCCTTTCGAAGACTTCGCTGAAGCGCCTGTAGACGGCGCGATCCAGGTCACCATCGCCATAAGCGGTTGCGACACCTGCCGCGTGCCGGGACAGATTGGCGGAGATGTCGGGGTGAACGCCCGCCCAGTTGTCGGATGCAAAGAACATCGAAAGATCCATTGTCTGATTGGCAAAAATCGGCGCGACTTGATCGCTTTGGCTCCCGAAGCGCAAGGGCCAATCGCTTGCAAAGCGGTGAAGCCAGCCGGCAGGCATGATAGCAGAGACTGAAGTTTGCGTTTGGCGATTGGCTCACGAAATTTTGTGTCGCGGCGCGGCCAAGTTTTTTGTGAATCGGTCTTGTGTGGGTCCCTGATTTCTGCCATAAAAATTTAGGACAGTAGTGCTGTCTTATTTTGTCGCACAAAACAGGCTGGACTGGCGTATCATCGATGCCATTCCGGCTTTTGCCGCGAGCGACGGGTAGACGACACGGCTCTGGCCTGTACGATACCGGATGCGAACCGGGCGTATGGCCGTAGGGTTCTGCAAGAATTTCGCGAGACGTGCAGCAAGGATGAGGGGAAGCATCGTGCTTCCCAAGGCAAACCAGCGCCCTAGGCAAAGCAGCGACAAGGGCGGAACGGAGGACAGGACGATGACGGAACTGACGCCATCTGCGATCAACGGCCAGGCCGCGCAGACGAAAGCGGCAGCCGTTAAACGTTCGACCCGTACGACCAACGGTTTGACCGCCCAGGGCCTCTACGATCCGCGCAATGAGCATGACGCCTGCGGCGTCGGCTTCATCGTCAACATGAAGGGCGTGAAGTCGCACAAGATCGTCGAAGACGGGCTTTCCGTGCTCGAAAACCTGACGCATCGCGGCGCGGTCGGCGCCGACCCGCTGGTTGGCGACGGCGCCGGCGTGCTGGTGCAAATCCCGGATCGGTTCTTCCGCGAGGAAATGACCAAGCAAGGCGTCGAACTGCCGCCGTCCGGCCAGTACGGCGTCGGCCACTGGTTCATGCCGCAGGACGCAGCCCTGCGCGCCCATATCGAGGACATCATCGCCGAGTCGGCGCAGTCCGAAGGACTGCCGCTGCTCGGCTTCCGCGACGTGCCGGTCGACAATTCATCGCTCTCGAAGGCGCCGGACATCGTGGCGTCCGAGCCGTTCCATCGCCAGGTCTTCATCGGCCGCACGGCCGAGATCCCGGACGACGAGGAATACGAGGCACGGCTCTATCTGCTGCGCAAGGTGATCTCCGGGCGCATCTATGCCGAGAACGACAACAAGGACATCGGCGCCTATTGCGTGTCGCTGTCGGCGCGCACCATCGTCTACAAGGGCATGTTCCTGGCCTACCAGGTCGGCGCCTATTACAAGGACCTTTCCGACCCACGGTTCGAGACCGCGCTGATCCTCGTCCACCAGCGCTTCTCGACCAACACCTTCCCGTCGTGGAAGCTGGCGCATCCCTACCGCATGGTCGCGCACAACGGCGAGATCAACACGGTGCGCGGCAACAACAACTGGATGGCGGCGCGGCAGGCGTCGGTCGATTCGGAACTGTTCGGCAACAACATCTCGAAGCTGTGGCCGATCTCCTATGAAGGCCAGTCGGACACGGCCTGCTTCGACAACGCGCTCGAGTTCCTGTTCCAGGGCGGCTACACGCTCAGCCACGCCATGATGATGCTGATCCCGGAAGCTTGGGCCGGCAACAAGCTCATGGATGCCGACCGCAAGGCTTTCTACGAATATCATGCGGCGCTGATGGAGCCGTGGGACGGACCGGCGGCGGTCGTGTTTACCGACGGCCGCCAGATCGGCGCGACGCTCGACCGCAACGGCCTGCGCCCGGCGCGCTACATCGTCACCGATGACGACCGGGTCATCATGGCCTCCGAAGCCGGCGTGCTGCCGGTGCCGGAGGAGAAGATCGTCCAGAAGTGGCGGCTGCAGCCCGGCCGCATGCTGCTCATCGACCTCGCCAAGGGCCGCATCGTTTCCGACGAGGAGATCAAGTCGGAGATCGCGACCAAGCATCCCTACAAGACCTGGCTCGCCAACACGCAGCTCATCCTCGAAGACCTGAAGCCGGTCGAGCCGCGCGCGCTGCGCAAGGATGTCAGCCTGCTCGACCGCCAGCAGGCCTTCGGCTACACGCAGGAAGACACCAAGCTTTTGATGGCGCCAATGGCGACCACCGGGCAGGAAGCCGTCGGATCGATGGGCACCGACACGCCGATCTCGGCTATGTCGGACAAGTCGAAGCTGCTCTACACCTACTTCAAGCAGAACTTCGCCCAGGTCACCAACCCGCCGATCGACCCGATCCGCGAGGAGTTGGTGATGAGCCTTGTGTCCTTCATCGGGCCGCGGCCGAACATCTTCGACCTCGTCGGAACCTCGCGTCGCAAGCGGCTCGAAGTGCGCCAGCCGATCCTCACCAATGGCGATCTGGAAAAGATCCGCTCCATCGGCCACACCGAGGATCGTTTCGACACCAAGACGATCGACATCACCTACGCCTCGAACGAGGGCGCCGCCGGCATGCAGGGCGCCATCGACCGGCTCTGCGAGCGGGCGGAAGCAGCGGTTGCCGGCGGCTATAACATCATCATCCTGTCAGACCGCCAGGTCGGGCCGGACCGCATCGCGATACCTGCGCTGCTGGCAACGGCGGCGGTGCACCATCACCTGATCCGCAAGGGCCTGCGCACCGCTGTCGGTCTGGTCGTTGAATCCGGCGAGCCGCGCGAGGTGCATCATTTCTGCTGCCTCGCCGGCTATGGCGCCGAGGCGATCAATCCGTACCTCGCTTTCGATACGCTGCTCGACATGCACAAGCAGGGCGAGCTGCCGGAAGAGGTCGACGAGTACGAAGTGGTCTCGCGCTACATCAAGTCGATCGGCAAGGGCATCCTCAAGGTGATGTCCAAGATGGGCATCTCGACCTACCAGTCCTATTGCGGCGCGCAGATCTTCGACGCCATCGGGCTGAAGTCGGATTTCGTGCAGAAGTACTTCACCGGCACCGCGACGCTGATCGAAGGCGTCGAGCTGGACGAGATCGCGACCGAGACGCTCGGCCGCCATACCGACGCGTTCGGCAACGACCCGGTGCTGCGCAACAACCTTGAGGTCGGCGGCGAGTACATGTACCGCATGCGCGGCGAGGCGCATATGTGGTCGCCCGACGCCGTCGCCAGCCTGCAGCACGCGGTGCGCCAAGGCTCGTGGGATACGTTCAAGGACTATTCGGCGCAAATCGACAGCGCGACCGCGCGGGCGCAGACCATCCGCGGCCTGTTCAAGATCAAGCTCGCCGACGAGACCGGCCGCAAGAAGGTTGCACTCGAGGACGTCATGCCGGCGGCCGAGATCGTCAAGCGCTTCTCGACCGGGGCGATGTCGTTCGGCTCGATCTCGCGGGAGGCGCACACCACGCTGGCGCGCGCCATGAACGCCATCGGCGGCAAGTCGAACACCGGCGAGGGCGGCGAAGAGGCCGACCGCTATCTGCCGCTGCCCGGCGGCGGCAAGAACCCCGAACGCTCGGCGATCAAGCAGGTCGCCTCGGGCCGGTTCGGCGTGACGGCCGAATATCTCGTCAATTCCGATGTCATGCAGATCAAGATCGCGCAGGGCGCCAAGCCCGGCGAGGGTGGCCAGTTGCCTGGACACAAGGTCGACGCGACCATCGCCAAGGTCAGGCACTCGACGCCCGGCGTCGGCCTGATCTCGCCGCCGCCGCATCACGACATCTATTC
>NZ_JANINM010000027.1 GCF_024509055.1 Mesorhizobium sp. | reverse complement strand
CCCTCACCATTCGAGGATCGGCGGACACCCACAGGCACGTGCGACTTTGGGCAAGCGCGATATAGGAGCGAAGGGTTTCACAATCAATAAAAATCGTAAGGCCGGTTGTAAAATTTCTGGCATCGAACAATCTTTGTGGAATCGTATCCGGAAATCGAACGATGCCAGCGACCCAGGGTCCATTCAACGCCTTCCTCGATCTGCGCCAAATGCCTGTAGCGCATGCGGAATTAGGCCCGCTTGCCGGCCTGCGGCTGGCCGTGAAGGACATCTATGATGTCGCCGGCTATCGCACCGGTTGCGGCAACCCGCGCAAGTTCGAAGAAGGGCATGCCGCCTCGCGGACGGCCGAGGCGGTGCAGATGATTCTCGATGCCGGCGCGCGGTTCATCGGCAAGACACAGACGGACGAACTCGCTTTCTCGCTGTTCGGCCAGAATTCGCATTTCCCGTTTCCGGTGAACCCGGCCGCCAGGGATCGCGTCACCGGCGGCTCATCATCAGGGTCGGCGGCGGCCGTGGCGGGCGGGCTCGCGGACATCGCCACCGGCTCGGACACCGGCGGCTCGATTCGTGCGCCGGCAAGCTTCTGTGGCCTCATCGGGCTGCGCACCACGCATGGCCGCATCTCGCTCGACGGGGCGATGAAGCTCGCGCCGAGCTTCGACACGTTCGGATGGTTCGCCGACGACATCGAGACCTATGAGACGGTCGGCAAGATCCTGCTGGGCCGCGATCCGCACCAGCACCCGCTCAACCGCCCTCTATCGATCCGCTGGCTCGACGCCTTCGTCACGGGTCCGGCCGAGGCCGCCGAGTATGCGCGTATGCGGGCGCTAGCCGCGAGCGTGACGGGCGAGCCGACTGTCACCGAATACGCCTTCGCATCGTTCCCGGACGAGCTCTACTGGTGCTTCCGCCGGTTGCAGGCATTCGAGGCCTGGCGCGAGCATGGCGGCTGGATTGCGGCAGGCAACCACGGCCTTGGCCCGGGTGTCGACGAGCGTTTCGGCTTCGGCCGTACCATCGATGCCGGGATGGTTGCGACCGAGGCTGCGCGCCGCCTCGCTTTCCGCGCCGAGCTTGGCGCCCTGCTCGGCAATAACGGCTTCCTCGTCCTGCCCACCGTTCCAGGGGCGGCGCCGCTTTCGGCAAGCACGCCGGAACAGTTCCAGGCCTACCGTGAAAGAGCGCTCCATCTGTTGTGCCTGGCAGGCCTCTCGGGTTTCCCGCAGATCACTTTGCCTCTTGGCAGCATCGACGGCGCGCCGTTCGGCCTGTCGCTGCTCGGCCCTTCCGGCAGCGACGTCGCGCTGATACGGCTCGGACGAAGACTCCTCGACACGGCACGAAAGGCCTGACCATGGATACATTGACGCGCATGCGCGCCTTCATCGACGTGGTCGAGGCCGAAGGCTTTTCAGCCGCGGCGCGCAAGATCGGCCGCTCCAAGGCGCTGCTGTCGAAATATGTGCGCGAGTTGGAGGATGAGCTGGGCGCCCTGCTCCTGAACCGCACCACGCGGCAGTTCTCGCTGACCGAAGCCGGCCACACCTATTACCAGCGCGCGTCGGAAATCGTGCGCGAGGTGGACAGCCTGGCCGACGCGGTGCGCGAATCCTCCGGCGACGTGCGCGGCAGGATCAAGCTTTCGGCGGCGCGCACCTTTGCCGACGCGCCGATCGGCCAGTCGCTTATCGACTTCGCCAAGCAGCATCCCGACATCGTGCTCGACATCCATCTCGACGACCGTTTCGTCGATCTGGTCGAGGAGGGTTTCGATCTTGCGGTGCGCATCTCGCGGCTGGAGAACTCCTCGCTGATCGCGCGACGCCTGGGGCCGTTTTCCGTGCGGCTCTGTGCCTCGCCGGACCTGATCGCGAAGCACGGCAAGCCGACCCGGCCGCAGGACCTCTCCAACATGCCTTGCATCGTCGACACCAATGGCCGCTCGCTGGCCAACTGGCGTTTCAAGGGCGATGGCGATGACACCGTCACCGTCACCGTGTCGGGACCGATCGAGGTCAACAGCCCGATGGCGGCGAGAGCCGCCGCCGCGTCCGGCCTGGGATTCGCCATTCTGCCCGATTTCATCGCTGCCCCCGATCTCGCATCCGGCCGGCTGGTCACGGTGCTCGATGAGCGCATCCTGTCCGGCACTGGCATTTTCGCGGTCTACCCGCATCGCCGCTATCTGCCGGCCAAGGTGCGCGTCTTTGTCGATTTCCTGGTCCACTGGTTCAGGACGCGCGAGACGGCGTGACGCTGACGTCCCAATTTCGCCCCCTTTCTGATAACTCTCGGGGTCCACTCCCGATGTCGATGGAATCGCAGCTCAGAATGCACCTGAAACGGCAAGCAATAATGCTGGCTTCGGCGGCGGCGGCGACATTCGCCGCGGTCGAGCCGGCCGAGGTGCACCCCCACGTTTTCGCCGAAGCCCGTCTCGACGTCATCCTCAGCCCGGATCACCAAAGTGTGAAATCGTTGCGCCATCTCTGGCGTTTCGACGACCTGTTTTCGAGTACGGTGCTGATGGAGTTCGACAAGAACAACGACCTCAAGCTTGACGACAACGAGCTCAAGGCAGTAGCCGACACCGTCCATTCTTCGCTGGCGGAGTTCAACTACTTCCAGCTCGTCACGCAGAACGGCAAGGACGTGCCGATGGCGCCACCTCCGCACATGGTCGCCAGCTTCGACAACGATCAGCTGATCATACTGTTCGAGTCGCAGCCGAAGACGCCGATCAAGCTCTCCGGCAAGATCGACATCGGCGTGTACGATCCGACCTTCTACACTGCGATCGACTTCACCGACGACGACAAGATCACTGTCGAGGGACTACCCTCGACATGCACAAAGAAAGTCGTCCGTCCCGATCCGGACGAGGCGATCGCCGAAAACCAGAAGACCCTGACGGATGCGTTCTTCAACGATCCGACGGGCACCGACATGAGCAAGATCTTCGCCACCAAGCTCGAATTGAACTGCGCCCCAGAAGGATGATCCGGTGATGAAACCATCGCTGCGTTTGGCCCTTAGCCTGCTGGCCGCCACCCTGGTGATGACGCATCTGCCGGGCGCTGCCCATGCCCAGAGCTCGCTTGGCATCGGCGTCAATGACGGCATGGCTCCCACGACTACCGGTCCGTTTGCCCACATCCTGATGTGGATTAATCTGCGCCAGCAGGAATTCTATCATTCCCTTGCCGCCGCCATGAAGGCGATGCGGCAGGACGGCAGCAAGCTCTGGCTGCTGATCGGTCTCTCCTTCGCCTATGGCATCTTCCACGCCGCCGGCCCGGGCCACGGCAAGGCCGTGATCTCCTCCTACATGGTCGCCAACGAAGTGGCGCTGAAGCGTGGCATCCTGCTGTCTTTCGTCTCGGCCCTGCTGCAGGGGCTGACGGCGGTTGTCGTCATGATGCTTGCCTATTTCGTCTTGCGTGGCACCGCGGTGTCCATGACCGACGCAGCCTGGTTTCTGGAAATCTCGAGCTTCGCGCTTGTCACCCTGTTCGGCGCCTGGCTGCTCTGGCGCAAGGCCGGCCCCGCGGTGCTGCGCCTGTTCGGCGCGCGCCCCGCCTACAGCCTGTCGGCCGCCCATGCCGGGCATTCGCATGGTAGCCATTCGCATGGTGGCCATTCCCATGCGGGGCACTCGCACGCCGGACAGTCCCACGCTCGCGCACACGCCCACGCGGCGCATGTCCATGCGCCACACGCGCACCACGACCACGATCATGGACCGCATTCGCATGATCACGACGCGCATGACCATCACGACCACGCGGCGCATGATCACGATCACGCTGCCCACGATCACGCCGGCCACGATCATGGGCCGGGCGAAGTCTGCGATACCTGCGGCCATTCGCATGCGCCCGACCCGGCGATGCTGTCCGGCGACCACTTCGACTGGCGCACCGCCTGGTCGGCTGTCGCGGCCGTCGGCATCCGTCCTTGTTCCGGGGCGCTGATCGTGCTGAGTTTCGCCCTGCTGAACGGGCTGTGGCTCGGCGGGCTGCTGTCGGTGCTAGCCATGTCGCTCGGCACCGCAATCACCGTTTCGGCACTCGCCATCCTCGCGGTGACGGCCAAGAACTGGGCTGTCTATTTCGCCGGCGACGGACGCCTCGGCAACCGCATCCATTCGATCGTCGAGATCGGCGGCGCTGCCTTCATCTTCTTGGTGGGATTGCTGCTCTTGTCGGCCAGCCTGTCCGGCACCGTCTAGACGACCTTTCCTCCGAGCTCATCCTCGATGTGAGCGCGGATGATGTCGTCGAAGCGCTCTTCAGCGGCAAAGCCAAGCGCCCTCGCCCGACGTGCCTCGAACCGTGTCGGCCAGCCCTTGACGATCGCCCAGATCGTCTCGTCCGGTTGTTCGCGGATTCGCTTAACCACCTCGGCTCCGGCGATGCGCGTCAGCGCCTCGATCTGCTCGCCGACCGTGACCGCGACGCCGGGCATCGTCAGGTTGCGGCGCGGCCCGACCGCGTTGCCGTCGATCTCCGCCGCATGGATCAGGAAATTCACCGCCGAACGCGGGCTGGCATGCGTGTGCAGCACGGAACGCGGCACCGGCAGGATCGCTTCCTGGCCGGCCAGGGGCTCACGGATGATGCCCGAGAAGAAACCCGAGGCCGCCTTGTTGGGCTTTCCCGGGCGCACGCAGATTGTCGGCAGCCGGATGCCGATGCCGTCGAAGAAGCCGCGCCGCGTGTAGTCGGCAAGCAGCGCTTCGCCCATCAGCTTCTGCGTGCCGTAGGAGGTCAGCGGCGTCGGGTGGAACTCGTCCGGAATGACGTCCGGAAACGGCGCGCCGAACACGGCGATCGACGAGGTGAAGACCAGGCGCGGCGAAAACGCCGCAAGCCGCACGGCGTCGAACAGCGCGCGCGTGCCGTCGAGATTGACGCGATAGCCGAGGTCGAAATTGGCCTCCGCCTCGCCGGATACGATGCCGGCCAGATGGAAGATCACGTCCGGGTGAGAGGCGACAAGGCTCGTCGTCGCGCCCGGCGCGGAAAGATCGCCCGTATGGATCGACACATCGACGCCTTCGATAGCCGGAACCTGCGGCGCCACGATGTCATGCAGATCGAGCGCAGAGAACTTGCGGCCGCGCAGGCTTCCATCCTTGGCCAGCCGCGCGATCAGCTTGCGACCCACCATGCCGGCCGCGCCAGTGATCAGAATCCTCATCTCTAGAGACCCTTCTTGCGTTGGCTACGGCCACGCAGCCACAGCACGGCGAACAGGCCCACCAGGAAGATGACAGCGACAAGGACGGCGAGCACCTGCGAGATGCGGCCGGCCGCAAGCATGATCGTCGGCAGGAAATAGGCGAAGAGGCCGAATACAAGCAGGATGCAGCCTGCCGCGATAGCCGTATTGCGCGTTTCGCGATCCATCAGGAGGCATCCTCCGGTCCGAGGCCATTCAGTGTCATCATCAGATACTCGTCAGTGATAGTGGCGACGATCGCGAGGCGCATCGTCCGTGTGGTCGTGGTGGTGGCCGCCGTGGCCGTCTGTGCAATCGCCGAACTCGGGCTCGACCGTGGTGTGGTCGATGCCGTGCTTGGCCGCAAGCCGCTGCTTGATCGCGCTGACGGCGACGTGAGGGTCGATACCGTCGTTCAGGCAGGCATGCAGCGTCGCCATGTTGCTGGTGCCGTCGAGCGACCAGATATGCATGTGATGCACCTCGCGCACGCCCCTGACCGCGCCTTCCAGGTCCTTGGCGATCAGGTCGCGATCGAGGTTGGCGGGCACGCCTTCGAGCAGCACATGGGCAGCCTCGCGCATCAGCGACCATGCCGTCGACAGGATGAGCAGCGACACCGCGACCGAGAGGATCGGATCGATCGGCGTCCAGCCCGTCGCGATGATGACGAGTGCCGCGACGATGGCCGCGGCGGAACCCAGCACGTCGCCAAGCACATGCAGGATGGCGCCGCGCATGTTGAGGCTTTCGCGGTCGCCGCCATGCAGCACGAAGAAGGAGGCGATGTTGACCACGAGGCCGGCGACAGCCACCACCAGCATCGGCCCGCCCAGCACCGGAGCCGGGTTCAGCACCCGTCCCCAGGCCTCGTAGACGATCCACAGCGCAATGACGAAGATGGCGATGCCGTTGGTGTAGGCAACCAGCGTCTTCACCCGGCCGAAGCCATAGGTCAGGCGCCCGGTGGCGGGACGGCCGGCGAGATGGAAGGCGTACCAGGCAAGGCCGAGCGCGATAGCATCGGCCAGCATGTGGCCGGCATCGGCAAGCAGCGCCAGCGATCCGGTGAACAGGCCGCCGAGTGCCTCGGCAACCATGAAGCCTGCCGTCAGGCAGGTCGCGATCAGCACGCGCTTCTTGTCGGTCGAGCCGTGCACATGGCCGGCGCCGTGGCTGTGTCCATGCGAGCCGTGCCCGTCTGAACCGTGGTCATGCGCCATCGCGCAACTCCTGTCAGTTGACCATGATCCAGTCCGAAAACCGGCTGCCACTTTTCAGGGTCATGGCCTACGCGCCGAACTCGGCGCGGAAATCCTCGAGCCGCCGCTTCTGGTGGCCTTCGCCATCGAAATTAGCCGGATCGAGCCAAGCCTCATAGGCTTTGCGCAGCGCCGGCCATTCCTTGTCGATGATCGAATACCACGCCGTATCGCGGTTTTCACCCTTGACCACAAGATGCTGGCGGAAAATGCCCTCGAACTTGAACCCGAAGCGTTCGGCCGCGCGTTTCGACGGCTCGTTGCGGTTGTTGCATTTCCACTCGTAACGGCGATAGCCGAGTTCGTCGAAGGCGTACTTCGTGAACAGGAACTGCGCTTCCGTCGCCGCTGGCTTGCGGGAGATCAGCGGCCCCCAGTAGATGTTGCCGATCTCTATCACACCATTGGCGGCATCGAGGCGCATCAGCGTCTGGCGCCCGGCAATCTTGCCGCTGGCCTTGTCGATGACGGTGAAGAACAGCGGGTCCTCACTGGCCTCGACCCTGTCCA
>NZ_JANINM010000026.1 GCF_024509055.1 Mesorhizobium sp. | reverse complement strand
GCGCCATGTCGGCGTCGAGGCGATCGAGCAGGCGGCGCGCTTCGCGGCCCGCTGCAACCATCCGCTGGTGACCGGCTTCGGCGTCGCCGGCGACGAGCGAATGGGCGATTTCGAGGACTATGTGCGCGCCTTCGAGATCGCACGCGAGGCCGGGCTCGGCATCACCATCCATGCCGGCGAGCTGATGGGCTGGGAAAGTGTCCAGGCGGCGCTAGATCACATCCGCCCGTCGCGCATCGGCCACGGTGTGCGAGCCATCGAAAACCCCGACCTTGTCCGCCGCATCGCCGACCAGGGCGTGGTGCTGGAATGCTGCCCCGGCTCAAACATCGCGCTCAAGGTGTTCGACAGTTTCGCCGACCATCCTTTTCCAGCGCTGCGCGCCGCCGGCTGCAAGGTGACGCTCAATTCCGACGACCCGCCCTATTTCTGGACCTCGCTGAAGCGCGAGTACGATATTGCCACTGAGCATTTTTCGATGAACGACCAGCAACTAGTCGCCGTCACCAGAACGGCGATCGAAGCGGCTTTCGTTGATAAAAAGACCAAGGCCGCGCTTCTTGGCCGCCTTAATGGCCGCGCTCGCTGATTTCTTCCCCCAGATTCAGCTTCTTCTTCTGGATTTGAGGCAAAAGCTGTGGTCCATGACGGCAAGTGGTTCCTTGGCCGGCGCATTGCCGCTAGGGTCATCTCAACAAGCCGGAATTTCAGGAGATCACGATGCAGGGCGTCACTGTCGTCGACCACCCCCTTGTCCAGCACAAGCTGACCATCATGCGCAAGAAGGAGACCTCGACGGCCGGCTTCCGGCGGCTGTTGCGCGAGATATCGCTGCTGCTCGGCTATGAGGTCACCCGAAATCTCGAGCTGACCACCACCACGATCGAGACCCCGATCGAGGAAATGGAAGCGCCGACGCTGGAAGGCAAGAAGCTGGTCTTCGCCTCGGTGCTTCGCGCTGGCAACGGCTTGCTTGAGGGCTTGCTCGACCTCGTGCCGGCGGCGCGCGTCGCCCATATCGGCCTTTACCGCGACCACGAGACGCTGGAGGCGGTCGAGTATTTCTTCAAGGCGCCGAGCGATCTTGCCGACCGTCTGGTGATCGTCGTCGACCCGATGCTTGCGACCGCGAATTCGGCGATTGCGGCGATCGACAAGCTGAAAGGGCGCGGCGCCACCAACATCCGCTTCCTTTGCCTGCTGGCGGCGCCCGAAGGCATAGAGCGCTTCACCAAGGCGCACCCGGATGTCCCGATCTTCACCGCGTCGATCGACCGCCAGCTGAACGAAAAGGGCTACATCATGCCCGGCCTCGGCGACGCGGGCGACCGCATGTACGGGACCAAGTGAGCTGGAGCAGTTCCAGAAAAACCGTTCTACGCCGTTTACCGCTCGTTTACGCAACGTCGCGGTTCCCGCGTCTCATTAAAGCGGAAAACACCATGTCCGCGTAGGAGTGGAGCCCTCAAAAAGGGGCATCCATGCTGCGCAAGCTGCTCATCCTTGGCGTCTTTGCCGGAACCTCGGCATCGATCCCGATCATCTATCAGTCGAACCCGCAGATGGTCGAAAGCCTGCTGAGGTCGTCGGTCGCCTCCGGACCAGCGACGTCGGACGCCCAGCCGAATGTCAACGTCGCTTCGGTGCCGAGCAAGCCGGCAACGCCGATGCCGCTCGGCCGCCAGGTGCTGGTCAATGCCGACGAGCGCGGACATTTCACGTCTTCCTTCAAGCTCAATGGCCGCCAGGTCGATGGTATGATCGATACCGGGGCGACACTGGTCGCCATCAACACCTCGACGGCGCGCAGGATCGGCATTTCGCTCAACCAGTCCGATTTCACCCACCAGGTGAGCACCGCCAACGGCTCCATCAAGGCCGCCGTGGTGACGGTCGAGCGCCTGCAGATCGGCAAGATCTCCCTCGACAATGTCCAGGCTGTCGTGCTCGACGACAGAGCGCTGCAGACGAACCTGATCGGCATGAGCTTCCTGCAGCGCCTGCAGAAATACGAGGTCGAGAACGGCGCGCTGCTGCTCGTGCAGTAATTTCCGGCGCGGTCCTAACGCGGTAGAATCCGTCTGAGCACGGTCTTGTCTGCGGATGGCTTCGACGCGCCGACCGAATAGGCTGCGCGCACCACCGACGCCGCGGCTTCCGCATCCGCCTCGCCGCGGGCATGGACCAAGGCCAGCGCTTCGCCCGTACGCACTTCCGCGCCGACGGGCAGCAGTCCGGTGAGACCGACGGCATGGTCTATTCTGTCGTCCGGATGCGTCCGCCCGCCACCCAGCGCGACGACGGCAAGCCCGATATCGCGCGTTGCGATGCCGGTCACAAAACCGTCCTCGACCGCCTTCACCGCAAATTCGACGGGCGCTTTGGGCAGGTGCTTTTCCGGGTTCTCGATGAAATCGGCGGGGCCGCCAAGCGCAGCCACCATGCGCGCGAAAACCGTTGCGGCGCGGCCACCGGCAAGCGCCTCGGTGGCGCGCCTGATGCCGTCCTGGTTGGACGACACGATGCCCGCCGACTGCAGCATTTCGGCTGCCAGCGCCAGCGTCACGTCCTCCAGCCGGCGGTCGCGAAAGCGGCCGGTCAGGAAATCGACCGCATTGCGCACCTCGACCGCGTTGCCGGCCACGGACGCCAGTGGCTCGTTCATGCCGGTGACCAGCGCCGAAGCGTTCAGCCCGGCACCGTTGGCGACCTCGACGAGGCTGTTGGCCAGTGCCGCCGCCTCCCGCGACTTCTCCATGAAGGCGCCGTTACCGACCTTGACGTCCAGCACCAGCGAGCCAAGCCCGGCAGCGAGCTTCTTCGACAGGATCGAGGCGGTGATCAGCGGCACCGACTCGACGGTACTCGTCACATCGCGGACGGCATAGAGCCGGCGGTCGGCGGGTGCCAGGTCGGCGGTCTGGCCAATGATGGCGCAGCCGGTTTCGAGCACGGTCTTGCGGAACCGTGCCACATCCGGTTGGCTCAGATAGCCGGGGATGGCGTCCATCTTGTCGAGCGTGCCGCCGGTATGGCCGAGGCCCCGGCCGGAAATCATCGGCACATAAGCGCCGCAGGCGGCAACGATCGGCGCCAGCATCAGTGAGACATTGTCGCCGACGCCACCAGTCGAATGCTTGTCGGTGACCGGACCCGGCAGGTCGGACCAGTCGAGTACGTCGCCGGAATCGCGCATGGCCACCGTCAGCGCCACCGCCTCCTCGCGGCTCATGCCGTTGAGGAACACCGCCATGGCGAAGGCGCCGACCTGGCCTTCGGAAATGGCGCCGGCGGTCAAGCCTTCGACGAAGGCCGCGATCTCCTCGGCTGAGAGTTTGTGGCCGTCGCGCTTGCGGCGGATGATCTCCTGCGGAAGCATCAGTTTTCGGGCAAGCCGTCGTGGAAGACCCGACGCAGGATCGTCGCCAGCCGCGCGCCTCCGACCGGTGCCATGTCCTTGGTTTCCTGATGGGAGAGTTCCGCCCCCGTCATGCCCGCCGCCAGGTTGGTGATGACCGAGCAGGCAGCGACCTTCAGGCCGAGGAAACGGGCAAGGATGACTTCCGGCACCGTCGACATGCCGACGGCCGTAGCGCCCATGACGCGCGCCATGCGGATCTCGGCCGGTGTTTCGAAACATGGCCCGGAGAACCACATATAGACGCCCTGATGCAGCGCGGTTCCGGTCGCCTTCGCCGCCGTCTCGATCGCCTTGCGCAGCCCGGCATCATAGGCCTCCGTCAGGCCGACGAAGCGGCGGTCGCTTGGCTCGCCGATCAGCGGATTGGAGCCGGAAAAGTTTATGTGGTCGGTGATCAGCATCACCGACCCTGGCCCCATGCCCGGGTCGACCGAGCCGGCGGCATTGGTGAGGATGAGATGCGAGATGCCGATGCCGGCAAGCACCTCCAGCGCCGGGCGCATCGCAGCGGCGTTGCCGTGCTCGTAATAGTGCGCGCGGCCCGACAGCATCAGCACCGGCGTGCCGGCGAAACGACCGGCCACCACTTCGCCGGCGTGGCCGCTGACGCCGCCGCGCGGAAAGCCCGGGAGTTCGGCATAGGAAATGCGCCTGGCGTCCTCGACCTGGTCGACCAGCCCGCCAAGGCCGGAGCCCAGCACCAGCGCCGCGGTCGGCGCCAGCCCGTCCAGCTTCTCGACCAGGTGATCCAGCGCTTCCATCATTTCAGCCTGTTCGTCATATCAGCCCGGCCTGTCATTTCAGGATATCGCCGCGAAAGCCGTAGGGCAGCATGTCGCCCATGGTCACGGTCTCGACCACGCCGCCATTGTCGCAGAGATAGAGTTTCGTATCCGGCCGGCAGAACTCCGCCAGCCGCTGCCGGCAGCCGCCGCAGGGCGAGCATTTGGCCATGCGTTCGGCAAGCACGGCGATCTCGGTGATCCTGCCGCCCCCGCCCATGATGTAATGGCCGAGCGCCGTGGTCTCGGCGCACCAGCCCTCCGGATAGGACGCCACCTCTATGTTGGCGCCGGTGAAGACGCGCCCGTCCTCTGTGCGCAGCGCCGCGCCCACCGGAAACTTCGAATAGGGCGCATAGGCCTTGGCCATCGCGGTCTTAGCCGCCTCGAACAGATCATGCGACATTCAGGTGTTCTCTCCCACGATCTTGTTCAAATGCAGGTTGCCGTCGATCGGAGCGGCCGGATGCCCCGGTCTCAGCGTTCCTTAACGTAAGGCACGCCACCGGCGCGCGGTGGGATCGCCTTGCCGATGAAGCCGGCGAGCAGGATGACGGTCAGCACATAGGGCAGCGCCTGCATGAACTGCACCGGCACCTTGCCGATGATGGGGAGCGGCGAGCCCTGCAGCCGGATCGCGGCGGCGTCGAGGAAGCCGAACAAGAGGCATGCGAACATGGCGTTGACCGGTTTCCATTTGGCGAAGATCAGCGCGGCCAGCGCGATGTAGCCCTTGCCGGCGGTCATGTCCTTCACGAAGCCGCCATTCTGCACCATCGAGAGATACGCCCCGGCAATACCCGTCAGGATGCCGGTGCAGATCAGCGCCCTGTAGCGCAGCCATGCCACCGAGATGCCTGCCGTGTCGACCGCGGCCGGGTTTTCACCCACGGCGCGCATGCGAAGGCCGAAGCGGGTGCGGAACAAGACCCACCAGGTGAACGGCACCATCAGGAAGGCGAGATAGACCAGTATGGAATGGCCGGAAATCAGCTCGGAATAGATCGGCCCGAGGATCGGCACATCCTTCACCGCGTCGGCGCCCGGCCAGGTGATCGCCTCGAACCGTTCGCCCGACTGCAGCGCGGGCGTTCGTCCGCCCTGCTGGAACCATGCCTGACCGAGAAGCACGGTCGATCCGGCGGCGATGAAGTTGATGGCCACGCCGGAAACGATCTGGTTGCCGCGATGCGTGATTGAGGCAAAGCCATGAACCAGGGCGAAAGCGACCGAGATCAGGATCGCCATGCCGAGGCCGATGAGCGCCGAATGGAAGACCGAAGCCGCGGCCGCGCCAGCGAAGGCGCCGACCAGCATCTTGCCCTCGAGGCCGATGTCGAAGATGCCGGCGCGCTCCGAATAGAGACCGGCGAGGCAGGCTAGGAGCAGCGGCACGGACAGGCGGATGGTCGAGTCCAGCACCTGGACGACGGCGTTGAAAAAATCCATCTCAGGCCCCCTTGCCCTTGACTGCTTCCATGCCGACCGATTTCGGGCTGAACGAGGCGAACAGCGCCTGGATATAAGGCCTGAACATGTGCTCCAGCGCGCCGGCGAAGAGGATGACCAGGCCCTGGATGATGACGATCATGTCGCGGCTGATCGCCGGCATCTGGAAGGCGAGTTCCGCGCCGCCCTGGTAGAGCATGCCGAACAGGATCGCCGCCAGCACGATGCCGACTGGATGCAGCCGGCCCATAAGCGCCACCGCGATGCCGACATAACCGGCGCCGGAGACGAAATCGATCGCCACATTGTGCTGGTCGCCCATCACCGGGTTGAGCGCCATCATGCCGGCCAGCGCTCCCGAGATCATCATCGCGGTGATGATGATGCGGGTTTCCGAGATGCCGGCATAGCGCGCCGCCTTCGGGCTGTGGCCGTAGGTGCGCATCTCGTAGCCAAGCTTGGTGCGCCAGATCAGCAGCCAGACCAGGAAGGCCATGAGCAGCGCCAGCAGGAAGCAGATGTTGAGCGGCGCCGAGCGTATCTTGGCGCCGAACAGTTCGATGACCCAGTTGAGCTTCGGCAGTTCCGCGCCGGCGAGGAAGTTGCGTGTCTGCGGCGCCTGCGATCCCGCCGGCTTCAGCGGACCGACCAGCAGATAGACCATCACAGAGGCGGCGATGAAGTTGAACATGATCGTGGTGATGACGATGTGCGAGCCGCGCTTGGCTTGCAGATAAGCGGGGATGAACCCCCACAGGGCGCCGAATGCAGCCGCCGCCACGATCGCCATCGGGAAGATCACCCACCAGGGCAGCGTGGCGTCGAAGCTGAGGCAGACAAGCGCGATGCCAAGCCCGGCGATATAGGCCTGGCCCTCGGTGCCGATGTTGAACAGGCTGCAATGCGCGGCGACCGCCACCGACAGCCCGGTGAAGATGAAGGTCGTGGCGTAGAACAGGGTGAAGGCAATGCCCGTGCCCTTGCCGAAGGCACCTTCGACCAGAATGACGGCGGCGCGGAACGGGTTTTCGCCGACCAGCATGACGACGAAGCCGGCGACAATGAAGGCCACCGACAGGTTGATCAGCGGGATCAGCCCGTAGTCGGCCCAGGCTGGCAGCTTGGCGTAGGGCGTGCTCACTCGGCGGCCTCCTGGTGCTCGACGCCGGCCATCAGCAGGCCGAGTTCGCCTTCGGTCGCCTCAGGGCCGCGCTCGCCGACGATGCGGCCGGCAAACATCACCAGGATACGGTCGGAGAGCGAGCGTATCTCGTCTAGCTCGACCGACACGACCAGCACCGCCTTGCCCTGGTCGCGCATGGCGATCAGCCGCTTGTGGATGAACTCGATGGCGCCGACATCGACGCCGCGCGTCGGCTGGCCGACGATCAGCACG
>NZ_JANINM010000025.1 GCF_024509055.1 Mesorhizobium sp. | reverse complement strand
TGGAAGAAGGCCAGTTCATTCCGATCCTCAGGACGCAGACGCGGATGACGTGGCTCCACGAAAAGGAGATTCTGCCGCGCCACGGCATGCGAGAGGGCCTGGCGATTGCCGACATATGCTGCGGTATTGGCGATTTCGCTGCCTTGGTCCACAAGACGTTCAAGCCTTCCCGGCTCGTCGCGCTCGACCATTCGCGGTCGAGCTTGGACTATGCCCGCCGCGTTGCCGCGGATTTCGGCATCAAGGGCATAGAGTACATCTACGGCGATGCATCCGAAATGCTGCTCGAGGACGAACAATTCGACTTTGTCACCTGCCGCCACGCGCTGCAGATATTCGACAAGCCCGAACGCATCCTCACGGAGCTGTTTCGCATATGCAGGCCGGGCGGCCGCGTCTACGTCACCAACGAGAAGATTTCCCAATGCCTCGGCGAGCCGCGGGGCGAATCCATCAAGTGGACCTACGAAGAGTTGTCGAAACTCTTCACCCATTTCGGTATGGATCTCGAATTCGGGCCTAAGAGCCGGCGCCACCTGGTTGACGCAGGCTTCGAGGACATCCTGCTGGAATCCTTCATGGTGACCAACACGGATGGCGATCCGCAGGACTTCGCGGCGGTCGTCCAGTCTTGGGACGACCTTTTCGCCGGCGACATGTCGGCACGGCGTGGCGACGACCCGGAATTTGCGAAACGTTTCCGCCAGGGTTTCCAAGACCACATCTTCGCCGCACTGCACCCTAAGGGCTATGCCGGCTGGCCAATCTGGGTCGCCTCGGGACGCCGGCCGAAATGAGCGGCTGGCGGTCTTGGTCTTCGCGTCTCGCGCCGAGATCGTTCCGCGCCAAATTCATCCTTGTCGTCGGCGGCGCGGTGCTTTTCGATCTCCTTCTCGGCGGCGGGGTCGCACTGTGGAATGTGAACCGGCTCTCCACCGATGCCATGCAGCAAGTCGGCCTGGGACTGCACAAGGCGACAGCAGAATATCTGCGCAACTACATCTCCACCACCGCCAAGCGCACCGAACTGCTGTTCGACGAGTATCGCTCACAGGTCAATGCCCTGGCCGCCCCGATGCAAGCGCTGATCGATCACCCGAAAGTGGGGGATTCGCTCGGCGAGTTCATGTCCGAGCAGGCCGGACTTTCCACCCCGCTCGTCTACAATGCGGGAGGCAACTGGTGGCAGAACGCCCCGGGCGCGGGCGCGAAATCGGCCGTAACGGTCTGGGGCTACCTTCTCGACGACCAGAAGCAGCCAATCCCCGAGGCAGTTCGCGAGGTTCGGAACAGCGCCGCCTTCGATTTGATCGGACCCGGCCTGATGCGTACGGGGCCGTCAAAACTGCAGATGTATTATATCGGCCCGCGAAGCGCGCCGATCCTGCGCGCCACGCCTTATTCCGACCAGGGCAAAGTCTTCGACGAGGTCTATCCCGGCCACAATGGAAAGAACTGGTGGGATTTCTTCTTCCCCGACCTCTATGAGGACTGGCAGGCTTGGATCAAGGATCCGTCGAAGCAGCCCGTCGCGTCCAACATCACCGCGTTGTCGCCCTATCTCGACGGCGTGACAGGCCAGCTCATCTTCTCCTTCTTCCGGCCGCTGCTTACGCCGGACCGGCGCGACATAGATGGAGTGGTGGGCGTGGACCTGACGCTCTCCCAGATGTCGGACATCGTCAACAGCGTGAAGATCGCTGACAGCGGCTTCGCTTTCCTGGCCATGTCCAACGGCAACGTACTGGCCGTTCCGGCAGCCGGCGAGCGGGTCCTTGGTGTCGTCCAGTCGGCGGGAAAGACATTCGACAGGACCCTCCGCAGCAGTTCCCAGCCAGCCATCGCCTCGCTCCAGCTACCTACGACCAGACAGACGGTGATGGAGACCATCGACCTGAATGAAGAAGGTGAGAAGGTCTCGTATGTCGTTCTTCTCGAACAACTGGCGCCGATGAACATGTATAGTGGGTCCGGCCCCGTGACCGGCGAAGGGCTGACGCTCGGGTTCATGGTCCCCGAGCGGGAGGTCTACGCATCCCTGCTTTCCGCCCAAGGAGAAATCCGACGCGCGACGTCGCGGATCATCACTTGGCAGGTTCTGACCGTCATTTTATGCCTGATCATGGTCCTTTCCGCCGTCTATGCGATTTCCGGGCGCATCACGTCGGGCCTCAGCGCGCTTGCGGAAGGTGCGCGACGGATCCAGGGCAGGGACTATTCGGTCAGGGTGAAAACGCCCACCAGGGATGAGATCTCCGAGGTTGGCGACGCCTTCAACCGGATGGCCGAGGAAATCAGCTACCACACGGAAAATCTTGAAAAGCTCGTCGAGGACAGGACCCGCGACCTGGAGAGTGCCAATGTCGAAATCTCAGCGCTCAACATCCGGCTCAAGAGCGAGAATCTCAGGCTAGGGGCCGAACTGGACGTAGCTCGCCACATCCAGATGATGGTCTTGCCGAAAGCCGCCGAGCTCGAAGCCGTCCCGCGCATCGAGATCGCCGGCTACATGGAACCGGCAGACGAGATTGGCGGTGACTACTACGACGTCCTGCAGGACGGCCACCGCGTCAAGATCGGCATAGGCGACGTCACTGGCCACGGGCTGGAGAGTGGGGTTCTGATGCTGATGGTGCAATCGGTCGCCCGTGCGTTGCAGGAGGTGGGCGGCAATACGCCGGAGCAGTTCCTCGCGGTGCTGAACCGGGCTATCTACAAGAACATCCGGCGCACGAATTCGGACAAGCACCTGTCGCTGATTTTTCTCGACTATGAAGACCGCAATATAACGCTTTCAGGACAGCACGAAGAGGTGCTCGTCATCCGCAGCAACGGTGCGGTCGAGCGCATCGACACGATAGATCTCGGTTTTCCGATAGGGCTGGAGGGCGATATCGCTCCCTTCGTCGGAACCAGGAATATCGCGTTCGACAGCGGCGACGTAATCGTGCTGCATACCGATGGTGTCACCGAGGCGGAATCGCCCGCAGGTGAGCTTTTCGGCCTGGATCGACTTTGTCAAAGCGCGAGCCGCTACAGGCACGGCAATGCGGATGAGATCAAGGCCGGCATTCTGGCCGATCTGATGGCCCATATTGGCAGCCAGAAGATCTATGACGACATCACGCTCTTGGTCATGAGGCATATGTGAGACAGATGCTGGCAAAGTTCGGGACTACCGAACTGGCGGGAGGGCCGGGTGCTGATGGGACCCGGCTGCGCCTTGTCGACGGGCCGTTGCAGCTTGCCTGGCAGCATTGCGGCCAGACGTCCGATTTCATCGGCGGGTTCTTTGCCCAGCGCTGCCGCGATGGAGGCCCCGATCGCGAGGAAGCTCGACACAGCATCGGCTATCTCGTCAACGAGCTCCTCGAAAACACAGTCAAGTTCCGTGCCCCCGGCGACGTCGTCGTGGAAGCGTCGCTGGAGGGAAACAGTTTCGAGCTGAAGCTCTCGAATTTCGTCGGCGAGGACAATGTCGTAAGGTTCCAGGAAATACTCAAGGAGATCACCACTTCGGATCCGGGAGACCTTCTGATCCGCAGGATCGAGGAAAATGCCGCCAGTGAGAATCCTTCCGGCTCGGGGCTTGGTCTTCTTACGCTCATGAGCGACTATGGCGCACGACTCGGCTGGGCGTTTTTCCGCACCGATTCTGACAATCCCATTCTCTTGGAAACCTACGCGATCCTTCCGCTGGCGTAAGGCGCAAAAAAGATTGGAGCCAGTTTGTGACAACGGAAATCAAGACCAGTGAATACCGCGTGTGGGCACAGGACACGACGATCCACTACGAAGGGACGATGCGCCTTTCAGGCACCGAAGCCTATGCGCCCATCCTTGAAATGATGCAGGGCATCCTCGACGCGGCCCCCGGCGTGATCGTCCTCGATCTCACCGAACTCGAATTCCTGAACAGTTCCGGCATCAACTTGCTTGCCCGCTTCACCATAGACGTCCGCAAACGGCCCGGAATTGGGCTCATCGTAAGAGGATCGTCCAAGATTCCTTGGCAGTCGAAATCGCTGCCCAACCTGAAAAAGCTGCATTCCGCTGTCGACCTGGTGATCGACTAAAGTGGCTCACCGCTTCACCGAAAAGCAGAACCGCTCTATCTCTTTGCTTTGATGCAAATTCCGGACTGAAAACCCGTTTTCACGCTTTTCCTGGAATTGCGTTTAAAGCGGGCAGCGCGGCTTTGTTGGAAGTCGGCATCCCGCTCCGACACTGGGTTTTTGCTCATCCCAGACGGATTGCTCTTGGGCAGCCTCACCCTGCTGCGAGCTGGGCCGCGATTTGCGCGGCCGAGGGCCTGTCCTTGGCCGGGCCAAGGCCGGCAACGACGATGGCTGCCAGGGTCGGATCAGCAATCTCCGTAAGATAGGGCCGGCACATCGCTCCCGCGCTGCGCATCGCCAGGACAGCGTCGGCGCTTCCGGCAAACAATGGGCGTCCGGTCAGCAAATTGTGGGCCACGGCGCAGAGCGACCAGATGTCGGCCGAAGGTTCCGGCATGGCACCGAGCGCCTGCTCCGGCGCCATCCAGGCGGGAGACCCCACGATCTCTGCGCCCTCCAGCGGATCGTCTCCCGCAAGTCCCGCCACGCCCAGGTCGATGAGGACAGGCTCGCTGCCGCGGAACATTACATGCGCCGGCTTCAGGTCCCGGTGGACGACGCCGCATGCATGCATATAAGCGAGCGTCGCCGCCAGCCTTTCCAGTACCCTGCGAGCTTCAGCCAAATCGACGATCCGCGGCCATGACGCGAGCGAACCTTCAAGCGGCTCGAAGGCGATCCATCCTTCATCGTGATCCAGGACGGATGCTAGCCCGCTGTGTCTCAGTTGCTGGCCTAGCCGGGCCTCGCGCAGGAAGCGCTGCCTGCCGAGT
Source organism: Mesorhizobium sp. (assembly GCF_024509055.1). Lineage (GTDB taxonomy): Bacteria > Pseudomonadota > Alphaproteobacteria > Rhizobiales > Rhizobiaceae > Mesorhizobium. Next base: position 2,227 of record NZ_JANINM010000025.1, on the reverse strand, counting down.
GCGTCAAGCGCACGCGCTTCCTTCAGCACCACGCGGCGCCCGGCGGCGTCCAGCGCGTCCGATACGTTGAAACCCCGGCTACTATGCCGAATGGCCAGACGAACGAAGCGCTCAGTCATCGCATCTTCAGACCGCGCCGATCCGCTGCCACATGGGCAGCGCAATTTGCAGGACTTCGGGGACGTTGTTTTCGAGCACGACTCGGCTAGCTGCCTCGTCGTCGATCACCGCGCCGTTGCTGACAACCCTGTCTCCGCGAGACTTGAGCCTCTTCCAGCAATCGTCCACCATCGCGCCCGGCTCGGCAGGCACGCCGTCGATCAGAGCTTCATAGACGAGCATCTCGAAGAGACGGACGGTGACAGCAGAGCCGATGGCAACGCCCGCCAGCGCGCCGACCGCTTTGCCTTCATCCGCGTAGGTGCGGAGCTGCGCGACATTGTAGCGCCGCACCCGAGCGCGTGCGGCTTCGGACGGCTCGGCGATGACGCTAATGGCTTGCCGCGATCCGACCAGCATGCCAAGGACTTCCTGTGCTGTGGCCGTTCCCCCGGCGGGGGATTCATCAAACAACTCTCCGATGCTGGGCGTGCCATTGGCGATCGCCTTCAATGCAGGTCCATAGAAGGACTCGCTGAGCTCCGCCTTGCCCACGGGCACGCGAAGCTCGCGGGTCAGCGCCGACTCCGGCACCGTCGCCATCAGCCGAACCGCGCGCAATCGGCTGTCGATGCGGCGCGAGGAAATCGGTCGGCTGCCGCGGATATAGATGTCGCGTCGGAAGGTCCGCTGCATGAAATAATCCCGGATGGTCTCGCGAAATCTTTCCGGGACTTCATCGACAAGTTCACGCTGCTCGCTGGTCAGGCAGAGGTCGGGAAAATTGTCGATGATGTTGGCTGAGGTGGCGTAGCTTACTTTCGCCTCGGCAAGCGCCTCCGCGACGTCCATCTGATAGCAGGGAGCCCAGTGCGCATTGAGATATTCGTGGGCCAGATAGGCGACATTGTCGCCGTCGCGCTCCTTTTCCAGGCGATCGAGAAAATCGAGAGGCAGAATGCCAGCCCCGGCATTCGCCATTCGCCGGGCGAACGCCATCGCCCGAACGACGCGCCGGTCACTGCGGTCGTTGTCGACGCCCGCCGTGGCCCAGAGCGCGCGCTGCAGCGGCGCCGCCGTATTCCAACCAGGCAGGGCGTTGTAGGTGATGTAGACCGCTCCCCCCGGCTCAAGGTGATCGGCGATGAATTTCACAATGTGTTGTTGGTTCCGGGGACTTATCCACGACCACACGCCATGCAGGCCGATATAGTGGAAGCGCGGCAAGGTCGCGCCCCGTGCGCCTGCCAGATCCTCGAATGAGCTGTCTTCGAGGACAAGGTTGTCGATCCCGCTCTCCCGGGAAAGGCGCTGCCCCCGCGCAATATGGGCAGGATTGAAATCAAAGCCCCACACCTGTCCATGCGGCGAGGTCGCGGCGATCGTGGTGGCCGATTTGCCTACGCCGCAGCCGAGTTCGCAGTAGCGGAAAGGCTCCCCGCGCGGGACAGGCGGCTCGATGCCGCGCACCAGGCAAGCCGCGTCGATATGGGCGGGCATCTGCTCGGAATAGAAGCCGGCCAAATATTCCACATCAGATACATAGCCGTCCGTCCAGTCACCCATGCAGGTATTTCCTCTCCTTCAGGTCAGCGCAGATGCGGTGCAGGCTGGATGACGACGCGTGCCGCCGCCACGCGTTGCTGGTCGGTGCCCAGCCATGTGTTCCAGCCGAGTCGGTTGCCGGTGGATGGGTCGTCCTCCCTCGTGAGCTTCAGCGAAGGGACTTCAGCGGCTGCCAGCTCCAGCGTCAGGTCGAAAGCGAACTCCGGCCCAAGTGCGGCGGCTGCCAGATCTGAGAATCCACGCGCGCCGCTTCCGTCAGGAAGCAGTGCGCGGAAGGCCGCATAGTCCAGCGGCCCGATACGCAGATTGACCGTGGCCTGGACGTCAAATGTCCTTTCGCCGATGACGAAATCCTCTCCCAACCGGCAAAACGACCCGCGAGGACTGTCACTGCTCGGCAATCTGCTGCGGTCGGTCTCGGCGACCGGCAGCCAACGGCCCTGGAACTGCTCGACGCGAACAGGGTGCCCTGTCGCGCCTGAAAGGATCTGTTCGACCGCATGGGCCGAGCGGCCGCTGCGGGCGAGGAGGCCGCCGAAATGGACCAGCGTTTCGTCGGCCG
>NZ_JANINM010000024.1 GCF_024509055.1 Mesorhizobium sp. | reverse complement strand
TCTTCATCGCGTCGGGATAGGCGAAATAGGTGTCGAAGGACGGCACCTCGGTCTCGGGCAGCAGCTGGACCAGGTTCGAATCCTTGCTGATGACGTAGTCGGGCAGCATGGCGATGCCCGCGCCGCCCTTGACCGCGCGCTTGATCGACAGGATGTCATTGATCTGCAGGGTGGGCACCCTTTGCCCGCCCTCGAAATCGCCGATCGTTTCCAGCCAGTTCAGTTCCGACAGATGCGAGGGCACCGGCACGCCGAAGGTGACGATGCGATGGTTCCTGAGTTCGGCGATCGAGGCCGGCTTGCCGAACTTCGCGATATAGGAAGGCGCCGCGTAGAGATGGAAATGCACCGTGAACAGCCGGCGCTGGATGAGGTCCGGCTGCTGAGGCTGGCGGAGCCGGATGGCGCAATCGGCCTGGCGCATGGTGAGGTCGAGTTCCTCATTGGCGAGGATCAACTGCAGGCTGATCTCGGGGTAAAGCTCAATGAATTCCTGCACCCGCTCGGTCAGCCAGCCGGCGCCGAGGCCGACCGTTGTCGTCACCCGAAGCACGCCGGAGGGCCGGTCCTTGGTCTCGGTAAGCCGCGACTTGATCGTCTCCAGCTTCATCAGCACGTCATGCGCCGTGCGAAACAGCATCTCGCCCTGTTCGGTCAGCACCAGGCCGCGGGCATGGCGATGAAACAGCGCCACGCCGACATCGTGCTCCAACGCGCTGACCTGGCGCGAGATCGCCGATTGCGAAAGATGCAGCGTCTCGGCGGCATGGGTGAACGACCCAGCCTCCGCCGCGGCGTGAAATACGCGTAGCTTGTCCCAGTCCAGCGCCATGATTCCCCTCGTGTTGCTTTTGGCGTCTGAATGAAAAATCAGGCTTTTAAACGACTTTTTTCAGCCGATTTCTATTCCGCTGCTTCGCGATGGACCTCGATGCCGGCCAGATATTTTTCGGCCTCGAGGGCGGCCATGCAGCCAAGCCCCGCAGCCGTCACCGCCTGCCGGTAGACGTCGTCAGTGACGTCGCCGGCGGCGAACACGCCCGGCACGTCGGTGCGCGTCGAATCCGGCGCCGTCCACAGATAGCCGTTCGGCTTCTGCTTCAGCTTGCCGACGAAGAGCTCTACCGCCGGCGCGTGGCCGATCGCGACGAAGACGCCATCGACCTTCAGCCGCGACACCTCGCCGGTCACCACATTGCGCAGTTTCAACCCTTCGACCGAAGGCGGCAGCGGCGCCTTGCCCGGCTGGCCCGTGATTTCGTCGACGACCGTGTCCCAGATGACGCGGACATTGTCCTTCTTGAGCAGTCGCTCGCGCAGGATCCTTTCGGCCCGGAAATCGCCGCGCCGGTGGATGATCGTGACGCTCTTGGCAAGATTGGCTAGGTAGAGCGCTTCCTCTACGGCCGAATTGCCGCCGCCGACCACAGCGACATCCTTGCCGCGATAGAAGAAGCCGTCGCAGGTCGCGCAAGCGGAAACGCCGAACCCCATGAAGGTCTGCTCCGACGGAATGCCCAGCCACTTGGCTTGCGCGCCAGTGGCGATGATCAGAGCGTCGGCCGTGTAGACGGTGCCGGAGTCGCCGACGGCACGGAACGGCCGCACTTTCAGGTCGACCTCGGTGATGATGTCATTGACGATCTCGGTGCCGACATGTTCGGCCTGCTTGAGCATCTCGCCCATCAGCCAAGGACCCTGGATCGGATCGGCGAAGCCGGGATAGTTTTCGACGTCCGTGGTGATCATCAGTTGGCCACCCTGCTGCAGTCCGGCAACCAGCATCGGCTTCAGCATGGCACGCGCGGCATAGATCGCCGCCGTGTAGCCGGCCGGACCGGAACCGATGATGAGAACGGGCGCGTGCTTGGTGTTCATAAAAAAGTCCCCTGCGGCGAAGGCCGTGGCTTTGTCGCGCGTAATGTAAGTGTTGCCCGCCAAGCCAGCAAGACGAGCGGACCGTCGTCCCCGGAAAGCTTCGGCCCATGTGGCTATTCGCCCGGCGGCCGATTTCGTTACCATCCAAAAATCGTTTTGGAGAGGGGGGCTGGCGTCAACACAAAAGTCGTTTAATTACACATTCGCGAAAGATTCTTGCGCCAAGCTGAGACAGCCATGCCCCTGAAAGCCGATCTTGACGCCATCGACTGGAAGATCCTGCGCGAATTGCAGAATGACGGCCGCATGACCAATGTCGAGCTGTCGAGCCGGGTTGGCATCTCCGCGCCCCCCTGCCTGCGCCGCGTCCGGCGGCTGGAGGAGGCTGGCATCATCCGCGGCTACCGCGCCCTGCTCAACGCGCCGGCGCTTGGCATGGACGTGGTCGCCTTCTGCCTTATCGGCCTGCACCACCAGGCCGACGCCGAACTGAAGACATTTGCCGAACGCACGCGCGGCTGGCCGATCGTGCGCGACGCCTGGATGGTCTCGGGCGAATCCGATTTCCTCCTGCACTGCGTGGCAAGCGACCTCGGCACCTTCCAGACCTTCGTCATCGAGGAACTGGCTTCGGCCCCCAATGTCGACACGGTGCGCACCGCGCTGACCATCCGCCGCGTCAAGGACGAGGGCCTGGTGGCGTTCGAGCGGCCTTGAGGCAGGCCGACACGAATTCTCGTCACACTGCCGCCGCGTTGCTATTCGACAGAACTGCTTGGAAGAGGGGTTAAGTCCGGCTTCGTCGCGCGATTGGTTTCCGCGCGCAGGCGGCGTAAGCTCCGTCAACAAATCCGAGGTCGGAAGGGGACCATGACCCGATTCGCAAGCCCGATTTCGGCGCTCATCATCTGCATGAACGAGGCCGACATGATCGGTCCGTGCCTTGAGAGCATCGACTTCTGCGCTGAGATCATTGTCGTCGATTCCGGCTCGACCGATGGCACCGTCGAGTGCGTGCAGGACTACATAGCCAAGGGCTACCCGATAAAGCTGCTGCACAACGACTGGCCGGGATTTCCGCGCCAGCGGCAATTCTCGCTCGACCACGCGACACAGCCCTGGTGCCTTTCAATCGATCCGGACGAACGCGTCGACGACCAGTTGCGGCAATCGATCGTGGCCGCCACGCAGGAGGTGAAAGGCGACGTCGACGGATGGTACGTTCGCCGCCGCGACTGGCTGAAGGGCTACGGCTATGCCCATCGCTGGGTGCTGCACAACAGACTGCTGAGGCTTTTTCGCCGCCAAGGCGCCACCATGGATCTGACGGCGCGGGTGCATGAATCCTTCAGCGTGCCGGGCGAAACCAGGACGATCGAAAGCGGCGTGCTGCTGCACCGGCGCGAAATATCGGTCGAGGAGGATCTCGCCCGCGCCAACGCCTATTCCAGCCTCAAGGTGGTCGCGCTGGTCGAGAAGGGCAGGAAGCCGGGGCTGGTGCGGCTGGTGCTTTCGCCGCTCGGCAATTTCCTGAAGTTCTATCTCGCCAAACGCTACTTCCTGTGCGGCCGGCACGGGTTCGTCTACTCGATGATGGTGTTGGTCTATTCCTTCGCCACCGAGGCAAAGCTGTATGAGGCTTCCGAGGGCAAGGATCCCGCCTGACGCTTGCGGTCAGGCTGGGCCAAGCTGCTTCAAGGCCGCTATCAAGCCGCCGAGATCGGCAGCGGTCCGCAACGACCGGGTGGCAAAGCCGGATTGAAGGGTCGCCTCGCCGTCGACAAGCCAGCCTTGCGGCAGTCCGGCATGCTGGCCAGCCTCCATGTCAGCCAGCTTGTCGCCGACCATGAGGGATCGCTTGAGATCGATGTCCAGGCGCCTGGCCGCCTCGAGCAGCATGCCCGGATTGGGCTTGCGCATCGGATGGTCGGCGATTGCCAGCGGGCCCGAGCCGGCTTCGTGATAGGCGCATGCGAGCACCATGTCGACGGTGGCGTTCTCCTCGCCAAGCAGGTCCAGCACCCGCTGGTTGACCCGGGCAAACGCGTCCCAGCCAAAATAGCCGCGCGCGATGCCAGACTGGTTGGTGACGACAATGGCCGGGATGCCGCACGCGTTGGCGGCCTCTATGGCGGGCGCGATGCCGTCGCGCAGCACCACGTCAGCCGGATCGCCGGGATAGCCGACATCGACATTGATGGTGCCGTCGCGGTCGAGGAAGAGCGCTGGCCGGCCGGATGGAAAAATTCTGCTTCCAATCCGCTCGACCCACAGGCCGGGCTCGGCAAGCGGAAACTCCCGCCTGGCTTCAGCCATTGCTGAGACGCGCTTCCACCGCCTCGCACAGGTGATGATAGAGGCAGAGGTGCCCCTGCTGGATGATCGGCGTCGAGGTCGAGGGCACGTTGAGCAGGATGTCGGTCAGAGGCTTGAGCTTGCCGCCGGTGTCGCCGGTCATGCTGATCACCGTCATGCCCATCGCCCGCGCCTGCTCCGCGGCGGCGAGGATGCTCGGCGAATTGCCGCTGGTGGAAATCGCAAGCAGCACCGCGCCCTCGGACCCATGCGCCTCGACCTGGCGCGAGAACACGGTGTCGAAGCCGTAGTCGTTGCCCCACGCCGTCAGCACTGCCGCGTTGGCCGGCAGCGCGATGACATTGTAGGCCTTGCGCTCCTTGAGGAACCGGCCGACCAGTTCGCCCGCGATGTGGATGGCATCGCTGGCGGAGCCGCCATTGCCGCAGATCAGCAGGGCCTTGCCCTGCGCCAGCGCCGCAACGACCACGCTTACCGCGCGTTCCATTTCTCCGGTTAGGTCACGCTCGACCATCGCCGAGATCGCCGCCGCCGAGCGGACCAGATAGTCGTTCAGTTGAGACATGAGATCCTCAGTTGGTGGCCCGCATCTTGCCGATGGTGTTTGTCGTGCTCTTGCCGGCGACGAGGTCGACCAGCACCACGCGCCCGCCGGCCTTCTGCACGACGTCGGCGCCCACCACGGTCTCGATTGTGTAGTCGGCTCCCTTGACCAGTATGTCCGGCAGCAGCGCCTCGATCAGGGCCAGCGGCGTATCCTCCTCGAAGACCACGACTGCATCGACGGAGGCAAGCGCGGCGAGAACGCAGGCCCGGTCATGCTGGTCGTTGACCGGGCGTCCGGGCCCCTTCAGGCGGCGCACCGAAGCGTCGCTGTTGAGGCCGAGGACCAGCCGGTCGCATTGGCTGCGCGCGGCGTGCAGCAGACTGACATGGCCGGCGTGCAGGATGTCGAAGCAGCCATTGGTGAAGCCCACCGACAGGCCTTCTTCCTTCCAGGCCGCCACCATCCTGGCGGCGGCGCTGGCGTCGAGAATGGCATCCTGGTGGGCCACCGGCCCGTGGGAGCGGAACAGCGCGCCGGAGAGTTCCTCGACCGTCAGCCGCGCGGTGCCGCGCTTGCCGACCACCACGCCGCCGGCGGCATTGGCGATGACGGCGGCCTGCACACGGTCAGCACCGGCGGCCAGCGAAAGGGCAAACGTTGCGATGACGGTATCGCCGGCGCCGGAAACGTCGAACACTTCGCGTGCCTGCGTGGCAATGTGACGGGCATCCTCGGCGCTGACGACGCTCATGCCCTTTTCGCTGCGCGTGGCGACGATGTACTCGAAATCATGCGCCGCGATCAGGTCGCGCGCGGCAGCCACGATCTCCTCATCGCCAAACACCGCGTGCCCGACCGCCTCACCAAGTTCCTTGCGGTTGGGCGTGACCGCGGTCGCGCCGGCGTAGCGGGCATAGTCACGCCCCTTCGGATCGACCAGCACCGGCTTTCCGGCATCGCGGCAGATCGCGATCAGTTCGGCTGCAACGCCGTCGAGCAGGATGCCCTTGCCGTAGTCGGACAGGATGACGATGTCGGCACGCCCAAGCGCTGCCTGGAAGTGCTCGACAAGCGTCGCCCGCTCGGTACCGGAGAGCGGCTTGATCTCCTCCTCGTCGAAACGCAGCACTTGCTGGTTGAGCGCGCTGAAGCGACTCTTCGACGAGGTCATGCGGCCGCGGCGCTGGGCAAGGCCGTCGGTGTCGACACCGAGTTCGCCCAGCATGCGCATCAGATTGTCGCCGGCCGGGTCGGCGCCGATCAGGGAAACCGGGATCGCCGCAGCGCCCAGCGAAACGATGTTGGAAACGACATTGCCCGCGCCGCCCAGGGTCAGCATCTCGCCTCGCCCGTGCAGCACCGGGATCGGCGCCTCGGGCGAGATGCGTTCGATGACGCCGTTGACGAAGCGGTCGAGGATGAAATCGCCGACGACCAGCACAGTCGCATCGCCGAAGCGGGCGATGGCGCGGTGCAAGGGCTCGGGGGAAGGCGGATTATGCTTGATCATGTCACTGACAACACGCTGATAAGGCCGGTCTCGATCTTGCTGGTCACCATCGTCTGATGGCCGGATCATTCATGGCGAAGCCGATATACCGCAAATCCATGCAGCGCAACGGCGGCTCCACTGTCCCGTCGATCAGCTCTTCTGCAACGCGACGTGCACGCCGAGACCGACGAGAACCGCCCCGCCCGCCCGCTGCATCAGCCGCTGCGCGCGGCTCGAACGCCGCAGCCGGCCGATCACGGCGCCGGCCAGGAACACGCAAGTGATGTCGGCGGAAGAAAACATCAGGTTGACGATGGTGCCGAGCACGACGAACTGCAGCCAGATCGGGAATGCCGCCGAAGCGTCGATGAACTGCGGCAGGAAAGCCATGAAGAAGATCGCCGTCTTGGGGTTGAGCACCTCGACGGCGATGCTCTCGAAAAAGGCGCGGCGCGCAGATTTGCGCTCAATCGCGGGCAACACCGCGTCGCCCTCGATCCGCTTGCGAAACAGGGAGACGCCGAGCCAGATCAGGTAGAGTGCACCCACAAGCTTGACCGCCATGTATAGCGGCGGCACGGCATGGAACAGCACCGACAGACCCGCTGCGGCGGCAAAGACATGCACATAGCCGCCCAGATGAATGCCCAGCGCCGCAGTTAGGCCGGACCAGCGGCCACGCACCATCGTCTGCGCGGCGGCATAGAGCATGGAGGGACCTGGAATATAGGCAAAGATGGCGGTGGTGGCGAAAAACGCGATCAGCAGTTCGGTCGACGGCATCGTCCCTGTCCCCTCATCGAAATGTCCCCGTGCGAGCCGACTGAGGCGAAAGCTTTGCGGCGCCACTGAGGCGCATGCAGCTGCTTTGTCGACAGCCCGAGATACCTCCCTTATAAGAGCCGGAATCGGCAAGTGAAACGAGTATCGGGGCCAACAGCATGATCATCGTCACGGGCGGCGCCGGCATGATCGGCTCCAACATCGTTGCCGCGCTCAATGCCGAAGGGCATGACGACATCGTGGTCGTCGACGACCTGACCGACGGCCACAAGATCGCCAACCTGGCCGATCTGCGCATCGCCGACTATCTCGACAAGGACGATTTTCTCGGCCGGCTCGAGGACGGCGGGCTCGGCCGCGTCGAGGCCGTTTTCCATCAGGGCGCCTGCTCGACCACCACTGAATGGAATGGCAAGTTCATGATGGATGTGAACTATGCCTATTCGAAGCGGCTGTTGCACGCCTGCCTGGCGCTGCGCGTGCCCTTCCTCTACGCCTCGTCGGCGTCGGTCTATGGCGGCGGCAGCGAGTTCCGCGAGGAGCCCGCCCTCGAGCGGCCGCTCAATGTCTATGCCTATTCGAAAAAGCTGTTCGACGACTATGTTCGCCGCAATGTCCTCGACACCGAACACTCGCAGGTGGCGGGCCTGCGCTATTTCAACGTCTACGGGCCGCGCGAGGCGCACAAGGGCTCGATGGCCTCGGTCGCCTTCCATCTCTTCAACCAGGTCGAGCGTGGCGAGAATCCGAAACTGTTCGGCGCCTATGACGGCTTCGGCCCCGGCGAGCAAAGCCGCGATTTCATCCATGTCGGGGACGTCGCAGACGTCAACCTGTGGCTTTGGAAGCGGGGGTCGAGCGGCATCTTCAACTGCGGCACCGGCCGCGCCCAGCCGTTCCGCGCCATTGCCGAAACGGTGATCGACACGCTCGGCAAGGGCGAGATCGAGTTCATCCCCTTCCCGGACCACCTCAAGGGCAGCTATCAGAGTTTTACGCAGGCTGATATGTCCCGCTTGCGCGCGGCCGGCTACAATGGCCAATTCCGGACCGTAGAAACCGGCGTCAGGGACTATGTCGAATGGCTGAAAGCCCAACGATCCTAGTGATCGGCCCACGCTGGGTGGGCGACATGGTCATGGCGCAGTGCCTGTTCTCAGCGCTGAAGGAAAAGCATCCAAACGCCGCCATCGACGTGCTGGCGCCGGCCTGGGCGGCGCCCATAGTCAAGCGCATGCCGGAAATACGCAGCCAGATCGACTTCCCCCTAATGCCGGGCGCTCTCGAATTCCGCAGCCGCATGCGTTTCGGCCGCCTGCTGCGCGGCCGCTACGACATGGCCTATGTGCTGCCCGGCAGCTGGAAATCGGCGCTGATCCCGTTTTTTGCTCGGATTCCGCGCCGCGTCGGTAACCTCAGGGAAATGCGCTACGGCCTGCTGACCGATGTCGTGCCCCTGCCGGATGCCCTCAAGCGGCGCACCGCGCGAGCCTATTTCGGCCTTGCCCGCGGCGGCACTTTTCACGCACCGAAACTCACAGTCGATACGGCTAACCAGGCCGAGCTGCTGGCGAGGTTCGGGTTGAGCGGCAAGAAATTCGTCACTTTGATGCCTGGCGCCGAGTTCGGCCCGGCAAAGCGCTGGCCAAGCGACCACTATGCCGGGCTTGCCCGAGCGATGATTGAAAAGGGCTACGGTGTCGCGCTGCTGGGCTCGAAGAACGATGCCAGCGTGACCGGCGAGATCGCCACTCTGGCGCCGGGTGCCATCGACTTGGCCGGCAAGACGAAACTGGCAGACGCCATCGATCTGCTCGCTGCCGCCGACCTTGCCGTATCGAACGACAGCGGCCTGATGCATGTCGCCGCCGCCGTCGGTACGCGGGTCGTGGCCGTCTACGGATCGACCTCGCCCGAGAACACGCCGCCGCTGACCGAGCGCTCCGAATTGATCTGGCTCCACTTGTCCTGCTCACCCTGCCACAATAAAATCTGCCCGCTCGGCCATCTCAATTGCCTGAAGACGCTCGAAGTCGCGCGCGTCATGGCCGCCGCCGAACGGCTGCTGCAGGTTCCGGCCACCGTATGAAGGTGCTGATCGTCAAGACGTCGTCCATGGGCGACGTCATCCACACTTTCCCGGCTGTCGAGGACGCGCTTCACAACCGCCCCGATGTGACGTTCGACTGGTGCGTGGAAGAGGCGTTCGCCGGCATCGTGGCGCTGCATCCGGCGATCCGAAGCATCCACAAAGTGGCGATCCGGCGCTGGCGCAAGAAGCTTTTCGACAGCCGGACCTGGCGCGAGATGGCAGGCCTGCGGCGAGCGTTACGGTCGGGGAACTACGATCTGGTGATCGACGCCCAAGGACTGTTGAAATCCGCCGTCGTCGCCAGGCAGGCCGCATCACCGATTGCCGGCTTCGACCGCTCGAGCGCACGGGAGCCAACAGCAACGCTGCTTTACGACCGCAAATACAGGGTCGCTCGTGATTTGCATGCCATTGAGCGCACACGCCGCCTGTTTGGACTGGCCCTCGGCTATCAGCCGGATCTGTCAGTGCTGGGTTCCGGTATCGTCGCGCCGGCTTCCGGCATGCCGGCCATCGAGGGGCGCGCCGCCTTCCTGCTGCACGGCACCAGCCGCGAGGACAAGAAATGGCCGGTCGGTGACTGGATCGAGACCGGCCGGCAGTTGGTTGCCAGAGGTTTCACGCCAGTCGTGACATGGTCGAACGAAGCGGAAAGGAAAGTGGCAGAGGCGATCGCCTCGGCCGTTCCAAACACTGTGCTGATTCCCAGATCGCCGTTGTCCGAGATCGCTGCGATCCTCGGTCGCTCGGAAATCGTGATTGGCGCGGATACCGGCCTCACCCATCTCGCGAGCGGTTTCGGTCTGCCCACGGTCGCCATCTTCCTGGCGACCGAACCGGGCCTTACAGGCCCGCGCGGACCGTTTTCGACGACCTTGCTGGCGCCGGCCGGCGGCAAGGTCACGCCGGCTGAAGTGATGGCCGAAGCCCAACGGCAATTGGCGCTCGGATTACAGGCGCATACCCAAGTTCCTAGATGAACTGCACCTGGACGATCTCATAGCCCCTTGCGCCGCCGGGCGCATTGACCTCGATGGCGTCGCCGACTTCCTTGCCGATTAGCGCGCGCGCGATCGGCGAGGAGATCGAGATGCGGCCGGACTTCACGTCCGCCTCCTGGTCGCCGACGATCTGGTAGGTCTTCTTTTCCTCGGTGTCTTCGTCGACCAGCACCACGGTGGCGCCGAATTTCACCTTGTCGCCGCTGAGCTTCGAGACGTCGATGACCTCGGCGCGCGCGATCAGGTCCTCAAGTTCGTTGACGCGGCCTTCATTGTGGCTCTGCGCCTCTTTGGCCGCATGATATTCGGCATTTTCGGACAGGTCGCCATGCGAGCGTGCTTCGGAGATCGCCTCGATGATGCGAGGACGCTCTTCCTGCTGGCGCCAGCGCAGTTCTTCCTTCAATGACGCGAACCCGTCGCCTGTCATCGGGACCTTGTTCATATGCCTGACCTTTCCTGCCGCCACCCCCGCTCGCCGGGAATGGCCTTGTCGATGGTACAAAAAGAAAACGGTCCGGCAGCCTGGGCTAACGGAACCGTTTCACCACAATTTCGGTCAATATAGCGATCTTCGCGCGATTTTCACGCTCAAAAATGAAGTCCGGCAAAATGATCACCGCTTTCGCGCTGGCTGCCCGGAGGCAAATGCCGCGACCGAACGCAAAAAACCGGCCGCGTGTCCGCAGCCGGTTTGAAAGGAGCCGAGTTGCAATCAGCTTCTCAGGAAGTGATCGATCTGCTCGGACAGCATGCCATATTCGCGAGAACCTTTGCCGGTCCGCATCTCGATTTGTTTAAGCTGCTCCTGGGCGCCGGCAAGATCGCCGATCTGCAGATGCGCCTCGCCGAGATATTCGCGCACCAGCGTGTAGTTCGGATCGATCCGCAGCGCCTCTTCGTAGTAGCCGAGGCCTACGGTGACACGGCCGGAATGGCGATGCGAATAGCCGAGATAGTTGAGGATTCGCGGATCCTGCTTGTTGGCGGCCAGCGTCAAGACCGAGATCGCCTCGTCATAGCGCCCAGCCATCGCCAGGTCATGGCCGGCCTCGTAGATGCTGTCGTCATCCAGCATGCCGTATTGGGGCTTTACGCATTTGTTCTTCTTCTTGTCCCAGACCTCGCCCTTCTTGCACTGGGTGGTGGTAGGGCTACCGCCTCCGCCGCCGCTGTCGCCGGCTGTGAACGCGGGCGCCACAAACAGCGGCAAGGCGGCAACAGCCATGACCTGAACAAGCAATCGTCTGCGCATCGAAGCCTCCGTGAGCGTGACAATGCCAGATTAACGCCGGCGCGATCCGGTTTCATCCCCGAAAACCCCGTGTCTGCCGAACAATTTTGGACGACTGTGGAGGCAGCCTTGCCTCCAGACGTGACGCGCGCCGCAAATCCGCTATCATCCGGGCAAGCGCATCACGTGGAGAAGGACCGTGCAGCAGCGCCGCGAGAAGCAATGGGAGCTTTCGATTGATCCGGACACGGTGCGCCTGTTCGTCCTCAAGGCCAAGGCTTTGAGTGCCGCCGTCAACGAGGATTATGACGACGGCGCCGAGCACGAGGTCGAGTTCGACGGCGACAGGCACGCCAGTCATCACCACGATGGGCTGGTCGAGGAGGCCTCGGAAAACCTGACCGAGGAGGAGTTCCGCGAGCTGATCAACGACCTCAATGTCGACGAGGCCGCCGAGCTGATAGCCCTCGCCTGGGTTGGCCGCGGCGACTTTGACGCTACCGAATGGGCCGATGCAGTGGCCGCGGCGCGCGAGCGCGCCAACAAGCGCACGGCGAAATACCTGCTTGGCCTGCCGTTGCTTGCCGATTGGCTCGCGGAAGGCCTTGAGGTGATCGGCGCGTAACGCGCCGGTAATCGATTGTGATCGGCTGCTCCAGGCTTCCAGGCAACTTCAGGATGCCGGCGCCGTTTCCGGGCGATGGCGACGCTGAGCTTTTCCCGATTGTGCATTCTGGCGTTGCCGCTGGCGGCGATGTGCCTTGCCACCCCCGCGCTGGCGAGACACCACCATCACAGGCTGCACAAGGGCGATCCGTCCTCCAACAATCAAAACACGGCGCCGGCGCTGGAAACGCCTGCAACGCCACCAATTCCCGAACCCCGTCCCACCGGTGCCGAAAGCGGTGTGGACACCGAGGCTGCACCACCAAAACAGGACAAGGAACGGCAGCCGTCGGCTGGCAGCCAGTCAGCGGCGCCGCAAACCCCGGCGGTCGTTGCCACGCCACCGGAAAAACCGGCTGAGCTTGAGCCGGAGCCCCCTGCGGCCGCTCCGCTGCCTCCACAGAAACCGGATGAGGCTGGCGGCGAAAAGATGCTTCCCGATCCTCGTTCCGCTGATCTGCCTGCCGACAAGATGCCGGAGGACGAAGTCGCCTGCCGCGGCCGGCTCAAAGCGCTTGGCGTCGAATTCGAGGAACACAAGGCCGAGCACGATGCTGGAATCGGTTGTTCAATACCCTACCCTATCGTTCTGAAAACGCTTGGCAAATCCATCAGCATCACCCCGGGCGCGGAGCTCGACTGCCAGATGGCGGAGGCGGTGGCGCGCTTTGCGGTGGATGTTGTCCAACCAACGGCCAAGGCCGAGTTCGACGCCGATCTGAAGTCGATCAGTCAGGCATCCGCTTTCGTCTGCCGCCCTCGCCATGGCACGCACAAGCTGTCGGAACACGCCTTTGGCAACGCGCTCGATATCGCTTCCTTCACGCTTTCGAACGGCAGCAAGATCGACGTCGCTCCGGCGCCTCCCGAGAAGGACGCGAAGTTCCTGGACGCGGTGCGCAAGGCCGCCTGCGGACCGTTCAAGACGGTGCTTGGTCCCGGCAGCGACGCAGATCATTCGCTGCACTTCCACTTCGATCTCGAGCCGCGACGCCATGGCGGCACCTTCTGCCAATGACGCCGCAATTCGGCCCCAGGCGTGAATCCCGGCGCTGATCTTTCCTTTACCCTTGATGGTTAAAATTGTGCCATTCGGGGACAAGGACGCCTTCAATGGCCGCAAGACTTGGCGCCATGCTTGCTGTGGCGCGACAGAGCAATCGCGCGCGAAGCACTGCCTTCAGGCTGATCACCGGCCTTGCCATCGCGGCCGTGTCAGCCTGCACCACCGGCGATGTCTTCTCGCTGCAGCCGGCGGTCGACGTTGGCAGCCAGACCGCGGCGGTGCCCGATGTTCCGCAATATTCCGGCATGCAGCGGCTGGTTCCCTCCAATCCGTACATGACCGCCGCCTATCCGCGCATGGATCCCCCGATGTCGCCGGTCGAGCAGATGCCGGCCAGCGAGGTCGACTGCCGCAACGAACTGAAGCGTCTCGGCGTCGTCTACACCGATCTGGCGCCGATCCACGAAGGCCAGTGCGGCATCGACTATCCGGTCAAGGTTTCGGCCATCGGCAGCGTCGACATGAAGCCGTCGGCCACGCTGACCTGCGCCATGGCCGCGACATTCGCCGCCTGGACGAAGAACGAGCTCGTTCCGGCCGCCCGCTGGCGTTATTTCTCCGGCGTCAGGGCCATCCACCAGGGCTCGAGCTATTCCTGCCGCAACATCGCCGGCGAAGGGGTGTTGTCCGAACATGGCAAGGGCAACGCGCTCGACGTCATGAGCATCGAGCTCAACAATGGCGATGATATCGACGTCCGCAAGCCCGGCCTGTTCGCCTTCCGCACCCGCGGCTTCCTCAACAATGTGCGTGCCGATGGCTGCCAGTATTTCACCACCGTGCTCGGGCCGGGCTACAACTACGACCACCGCAACCACTTCCATTTCGACATCAAGAACCGCAGGAATGGCTATCGCGCCTGCCGCTGATGCCGACAGCCCCCTGCCCAACTCGCGCGACGCCGCTTAGAGTGATGTCGTATTCGCTTTGGAGTGGCCGCTTGTGAGTGAACAAAGCCTTGGACGGCGCGCGACGATCTGGCTGGCGGCTTTCTGCGCCGGCTACCTGGCGCTGGCCTATATCGCGGCGCCGGGTTTCTGGACCTGGCGCGAGCGCGGCTTCCGTGCGCAGCACTTCGAGATGATGACCCGCACGCCGCAGGGCATCCCGGGCGACCCGATCAACATTGGCCTTGTCGGCACCGAGAAGGAGGTCGTCCACGCCTTCGCGGTTGCCGGCTGGGACACGGCCGATGCCGTCACACTGAGGACCGCGATCGACATCGGCGAAAGCGTGCTCTTTTCCCGCCCCTATCCCGATGCGCCGGTTAGCCGGCTGCTGTTCAACGGCCACGCGCAGGACCTGTCTTTCGAACAGCCGGTCGGCAATAGCGCCGACCGGCGCCACCATGTCCGCTTCTGGCTGACGGACTCGGTCGGCGACGATGGCCGCCCGTTGTGGCTGGGCGCCGCCACCTTCGATCGTGGCGTCGGCCTCAGCCACGATACCGGTGCCGTCACTCACCATATAGGCCCGGACATCGACGCCGAGCGAGGCCACCTGATCGGCGACCTGACGACGGCCAGCGTCTTGATCTCCACCGGCGAAATGACAGGTGTCGGCCCGACCAAGACAGGTAGAAACGGCGGCGGCGATCCCTATTTCACCGACGGCGCGGTGGTCGTTGGTGTGTTGAAGATGCTGCCATGACAAGGTTGTAAGGATAACCCTTGCAACTGCGTTCGGCGCCGCGCCGCGAGCCGCCTGAACAGTCCGCCTGTCATGCTCCAAAAATAATGTCGGACTATTTTCGAATGCACTGCGGCAATGCTATTGACCTGCCATGCTTTACGTTGAAATCGCCGTCGTGGCCGTCCTCATCTTGGTGAACGGCCTTTTATCGATGTCGGAGCTCGCGATCGTCTCGTCGCGGCCAGCTCGCCTCAAGGCGATGATCGACCGCGACGTCAAGGGCGCCGGTCGCGCGCTTGCCCTCGGCTCCAATCCCGGCAAATTCCTCTCGTCGGTGCAGATCGGCATCACACTGGTCGGCGTGCTGTCGGGCGCTTTTTCCGGCGCCACGCTGGGCGAACGACTGGCGCACTTCCTGGCTTCGACCGGCATCCGCGAGAATATAGCCAACCCGGCCGGCGTCGGCATCGTCGTCGCGGTCATCACCTATGCCTCGCTCATCGTCGGCGAGCTCGTGCCGAAGCAGATCGCGCTGAGGGACCCGGAGCGCGTTGCCGCCAGGGCAGCGCCGGCGATGACCATCCTCGCCACCATCGCGGCGCCACTTGTCTTCCTGCTCGACTTGTCCGGCCGCGCCGTTCTTTGGCTTCTTGGCCAGCGTGGCGGGCCGGAGGAGAAGGTCACCGACGAGGAGATCAAGATGCTGGTCGCCGAGGCCGAGCATCACGGCACCATCGAATCCGACGAGCGCCGCATGATTGCCGGCGTAATGCGTCTGGGCGACCGCGCCGTGCGCGCCGTCATGACGCCGAGGACCGAAGTGGACTGGATCAACCTGCAGTCCGATGAGGCCACAATCAGGCGGCTCCTGGTAGAGACCCAGCATTCGCGCCTGCCCGCCGGCGACGGCGGCGTCGACGTCATGGTCGGTGTTGTCCAGACTCGCGACGTTCTGGCCGCGCTGCTCGCCGGCCGCGCGCTCGACCCGCGCCGGCATGTGCGCGCCGCCCCCATCGTCTATGATCAGGCCGACGCACTCGACGTGCTGCAGAAGCTGAGGGAGTCCGACGTCCCGATGGCGCTGGTCCATGACGAATACGGCCACTTCGAAGGCATCGTCACCCCGGCCGACATCCTTGAGGCCATCACTGGCGTTTTCCGCTCGGATCTCGAAGCCGGCGAGGAAGAGGAAAACGCCGTCAAGCGCGAGGACGGCTCGTGGCTGCTCGCCGGCTACATGCAGGCCGACGAGATGGCCGAGGTGCTAGGCATCGACCTGCCAGAAAACCGCGACTACGAGACCGTGGCGGGATACGTGCTGTCGCATCTGCACCACCTGCCGGCGACCGGCGAGTGTGTTGACGCGCAAGGCTGGCGTTTTGAGGTCGTCGATCTGGACGGTCGCCGCATCGACAAGCTGATCGCCACCCGCCTGCCTGACGGTCACAGGCCGATCGCGCGATGATCATGCCGATGTGTCGATGCGCGTCCGGCGGCTGCGCCTTAGGCACGACGCCATGACTGCCAGGAAAGCATGGGCGTAGGCCACAGTCGACGCTTCCCAATCGATGCCTACTCACCGATTGTTGATGGGCCGCTTGAATGGAAAATGCGACCGGAGCCCGATTACATCGATAGCCATGGATGCATTGAACGAACACCCGCTGAACGAGCAGCTCCTCCAGAACATCCAGAGTCTGTCATTCGAGTACTTTCTCAACGAGGCCAATGCCGAAAACGGCCTGATCGCCGACCGCAACACGCAAACGTCCCCTGCCAGCATAGCCGCCGTTGGGCTCGCCCTGTCGTCCTATCCTGTCGGTGTCGAGCGCGGCTTCGCGACCCGCGCCGCGGCAGTCGAGCGAACCCTTGCCACGCTCCGCTTCTTCTGGAACGCGCCGCACGGACCGCAACCCGATGCCACGGGTTACAAGGGATTTTACTATCATTTCCTCGACATGAAGACCGGCCGCCGGGTCTGGAATTGCGAGTTGTCGACGATCGACACCGCCCTTCTGCTGGCCGGCGTTCTGGCTGCCGGCGCCTATTTCGACCAGGATGACGAATCGGAACTGGAAATCCGCCGGCTGGCCGATGCGCTCTACCGCCGCGCCGACTGGCTATGGGCTTTGAATGGCGGCAGCGCGATCACCCATGGCTGGAGGCCGGAGACTGGCTTCCTGCCCTATCGCTGGGAAGGCTACGACGAGGCGCTGATCCTATACGTGCTGGGCCTCGGCTCGCCGACCCACCCGCTCCCGCCCGAGAGTTACGCGGCCTGGCTCTCGACCTATGTCTGGAAGAAAATCTACGGCCGGGAGATGGTTTACGCGGGCCCGCTCTTCATCCACCAGTTCTCGCATGTCTGGATCGATTTTCGCGGTATCCGCGACGCCTTCATGCGCGACCACGACAGCGACTACTTCCTGAACAGCCGCGAGGCGACCTATCTTCAGCGCGACTACGCCGTCCGCAATCCGAGGCGCTTGATCGGTTATGGCGAGAATTGCTGGGGCGTTACCGCAAGCGACGGCCCCGGCCCGATCGCGCCGGCGCCCCACCGCCGCCGCTATTTCGGCTATCTCGCGCGTGGCGCGCCATACGGCCCGGATGACGGCACGCTGTCGCCCTGGGCGGCGATCGCCTCGCTGCCCTTCGCGCCGGAAATCGTGCTGCCGGCGCTACGCCATTTCCATGACATGGACCTGCACGCCGGCAACCCCTACGGCTTTACCGCTAGCTTCAATCCGACGATTGCCACCGCTGACGGACGTTCCTGCGGCTGGGTCTCGCCGGACCATGTCGGCATCAACCAGGGACCGATCGCTCCGATGATCGAGAATTACAGATCGGACTTCCTGTGGCGGTTGATGCGCGGTGTGCCGGCCATCGCAACGGGGTTGCGCCGTGCCGGGTTTTCGGGCGGCTGGCTGTGAGCGCAGCCGCAATCGGACCGCGCGGCGCCTTTCCCCAAACAAGATGGGGCGACGCAAGCGCCGCCCCATCGCAAGATGTTTCCTTGAAAGGATAATCCCAAAGCTCAGGCCGCCTCGGCTTCGCCCTTGATCGCATCGGCGGCGCGCGCCGCCTTCAGCACCTTGGCCCACCAGGCGATGTCGTTGACGAGCGCGGTGGCGGCCTGATTGAGGTGCTCGAAATCCTCGAGCTTCTTCTCGCCCTGGCGGACGGCAAGGAAGTCGCCCCAGGCGATGTGGACGGCCGACTTGACCGGAGCCATCTGCAACTCGACGGCAATCAGGCGAAGCTGCTCGACCGCGCGCGCGCCGCCGACGCTGCCATAACCGACGAAGCCCGCCGGCTTCTTGTTCCATTCATTGGCGGCGTAGTCGATGGCGTTCTTCAGCACGCCGGTCGGTGCATGATTGTACTCGGCGGCGGTGAAGATGAATCCGTCGAATTCGGCTACCTTCTTCTGCCAGCGCTGCGCCATTTCGTTCTGCGAGGGCGCCCAGGCCGAGGATGCGACCTCGTCGAAGAAAGGCAGCGGCCAGTCGCGCAGATCGACGATTTCGACATTGATGTCGGCATGCGCCTTGGCGATCTTGGCAATCCACTGCGTCGGCACGTCGGCGAAGCGGGCGGCGCGCGTCGAACCGACGACGATGGCGATTTTGGGCTTGGACATTGGGAGGCTCTCCTTGCGGGAATTTGTGGTATCGTTTGGATACCGGCGCTATATGAGATACTGACAACTTGGCGCGCAAGGAGGCACTTCTTTGTTACTGAGGCACCCGCACAACACCGAGGACTGCAGGGCAATCTCGGAGATCCTGCAGCGGGTCGGCGACAAATGGACCGTGCTCGTCGTCGGCAAGCTTGGCGGCGGACCGATGCGTTTCAACGAGCTGCGCGCCGCTGTCGGCGGCATCTCGCAAAAGATGCTGACCACCACCCTACGCGGGCTGGAGCGCGACGGCTTCGTCACACGGGAAGTGTTCCCGACCATTCCGCCGCGCGTCGACTATGAGCTCACGGAGCTCGGCCATGAGCTGCTCGTACCCGTCGGAGCGCTCGGCGAATGGGCGCGCAAGAACACTGCACGAGTGCAGGCCGCGCGCGCGAAGTTCGACGGCATTCAAGCCTGAAACCCTTGCGCGGCAAGCGTTTTCGATTCTGCTCCAAGTTGTGCAGTTACGGTTGAAATCGAGCCCTTGCTCAACCTCTTTGCCCCACCGCGTCGCGCCCGGATGCATCGTCGCAACCGTTACTGGATAGCCTTGGAACGATTAGCCCCGCTCCACGTCTGACCGGCCCTCACGCCCTCGTGATGGGGTTGCCGCAACAGACCGTGCCGCACGCATCGAGTCCAGCTGAACGCTGATTGACGGCTGTCTGGTAGTGGATGCAGGCAACACGTGGGAGGTCTTTGCGGACCTCAACATAGGCGGTTATCCCTAGCAGGCAGACCAAGGCAAGAAGGGCCGCCACGAGCCAGCCGTTCAGCATGTGTTGACGCATTGTCTTCCTCCAGCGCCGGCACAGTCGGGCGTGAAGGCAACCATCGGATGTCGCCCGGCGCGCCTGCCGCGTGGGCGTTGTTACAAAACCGCAAGCTCAGGGAATCAGCTCTCCGCCGGTACCGGCTTCGGCTTGCCCTCGCCGTCGAGCGCCACCATGACGAAATCGGCGTGGGTGACCTTCTCCATCAGGTCGGAGAGATAGCGCTGCGCCCAGGCCTCCACCTTGAGCACCATCGAGGTGCGCCCGACGCGCTCGACATGCGTGTAGATGCAGAGTGTGTCGCCGATCTTCATCGGCTTGGCGAAGGACATTTCCTTCACCGCCGCCGTCACCACGCGGCCCTTGGCGCGCTCGGCGGCGCGGATGCCGCAGGCAAGGTCCATCTGCGCCATCACCCAACCGCCGAATATGTCGCCGGCGGCATTGGCATCGGATGGCATGGCCAGCGTCCTCAGCGTCAGGTCGCCGAGTGGCTTTCCTTCGGCATAGTGCACCATGGGGGAGATCCTTTTGAGGTCCGGTCCCCTGATCCCCTACCAACGCGATTGCGATGTCGCAAGATTGGGCGAACGCGAAAAGCGCGCCACCGGAGCGGTCGCTTTTTTCACAAGGCATGCCGGAAGCGACAGCGACGACGTAAGCCGGCAATGTCTAGGTTAAGCCGCAAATTTCGGAGCCTGTCCGTCCATTATGCAGACTTATGATTTCATTGTCGTCGGCTCCGGTTCGGCCGGTTCGGTCGTTGCGGAAAAGCTCTCGGCATCCGGCCGCTTTTCGGTGCTGGTGCTGGAGGCGGGCGGAACCGACCGGCGTTTCTACGTCCAGATGCCGCTTGGCTACGGCAAGACCTTCTTCGATCCGGCGGTCAACTGGAACTACAAGGCCGAGCCTGATCCGGGTCTCGCCGGCAACGCCGACCACTGGCCGCGCGGCAAGCTGCTCGGCGGCTCGAGCTCGATCAACGCCATGGTCTATATCCGCGGCGCGCGCGAGGATTTCGACGCCTGGGCGGCGGCGGGCAATCCAGGCTGGAGTTATGACGACCTCTTGCCCGCCTTCAAGGCGCTGGAGGACAACCAGGCCGGCGCCGACAAGTGGCGCGGCGTCGGTGGACCCTTGCACATCACCGATTGCTCGAAGACGGCGCACCCGCTCACCAAGCGCTACCTGGCGGCGGCGCAACAGGCCGGCCTGCCATTCAATCCGGACTTCAACGGCGCCACCCAGGAAGGCGTCGGCGTCTATCAGATCACCACCAGGAACGGCCGCCGCATGTCGGCCGCCCGTGCGTTCCTGCGGCCCGCGATGAAACGCGCCAACGTCCGTGTCGAAACCAACGCGCTGGTGACAAGGATCCTGTTCGAGGGCAAGCGCGCCATCGGCGTCGAATACGAGCAGAACGGCGAAACCAGAACCGCGCGCGCCGGCCGCGAGGTAATCCTGTCCGGCGGTTCGGTGAACTCGCCGCAACTGCTGCAGCTTTCCGGCGTGGGGCCGTCCGCCCTGCTCGGCGATCTCGGGGTTGCGGTCGTGCACGGCAATGACAATGTCGGCGCCAACCTGCAGGACCATGTCGGTGTCAACTATACCTTCAAGGGCAGGCTGCCGACGCTCAACCAGACGCTGCGTCCGTGGTGGGGCAAGCTCCTGGTCGGCATGCAATACATCCTGCTGCGCTCCGGTCCGCTGTCGATGTCGATGAACAATGCCGGCGGCTTCTTCCGCACCGATCCGGCGTCCTCGCGCCCGAACATGCAGCTCTATTTCCAGGCCTTCTCGACCGTCATCCCGAGGAACGGCGAGCGCCCGATTCTCACGCCCGACCCGTGGCCGGGCTTTTCGATCGGCCTGTCCAACTGCCGGCCGTCGAGCCGTGGCGAGATCATGATCCGCTCGAAGAATCCACGCGACTATCCGAAGATCACCGCAAACGCCTATTCCACCAACGCCGATGTCGACGAGATGCTGGCGGCGGTGAAATTCGTGCGCAAGATCGCCTCGATGCCAGCCATGGCCGAGATCATCGAGGAAGAAGTCCTGCCTGGACCGTCAATCGCTTCCGATGCCGACCTGATCGACGATTTCAGGAAGCGCTCGGGCACCGTCTATCACCCGGTCTCGACCTGCCGCATGGGTCCTGATGCATCCCGGGCCGTCGTCGACCCGCGGCTGAGGGTGCATGGAGTCGAGGGCCTGCGCGTCATCGACGCCTCGATCTTCCCCGACAACATCACCGGCAACACCAACGCCGCCTCGATCCTGACCGGATGGAAGGGCGCCGAACTGGTTCTGGAGGACCAAAAATGAAGATCACCGACGTTAAGACCTGGGTAGTCGGCAACCCACCGCCCGGCATCGGCGGCAAGTATTTCATCTTCGTCAAGCTGACCACCGACGGCGGCGTGGTCGGTTACGGCGAGGCCTACAACGCCACTTTCTCCGCCCATGTCACAGCCAAGCTGGTC
Source organism: Mesorhizobium sp. (assembly GCF_024509055.1). Lineage (GTDB taxonomy): Bacteria > Pseudomonadota > Alphaproteobacteria > Rhizobiales > Rhizobiaceae > Mesorhizobium. Next base: position 46,326 of record NZ_JANINM010000024.1, on the reverse strand, counting down.
GAGGACATGGCCGAACGTTACCTCGTCGGCCACGATCCGCACGATGTCGAGAACTTCTTCCGCCGCGCCTACTCGTCCGGATTCACCCAGCGGCCCGACGTGACCGGCATGGGCTGTTTCTCGGCCTTGGAGATGGCTTGCTGGGACATCATCGGCAAGGAAGCCGGCAAGCCGGTCTACAAGCTGCTCGGCGGCCAGGTGCACGAGACGCTGCGCTCCTACACCTATCTCTATCCGCACACCGGCAGCGTCCATTCCGAGGACGCGCCGGCGGGCAGGAACGTCTACAACGACCCCGAGATGGCGGCCGCCTGCGCGCTCGAATACGTCGAGCAAGGCTTCACGGCCGTGAAGCTCGACCCGGCCGGTCCCTACACCGCCTTCGACGGCCACCAGCCGCGACTGCTCGACATCGATGTTTCCGCCAGCATGATCAAGGCGATCCGCGAGGCGGTCGGCAGCCGCGCCGATATCCTGTTCGGCACGCACGGCCAGTTCACCGCTTCCGGCGCGCTGCGCATGGCCCGCGCCATCGAGCCGTATGATCCGCTGTGGTTCGAGGAGCCGGTGCCGCCGGACATGCCCGAGGTGATGGCGCAGGTCGCGCGCGGCACGTCGATTCCGATCGCCACCGGCGAGCGGCTGACGACAAAATCCGAATTCGCCCGCGTCATCGAGAACCGCGCCGCGACCATCCTGCAGCCGGACCTCGGCCGTTCCGGCGGCATTCTGGAGACCAAGAAGATTGCGGCAATGGCGGAGGCCTACCACATCCAGGTCGCGCCGCACTGCTATTGCGGCCCGATCGTCGGCGCCGCCAATATCCAGCTTGCGGTAACCTTGCCCAATTTCCTGATCCTCGAATCCCTGAAGCAGTGGGACGGCTTTCATGCCACGCTGCTCAAGAAGAAGATCGAATGGCAGGACGGCGACGTCATCCCCTCGAAGGAGCCTGGTCTTGGCGTCGAGCTCGACGAAGCGGTCTGCGACGCGCACCCCTACAGCGGCAAGGAACTGCATCTGCAGATGATGCAGACGCCGCTGATGCCGTGAGCGAAAGCTACGCCTTCATCGGCCTCGGCCATCTCGGCGGCAACCTTGCCGCCAGCCTGATCCGCAATGGCTTCGCGGTCACCGTGTTCGACCGCGACCCCGCCGCCATCGAACGCCTCGTGGCGCTCGGCGCCTCGGCGGCGAAAAGCCCGGCCGAGGCCGCCGCGCACGCCGGCAATGCGATCACCTGCCTGCCTTCCCCGAAGGTGAGCGAGGCGGTGCTCGCCGGACCTGACGGCTTGCTCCAGGGCCTTCCCACCGGCGGCACCTGGATCGAGATGTCGACCAATGGCCGTGACGAGATTCTTCGACTTGCGGCACTCGCTTCGGCCAAGGGCGTCGAAACATTGGAATGCCCGGTCACTGGCGGCGTGCACCTGGCGGCGGCGGGAAGGATAACGGCGCTGGTCGGTGGGGATGCGGCGCTCTACGAACGCCACCGGTCGGCCATCGAAGCGATGTGCGCGAAGTCCTTTCTCATGGGTCCGATCGGCTCGGCGGCGGTGATCAAGGTCATCACCAACATGCTTGCCTTTATCCATCTGGTCGCGGCCGGCGAAGCCTTGATGCTGGCCAAGCAGGGTGGGCTCGACCTCGCCCAGTCCTACCACGCTATCGTCGCGTCCTCGGGCAACAGCTTCGTGCACGAGACCGAAAGCCAGCTCGTCCTCAACGGCTCCTACGACATCGGCTTCACCATGGATCTGGCGCTGAAGGATCTCGGCTTCGCGCTCGCCATGGGCGAACGGTCCGGCGTGCCGCTCGACCTTGCCGCGCGCGTCAACGCTATTTTCGAGCGAGGCAAGGAAGCCTATGGCGGCGGTGCCTGGTCGACCCAGATCGTGAAGTTGCTCGAGGACGCTGTGGGCACTGAGCTCCGAGCGCCGGGCTTCCCCTCGCGGCTTGAGACATAGCCGGCGAATTTTTAGCCAGCTGTTTCAATGGTTTTGCCACATCTATTGAATCAACCGCAGAGACGGTTGATTCAATATCTCAACGTCAGCGCGCCCGGCAGTATTTCAAAAGTCGCCGGAATCCGGCCTGGCGACTCGCCATCTATGTCGACCAGCGCGCCGTTCTTGTCTGCGTCGCCAAGCGGCTCCACCAGCACCTTGCGACCGCGCAGGATGGTGATCGCCGGATGGTTGCGGTGACGCCCGCCATAGAGCAGGCGCAGGTCCCGGATCAGCCCGAGCTTGCTTGCCGCGCGCACGATGACGACGTCGAATTCCCCATCGGAAAGCTCGGCATCCGGCGCGATCATCATGCCGCCGCCGAAGAACTTTCCGTTGGCGACCGCCACCAACGCCATGCGCGCCTCGACCGGCTCGCCGTCGTCTATGGTGATCCTGACATCCTGGAACTTGTAACGCATGAACTCCAGCACCGTGCGCCAGAAGAACAGCGCCTTGGCCGACACCCTTCCCTTGCGCTTGTCCGCGTTGACCGCACGATCCGCGGCGCCCGAAAGGCCGAGACTCGCTATGTTTATGAAGTGACGGCTGGCCAGCGCGCCGTGATCGTCGATGTAGCAGATGCGTCCGGCATCGACCTTCTTCGCCTCGGCTCCCGCCAGGTGCTTCAGGGCCGAGTCGATGCCGCGCGGCAAATCCAGGGCGCGCGCGAAATCGGTGCCGGTGCCGCAGGGCAAAAGGCCGAGCTCGCTCGTCCGGCCGGTTTCATGCCGTGCTTGCAGGAGCCCGTCGGCCACTTCGCTGGCGGTGCCGTCACCTCCGGCCGCGATCACCAGCGCGCAACCATCGGCCGCGAGGTCGATCGCCAGTCTTTCACCATCGCCGCTGATCTGGGTCTCGCGCAGGTCGAAATCGCCGAAATGCGCCTTCAAGGAAGCCGCGATTTGCGGCCAATGCCGCTTGAGCTTGCCGCCGCCGGCAACCGGGTTGAGAACCACCCCGACCTTCAAGCCGACCCTCCCCGAGGCTTGGAGCATATCTTCAAGCTCCTTTGCCGACATTGAAACCCGTGGCGACCGGCAGGGCAAGGCCCGGGCGTCAGCCGGACCGCTGAAATTTGGCGGGCAGGCTGTCTAAGGGGTTTGGCCGGGAAATTCCCAGGCTTGTGCCGTCGGTCCCCGATAATCCCGCTATCCACAGGCGTGCCTGTATTCCGCAGGACCCTTACCCGGCGTACATTCAACCCATCTCAGGCGGCTACCGAACGCCTCGCCGAAAGGCAAAAGCGCAAGGCGGATTTCCTGAGGCCCGTACGGCCCAGAACGAGAGCAGGCTCGCCTGTTGGAGGGACGGATGCCGAGACCTACGGGGCCGCGGAAAGCGTGCGAACGCCGACGGCGGACCGATGCAGCCATGAAGGCGGTGAAACCTTCGATGGCACGCTGAGCGAAGCCCGCGAGGGCGGAGACCGGTGTGGTCCGGAACGGACGTTGCTCTCGGGTGGCGACTGGCAGGACCGTCAAAATCAAGGCCGGCCTGGCGCGACATCTTTCGGGAGTTGCTGCCGAGATCAGGCTCTGATCAGACAGGGAGGCGCTGGGAGAAATCCCAGCGCCAACTGTCTTTTTGATCCTCTCGAACGGCTCGGGCACTTCGGCATTGCGGGCCCGGCTCCCGCGTCATTATTGATGCTTTTTGGCCACAGTCGCTGCCCAAGCAATCTTCGGCAACATGCCGTCATGCACATTTCATAATAGCGGCCAAATCCCGCCTTGTTCGACAGCGATTGATGCCCGCCGAGTGGGGAGAAATTTCGAAGGGACAAGACCGTGATCAAGACCGCCCTTGTCGCCATGACCATCGTCGGTTGCGACTGCGACGCCAAGCTCTGCGAATATATTGGCGAGACGCCCGCCAAATGGGCGACGATCGCCGACTGCGAAGCGGCGATGAAGAGCCAGATCCTGCACCAGCGCAACTTCAACTATCCGCTGGTTTCCGGCATCTGCCGCGCCAAGGGTTCGGCCTCGTCCTCGGAACTCGCTGCAAAAGCCTCGGGACCTGACCTCAAGCCACCAAGCCATGTCGTCGAAACCGCGGCTCCCCTGCCGCCAGAACTGGGTCATCGGCCAAGTGTCCCGGTTGGCACGACCGCCACCGCCAGCGAAACAGAAGCCGCGCGACCGGTCGCGTTCGAAGGGTCGGTCGACGGCGGGAGCTCCGTGGTCTATCGGACCAGGGCCGGCTATGCGGTGGTCAAGACCGATCTCGGCCGCGCGGCTACCGCCACGGTGGACATGGCCAAACGCTCGGCTAGCTGGCTGTCGGGCTTCGTGCCGAGTGGGCTGTAACAGCCTAAAGCTTGACTTTCAGGGTTTCCCAGAACTTGTCGATCAGCGGCTGTTCGGTCGCAACGTCGTGGTCGCCGATGCGCGTGATGATCAGCAGCCCCTGATCGGGAAGACCGAAACCGACGATCTCGAAATCGGCCCTCTCCGTGCGTGTCTTCACGGTCGCCTTGACGCCGGTCAGTTCCTTGCCGTCGGGAAGCTTGCGCGTCGTCGGCTCCTGCGTCAGCCTGCCGCCCGCCTGGACCGATTCCCGCGTCATCTCCTGCAGCATCAGCTGGTTGAGCGATACGGGGTTCAACTTCCCATATTCCTGCACAACGACGATCGTGCCGAGCGCCGACGCCATCAGATACTGGGTGACGCCGTCCCCGAGAGCGTTCTTGGTGACCGAAATGGTGCTTGGGTGGACGAAGGAGAAAGTCCCGCCGGAGAAGGTGGCGAAGTCGTTGCGGTCCAGCCGCGCCTTGCTCGTCTTGCCGCCCGGCAAGGTGATGGTCACATCTTCGCCGGGATCGATGTCGACGGCCACGCCGTCAATCGTCAGCCTGAAGGCTTTCGGATCCTCGGCGCGCGCAGATCCGGCGCAAAGCATGATCGTGGCGAGTGCCGCCGCCGCAAGTCTCAATCGCATCTGTCGTCCTCTTCAGGCGGTTTGGCCCAACAGTTCGACTATCGGCCTCCTCATGGCCGAAGTCCCTTCGGTGCCTTCGTTATCATCCACTCATGACAGATAACGAAGCCACGCGGCAAAAGGCTTTTGCCGGGTCAGCACCCGCCTGCCAAGCTTGGGAAGGAATACGGCCCAGGGCCCGCGTCGCCCGATTGATATTGCCCGCCCGATGCGGGAAGATGATAAGTCTATCCGGAAGTCGGGGGGCTTCATGACGTTCACCATTCGCATTGCGCTGTGCCTTTTGCTCACCCTGGCCACGCAGGCGGCGGGAGCGCAGGCCACTGAACCAAGCAACGACCACGTGATCATCGTTGCCCCAGGCGATCCAGAAATGACCGCCGCGACGGAGACTGCGCTTGCCGGTCTGGATGAATTTCTGGCTCTCGCCGATACCCCGCCATCCGGCACCTCGCGCTTCAAACTGAAGGTCAAGGTCAAGGACGGCAACGTCACGGAACATTTCTGGGTCGTGCCTTTCCGCCGCACCGATACGGGGTTCGTCGGGATCTTGTCGAACCAGCCGGCCGAAGTGCACAACGTGGTGCTCGGCCAGAACATCGAATTCACCAGGGACGACATCTCCGACTGGGGGTACACGCGCGACGGGCGTCAGGTCGGCAGCTACACCGTCTGTGTGATGTTCAAGCGGATGCCGAAGGACGAGGCGGATTACGTCCGCGCCAAATACGGCTTCGATTGCTGAACGTCACGCATCTCCGCCTTCGATCGACCTACCCGGAAAGATTTCACCCAGCCGCGCCGCGACCCGCCCTTTCACCGCTCCGTCCAGCGCCTCCATGGGCATCAAACGCTCATGGTCGCCACTGGCGAGGCGCATGAAGAAATGCAGCCGGTAAGCCGCAATCATGCCGCGCGTCGCGGCGTCGGCGCTGACATCGACGACGAGGATGGAGCCGATTCTGCCGGGCCAAGGCTGCCAGGCCAAGGCCGTGCCGAGAAAATCGCCCAGCCCATAGGCGACGAGACTGTCGTCGATCCGTTCGACCGGCTGCACGACATGGGCGTGATGGCCGACGATCAGGCGGACGCCGTGGCCTGCCAGCCTACCTGCAAGCGCCCGCGTCGCCGGTCTAGGGAAATGCCGGAATTCCCAATCCCAATGCGGCATCGCGCAGAGCAAATCCGCGCCGGCGTTCGCTTCCTCGGGCCATCGCGTCGGATCGCCGAGCATGGAGATGCGCTCTTCGAAAGCTGCCGCTGTGGCATTGCGCCAGAGCGTGAAGGCCGCAAAGCCGATGGATAGCGGCCCGGCTTTATTTTGTTGCACAGGCCCGCCAGCCACCGTGCCAATAGTGCGTATGCCGAGCCGCCGCAGGGCGCCGACCGTTTCCTCGAAGCCGGCAACGCCCTGGTCGAGCACATGATTGTTGGCCAGCGACAGCACGAGCTTCTCGCGGGAAATCCCGACGGCGGCAAGCGCGTCGGCGAGAAAGCGCTCGGTCATTGCGTGATGCGTGCCGAACCATGTGCCCAGCACCGCGCGCGGCCGCTCGACGATAGGGCTTTCGCAATTGCCGATCACGAGATCGGCGGAGGCGAGCAAAGCCGTGATCGCCGGATCGCATTCCGGCGCATCGCGATTGGCCACCGCCGAAATATCGCCGATGAAGGCAAGCCGCGCCGTCCGCGCCGGTGGCGGATCCATCAGCATTGCCGCTGTGGGAGCGAAGCCGCTCCGGTCACCACCGAGCGAAGGGCTCAGGAAGTGCGGCAGCCACGATAGTTTGTAAGAAAGCGGATAGTTCGACACGCGGCCTGCCCATGAAAATCGGCGGCACGCTAGACGATCCGGCTCGCGGCGCGAAGAGCATAATCCTTTAAAGGATCGCCCCCTGATAAAGCACCGTCTCCGCTTCATCTGGCGCAAAGCGCCGCGCCAAAGCGCGGAACGCGCTATGGACACCGTCGCGGTCGAGATTGCAGCTTCTGAGGTGGCGAACGGCCAGCGTCGGATCGAAGGCGGTGCGCCCGTGCAGCACACGCTGGTTGTCGAAGACCAAGACCTCGCCGGGCTGCAGTTGATGCCGGAACTGGTTTGCCGGGTCACAGATCAGCCGCGTCAGTTCGGCCAACGCTTCGATCAGCCCGTCGATCTCATCGATGATGGCGATTTGCGGCGCCAGGCAGCGATCATTGTAGCGGATGCCGGTGACTGCGCCGCTCGCGTCGAGGCTGATCACATGCGCCTCGGCGCTGAAAAACACCTCGCCGGCATGCTCGCGGTGGAAGGTCACGCCGTGGCGGGTGAGCAGGTCGAACAGTTCGGGCTTATCCCTGCGCATCAGCGTGGCGACGTGGAAGCCGTCGACCATCAGTGACGTGCCGTCGCTGCCCGCGCCCGTCCGGATGGCGTGGAAGAAGATGAAGCCGGGCGGCGAATAACGGAACGGTTCGTCGGTGTGCGGTATCTGCGCCCGCGCCGTTTCCCCCGCCACCCTGGCCTCGGGACGCGAGATCAGATCGAAGACTTTGCCGTAGCTCGTCTCACGTACGGGACCATAGCGGCCGGCGACGCGAAGCGTGGCCTCCGGCTCAGCCGGAACGCCGGTCAGCATGGCGATGCCATGGTCGCGCAACGCCCGCAGCGACCGGAAAAGCGTCTCGTCATCCTCGACCACGGCATCGAAAACAAAGCGGCCGAGCTCTTCGGTGAGATCGTCGCTCCAAAGCACAGGGCTGAAGCGCCTTGCATCGGCGTCACCACCCGACCCGACATGGGCCGCCAGAAAGCCGGCCGTGAAACGCGAGACGTGACCGTCCTGCCAGGCAACGCTCGTCTCGCCACCGGACGAAATTTCGATCGAGGCCGCGCGGATGTCGGCCGGAACGTCGGCCGGCGTCAGCCAGCGCTTGCCGGAGGCGGTATCGCCGCAAGCCTCGCATTCGCAGGCGAGCCGCAGCCAGCGCATCGACAGCCGGCCAGTCTTGCCGTCGTCGAATTCGATGGCGACGCGCGTTCCCTCGTTGCGCACCGATCGCGGCTTGGCGGGAGAGTGATCGACTACCGTCGGATGTTTTGAGGTGTGGAGCATGGCGTTGGTTTTTCCGATTGAGTTTCCTTCAACAAAGCTTGAGCCCACATGGCCATACATTCAAACGAGTTTGCTTCGACAGGTTTTGAGTTATTCTCAAATCATGACCATGCTTCGCGATCTCCCCCTGTCGGCGCTCCGGGCACTCGCCGCCGCGGCGCGCACCGGCAGCCTGACACGCGCGGCCGAGGAACTCGGTGTCACCGCGGGCGCCGTCAGCCATCAATTGCGGCAACTGGAGGAGCGGTTGGGCGTGAAGCTCATACGGCGCGAGGGCAACGGCATCGTGCTGACGCGCGCCGCCGAGGCGGCGCTGCCCGACATCGATCGCGGCTTCGACGCGCTGGGCTCCGGCCTACGCCGGCTGCGGTTCGAACGCCGCGCCGAGACTTTCACCATCTCGGCCGATCCTTCCTTCGCCTCGCTCTGGCTCGCACCGCGCCTTGACCGGATGCGTAAAGTTCTTGGCCGGCTCGATGTCCGGATCGTCGCCTCCGTCGCGCCGGATTCGATGCTGGAGGAAGGTATTGACCTCGCCATCAGCTACCGCAACAGTTCGGCGAAGGACCTCGCCTCGATCGACCTGTTTACCGAGCGCGTGATCCCTGCCTGTGCCCCGGCTCTCGTCCGGAAACGCCCCTCGCCGGACGCCGCTGAAACCCTCGACACCCTGCCCCTGCTGCACATCGACCCGACCATGGGCGACGATGTCTATCCGGTGTGGCGCGACTGGTTCGCCGCGGCCGGCAGGCAACGCAAGGGCCTCGATACGGGACCGCGCTTCGCCTTGACCATCGTGGCGGCGCAGGCGGCGATTGCCGGACTTGGGGCGCTGCTGGCCAGCGAACTGGTGCTGAAACGGCATCTGGAACCCGGCCATCTCGTGGAGATCGCTCGCGATGTGCCGGCCCTCACAATCAGGCGCCGCCTGATCTGGCCGGTGCATGGCCCAAAAGCCCGCCGCGCGACTGCAATCGCCGCGCAACTGGCGGAGGCGGCAAACGCGGAAATCGACGGCGCCCTGCCGCAGTGAGACCTGGACCTGACGTTGCTCCTGACAGCCTTCTGTCAGCAGCAGCTGCGAGCGGTGGGCACCCCTTCACTCCGCTCTTTCCATTTCAGCCGAGTCCTCCCATATTCGGGCCATGGCCAAACTCCCCGACAAGAAGACGCCCTCGCCGGCGAAAGATGGCGCGCCGAAGCGGCGCAGCCCGCTGACCGATTTCCTTGACGCCGCCGAGCCCTTGGAACGCGGCGGCTTTTCCGAAGCGCCGCAGGCCGACTTCGAAGGCGCCCCGCTGACCGGCTCTATCTCGGATTGGGCGGGGCAGATCGAACGCGAGGCGGAAAAGCAGCCGAAGGCGAAAGCCCCCAAGAAGATTCCCGAACGCTCGTCCGCGCCGGGACGCACGGCGCGCGGCACCTCGATGGGCGGCGCGGCCTCGGCGAAGGAACGCGCGGCCGCTGGCCTCAATCCGGTGGCCGGCCTGGACATCAGCTTGGAGGATGCCGAGTCGGTCTCGTCGAGCGGCGTGACCGCCACAGTTGCGGCGCTGTCGGCGCTGATAGAATCCGGCAATCCGCTGCACAAGGACGGCCAGCTCTGGACGCCGCACCGCCCGGCCCGCCCCGAGAAGTCGGAAGGCGGCATCGCCATCAAGATGGTGTCGGATTTCCAGCCCGCCGGCGACCAGCCGACAGCAATCAAGGACCTTGTCGAGGGCGTTGACCAGAACGACCGCACGCAGGTGCTGCTTGGCGTCACCGGCTCGGGCAAGACCTTCACCATGGCCAAGGTGATCGAGGAGACGCAGCGCCCTGCCCTGATCCTGGCGCCCAACAAGACATTGGCCGCGCAGCTCTACGCCGAATTCAAGAAGTTCTTCCCCGAAAACGCGGTCGAGTATTTCGTCTCCTACTACGACTACTACCAGCCCGAGGCCTACGTTCCGCGCACCGACACCTATATCGAGAAGGAATCCTCGATCAACGAGCAGATCGACCGCATGCGCCATTCGGCGACGCGCTCGCTGCTGGAGCGCGACGACGTCATCATCGTCGCTTCGGTGTCCTGCATCTACGGTATCGGCTCGGTCGAAACCTACACGGCGATGACCTTCCAGATGCAGGTCGGCGACCGGCTCGACCAGCGCGCCTTGCTCGCCGACCTCGTCGCCCAGCAATACAAGCGCCAGGACATCAATTTCGTGCGCGGCTCCTTCCGCGTGCGCGGTGACACCATCGAGATTTTCCCGGCTCACCTCGAGGACCGCGCATGGCGTGTCTCGATGTTCGGCGACGAGATCGAGTCGATCACCGAGTTCGATCCGCTGACCGGCCAGAAGACCGGCGAGCTGAAGAGCGTCAAGATTTACGCCAACTCGCACTATGTGACGCCACGGCCGACCTTGAATCAGGCCATCAAGTCGATCAAGGAGGAGCTCAAGCACCGCCTGCAAGAGCTTGAAAGAGCTGGCCGCCTGCTGGAGGCGCAGCGCCTGGAACAGCGCACCCGCTTCGATCTCGAGATGCTGGAGGCGACCGGCTCCTGCGCCGGCATCGAGAACTATTCGCGCTACCTCACCGGCCGCCAGCCCGGCGATCCGCCGCCGACCTTGTTCGAATATGTGCCCGACAACGCGCTGATCTTCATCGACGAAAGCCATGTCACCGTGCCGCAGATCGGCGGCATGTATCGCGGCGACTTCCGCCGCAAGGCGACGCTCGCCGAGTACGGCTTCCGCCTGCCCTCCTGCATGGACAACCGGCCGCTGCGCTTCGAGGAATGGGACGCCATGCGCCCGCTTTCGGTCGCCGTGTCGGCGACGCCTGGCGGCTGGGAGCTTGAACAGTCCGGCGGCGTCTTCGCCGAGCAGGTCATCCGCCCGACCGGGCTGATAGACCCGCCGGTCGAGGTGCGTCCAGCCAAGAGCCAGGTCGATGACGTCGTCGGCGAGATTCGCGAAACCACCCGTATGGGTTACCGCACGCTCGTGACGGTTCTCACCAAGCGCATGGCCGAGGACCTGACCGAGTATCTGCACGAAAATGGCGTCCGCGTCCGCTACATGCATTCCGACATCGACACGCTGGAGCGCATCGAGATCCTGCGCGACCTGCGCCTCGGCGCCTTCGACGTGCTGGTGGGCATCAACCTGCTGCGCGAAGGCCTGGACATTCCGGAGTGCGGCTTCGTTGCCATTCTCGACGCCGACAAGGAAGGGTTCCTGCGTTCGGAAACCTCGCTGATCCAGACCATCGGCCGCGCCGCTCGCAACGTTGATGGCAAGGTCATCCTCTACGCCGACCAGATCACCGGTTCGATGGAACGGGCAATGGCGGAAACCAACCGTCGCCGCGAGAAGCAGATGGAATGGAACGCCGCCAACGGCATCACGCCGGAATCGGTCAAGTCGCGCATCGCCGACATCCTGGATTCGGTCTACGAGAAGGATCACGTGCGGGCCGACATCTCGCAGTTCACCGATGATGCCGGCGCGATGATCGGCAACAATCTGAAAACCCATCTCGAGGCGCTCGACAAGCAGATGCGCGATGCCGCCGCCAATCTCGACTTCGAGAAGGCGGCCCGCGTCCGCGACGAGATCAAACGCCTGCGCGAGATGGAGCTTGCCATCTCCGATGACCCGCTGGCGCGCGAGGTGGAGGGCCAAAGCCCTGCTTCAGGCCGCGAAAAGGGCAAGCACAACAAGGGCGTAGCCAAGCATCGTACGGCCGAGGAACAGGAGCGTTTCCGCAAGCTCGACGAAGCGCGGGCCGCCGAAGAGGCGGCAAAGGCTGCCCGTCCCAACATGTTCCGCAAGCCTCATCTCGACGAGATGGGAGCCGATGGCGCCGTGCCGGCGAAGAAGCCGCTGTTCGCAAAACCGTCGATCGACGACATGGGGCCAGGCACCGATATGACGACCCCTGCCGGCGCCGTCTCGCGCTCGCTGTTCAAGAAACAGTCGGCCTCCGAAGCGCATGGTTCGGACTTCGGCATTCCGGGTGACCGCACCAAGCCGCTGTTCAAGAAGAACTCGCTGGATGAGATGACGGTGCGCAGGACGGAAAAGCCGGTTGAAGGAAAGAAGCCAACCAAGCCCCAGCCGATCTCCCCCCCTGTGGGGGAGATGCCAGGCAGGGCAGAGGGGGGCGCGAAGGAACGCGACGACAAACCCATTGTCCGCCAGCGCGCCGGCATCGGCTCCTACGAAGACCCTGGCGACGAGCGCCGCCAGAAGCGCCGGCCAGGCAAGACCGGGCGGCCGGGGCAGTAGCCCGGTTGCGGATCTGTTCGAACGACATCTAGACTGGCCCGATGGTCGTTGTTCGCAGACTTCAGGAAGACGAATTCAAGGCCTGTTTTGCAGAGCCTATGCAGGACGTTACTACGACAGCGGAGGCAGCCGTCGACATATGGCCATATGTCGAGTCGCTGGACTTGGACGAAATCGGCCTGCCCTATTTGAACGACGTCCACTATGTCTATCGGGACGCGCCTAGGCGGTTCGATCATGTTCTGATCGGCACCGGTCGCTTCAATACCTTTCTGGTCATAGTCGTCGATCTCAGCAAAAGCTTGGTGTTCGGCCACTTCTTGCTCGACTTGAATGAGGAATATGCAGTGAACGGCGGCCATTTGAGGTCCGTCTGACCTGAAGCCTGCCGCCCCTTGCCACCAATCCCTCCCCGGCGTACCCAATCTCTAGTCTCGAACTCTGGAAAGGAGGGCTGCGTGAACTACAACCACCATCGTCAGCGTGGCCCGATTTGCGCCCTGCGAGCTTGCTTGCAGGGCTGACCGGGACGGTCCGGGTTTTTCCCGCTTCGATTTTTGGTCCGCCCTTCGTGGTGCCGCTGAGCTTGGCCTGATGGCCGGCCGGCGCGCGGTCAAAGTGCATTGAGCCGAAAGAGCATGATCCCGAAAAGTGGGAACCGGTTTTCGGGAAGATCATGCTCCAACAAAGAAGTCGGCAAAGACCAGAGAAATCGACATGGCCTTGATCAGCCTCAAATCCCTCGGCGTCACCATGAGTGCGCCGCTCTTCTCCAATCTCGACCTCACCATCGCTGCCGGCGACCGGCTGGGCATCGTCGCGGCCAACGGCCGTGGCAAATCCACCTTGCTGAGATGCCTTGCCGGCGAATTTGAAGCCACCGCAGGCGACATTACCCGCTCGCGCGGCCTTCGCGTCGGCCATGCCGAGCAATCCGTTCCCAAGGCGCTGCTCGACCACAGCTTCCATCAAGTCGTTGCTGATGCCTTGCCGCCCGAACAGAACGACAGCGAGCTCTGGCGCGTCGACTTGGTGCTGGATTCGCTTGACGTGCCCGAGGACATGCGCGCGCGCCCGATGCGCGCGCTCAGCGGCGGCTGGCAGCGGCTGGCACTGATTGCCCGCGTCTGGGTCACCGATCCGGATGTGCTCCTGCTTGACGAGTCTACCAACCATCTCGACCTGGCCAAGATCAGCCTCTTGGAAACCTGGCTCGACGCCTTGCCGCGAGAGGTGCCGGTGATCATCGCCAGCCACGACCGCGCTTTTCTCGACGCAACCACCAACCGCACGCTGTTCCTGCGCCCGGAGGAATCGCCGGTGTTCGCGCTGCCCTATTCGCGCGCCAGGCAAACCCTTGACGAACTGGACGCCTCGACGGCTCGCAAATTCGAGCGCGACATGAAGATCGCCCAGCAACTGCGCAAGCAGGCCGCCAAGCTCAACAACGTCGGTATCAATTCCGGCAGCGATTTGCTCACCGTCAAGACCAAGCAACTCAAGGAGCGGGCGGACAAGCTGGAAGACGCGGCGGTGGCGGCGCATCGGGAGCGATCGGCCGGCGCCATCAAGCTCGCCAATCGCGGCACCCATGCCAAGGTTCTGATCACGCTGGAAGACGCGGCGGTGGAGACGCCCGACGGCACCCTGTTGTTCAGGACCGGCAAGCGCCACATCTGCCAGGGCGACCGCATCGTTCTGCTCGGCCGCAACGGCGTCGGCAAGTCGCGCTTCATTGCCATGATCCGCAACGCCGTTGCCGAACCCGGCTCAGTGCCGAACGTCAAGGTGACGCCGTCCACCGTGCTCGGCTACAGCGACCAGGCGCTCTCGGGCATCAGCAGCGACGACACCCCGCTGGCGATGGTCTCGCGCCGGTTCGAAGTCGGCGAGCAGCGCGCTCGTTCGTTGCTCGCCGGAGCCGGCGTCGCCATCGAGATGCAGGAAAGAAAGATCGGCGCATTGTCCGGCGGGCAGAAGTCAAGGCTGATGATGCTGGTGCTGAGGCTCATCCACCCCAACTTCTATTTGCTCGACGAGCCGACCAACCACCTCGATATCGACGGCCAGGAAGCGCTGGAGGCCGAATTGCTGAAGCACGAGGCAAGCTGCCTGCTCGCCTCGCACGACCGTTCCTTCATCCGCGCCGTCGGCAATCGCTTCTGGCTGATCGAGAAGCGGCGGCTGACCGAAGTCGACAGCCCGGAGGAGTTCTTTCGCTCCGTTGCCGATGTGACCGGTTGAGGACCGCAAGGTTGCTGTCCGGAGTTGGCCGGGCACAAAAAGACTCAGGCGGCCTGTCGGATCGCCGATCACAGCCCCGTCCTTGGGATGCCGACACGATGATGCCGGCACCAATCAGGGAGAACGCGTCATGTCGATACTGTCACCTATCGGCGATCTGGCGAGCCGCTATGCTGAGGCCCGCGCCCGCCGCCGCGGCGAGCGCATCCTGCTTTCGCTGCCTACGGAATTGTGCAAGGACATCGGCTTTCCAGAAATTTTCGACACCCGGAACGGCCGGCGCTCGGCCATCTTCTCGGCCAGGGTCATATGAAAAAGGGCCCATGCGCCCTAATCCGTCGCCCAACCGATCGAGGCGTGGCCGTACAAAAAAATTCGTGGGCCGTGTAGGATCGTCCCGGCCTCGTCCGTCCTAAGGTCGTAAGGCCACCAAATCGAAAAAGAGGACCACGGATATGACTGACCAGACCCCACCCCGGGCACAGGTGCTTGGCGGATTGACTCCTTACCTGCAGGTCGACGGCGCCACCAAGGCCGCCGAATTCTACAAGAAGGCTTTCGGGGCGGAGGAAGTCTTTGCCTATCCGCCCGACGACAAGGGCCGGACCATGCACATCCATCTCTACATCAATGGCTCGACGCTGATGCTTGGCGACGCCTATCCCGAGCATGGCCATCCGCACCAGGCAGCGCAGGGCTACACGCTGCAGCTCCATCTCGGCAGCGACGATATCGAGGCCTGGTGGAAGCGCGCGGTCGACGCCGGCTGCGAGATCGTCACGCCGCTCCAGGTGATGTTCTGGGGCGACCGCTGGGGCCAGGTGAAGGATCCCTTCGGCGTCGCTTGGGCGATGAATGCGCCGGTGAAGTAGGCTTCCTAGCGAGCACGCGTCGCCCGCCTATGGCTGGGCCGATGCGCTCACCGCGCCGGGTCGTATCCCCGCCGACCCGGCGCTCGTTTTTCAGCGAAGGAGTTCATCATGTCCTATGTCGATGGTTTCGTTCTGGCCGTGCCCAAGGCCCGGCTCGATGACTACAAGAAGCTGGCCAATACCGCCGGCCCCATTTGGAAGGAACACGGCGCGCTCGCCTATGTGGAATGCATCGGCGACGACGTGCCTTACGGCGAGTTGACCTCATTCCCGCGCGCCGTGCAGGCCAAGGACGATGAGATCGTGATCTTTGCCTGGGTCGTCTACGAGTCCAAACAGAAGCGCGACGCCGCCATGGCCAAGGTGATGGCCGATGAGCGTCTCAAGATGGACTGGTCTGCCATGCCCTTCGACGGCAAGCGCATGATCTTCGGCGGCTTCCAGCCGTTCGTGGAGCTGTAGTCGCCAGAGCTCAGCCCAGTTTGTCGAGCAACGGCTTCAGCTTCTCGCCGTAACGCTTCCACAGATCGACCGAGCCCTGATACATCGGCTGGCGCACCTGCGCCGCCGACGCTGTGCGCACCGGCCGATCGGTTTCGTGGAACGACAGCACCTTCTCGTCCCACGGCAGGCCGAGATGCGCCATCAGCGCCCTTGTCTGCCCTTCCTGGTCGGCGACGAAATCCTCGTAGCGCACATCATGCACGACGCCCGGCAGCACCTTGTGCCAGTGCGCCATGATGTCGGTGTAGAGGTTGTGGAAATCGGCGAGCTCGCCGAGGTCATAGCCGTAGCGGTGGCTGTCGCCGCGGAAATGCACCTTGAAGATCGACAGGCAGGTTGCCGCGGCATCGCGCGCGCAATGGACGATCTTGGCCTTCGGCAGCATCATGTGGATGAAGCCGACCAGCAGGAAGTTGCCTGGCATCTTGTCGGTGACATGACGGAAGCCAGGGTAGCGGGCGTGCAGCATGTCGAGATAGGCCTGGCCGGCATCGGCAAAGGCCTTGTCCGGCATCTCGGCTATCCCGCCGGGAAAGCCGCCCGGCATGCTCATCGGAAACTGCTTGCCGACCGCCGTCTTCAGGATGTTGAGCTCGCCTGCGCCGAAAACCTGCGGATGGCTGGCGATGATCTGCTCGACCAGCGTCGTGCCGGAACGCGGCATGCCGACGACGAAGATCGGGGCATCGTCCGAAATGCCGCTCGGCTGATGCTTGTCGAAGAAGTCCCTGTCGAAGGCCGACTTCATCGCCTCGAACTCGTCGCGCGTCCTCACGGGATCGTAGGCGATGGCCTGCCGGCGGATGGCATTGCCCTCGGCGAAATAGTCGAAGGCGCGACCGTAATCCTTGAGGTCGTCATTGACCTTGCCGAGGCCGAAGGAGAGCTGCATGCGCGCGAGGCTGCCCTGCGGCGCCTTTGCATGCTCGGCTTCCATTCCGGACAGTTCGGCGTCGCGTTCGGTCTGGCGCTTGACCTGCGTCAAGAGCAGCCAGGCCCTCGCCATGCCGGGAGCCGCCGCAAGCGCCTGCCGGGCGAGATCCGTGGCCTCGTCGAGCTTGCCCTTCTCCATCATGGCAACGCCCAGCCCGTAGAGAAGCTCTGCGTCTTTCGGCCGGATCGACAGCGCTTCGCGGAACACGGCAATGGCATCGTCCAATCTGCCGGCTTCCTGCAACGTCTCGGCAAGGCCGATGCGGGCGCGGGCGTGGAACGGGTTGCGGCCGATCGTGCCGCGGTAGATCTCCTCGGCAGCCTCCAACTGGCCCAATTGCATCAGCGACGATCCGAGATTGTCGCGCGCAGCGAGCTGATCCGGCCGGATGTCCACCGCGCCACGGAAGAAATCAACGGCAGCCGGGACACGTCCAAGGTCGCGCATGACCGTGCCCATATTGTTGAGAAAGTCGGCATTCTCGGGCTGCAGCGTGACCGACTGCTCGATGAGGCCGAGCCCCTCGTCGCTTCGGCCGGTCTGATGCAGCAAAAGCCCAAGGAAATGGAGCGCTCCGGCATGGTTCGGCTGCCGCTCCAATACCTGCCGGTATAGCCCCTCGGCCTCCTGGCGGCGCCCGGCCTGGTGCAGTTGCAGCGCCTTGTGCACATAAGGATCGAGCGGGCTGGCCGAATTTGGCTTGCCGCCCGCGTTTGCCGCTCTTCTCTGATCTCGGTTAATGGGAAACCTGCCGTGTTTGTTGGTCCGCCGGACCTAAGCCATGCGGGCTTGAAATTCAAGATGATCCGGCGTTGCATCCGCCCGTACTGATGAGGGCGAGGCGGCTTGCCTATTCAACAGGGCCCGTCGCCGAGGATGCGATAGTCGGCGGCGCGGGCTTCGCAGGCGTTCGGGAACGTGCGCACTTCGCCATGACGCCTGGCGCAGACCGGCGCGTATTCGCGCGTGCAGAAAGTCTGTTCGCCGCCTCCGCCACCGCCGTCGCGGCATGGACCGTCGCGCACGATCCGGTAGCCTGCCCTGTCGGCGAGACAGGCATTGGCGAATGTCTGGCGGTCGCCGCCGCGGCGCGCGCAGACCGGCAGGTACTGCGCGGTGCAAATTTGCGGATGCGGCCTTGGCGGCAATGGACGCGGTCCGTCGTCGACCACGACGGTGCAAGCAGCCAGCAGCGCCGACAGCAGCGCCGACAGCAGCATCACGGCCAAACCTTTCAACGAGACGATTGCCGCCAGAACCCGCATCTTTGCCTCCTCACCCCTTTCGGCCGCCGCGGCTGGCCGATCCAATCGATCCTCACGATTCCGGCTGCCAATGCAACCCTGGTTTGCAGATCGGTCCAATCGAGAGCCCGCGCCGTGGAGATTTGCGCTGGCCTATGCCTGGTCCGTTTCTGGCCGATGACCTGTGGTAGCGCCGGGTCTATCGAGGCGCTGCGTTGGGCGAACCATATCCCGCCCGCGGTCGCAGTCTTGCAACCATCACGTTTCCGTGTAATAAATTTCGCGTTCGGGCATTTGCGACCCGGAGAGCGGAACGTTTTGGACGACCTTTCCCCGATAGTGTGAATCTCTGACGGCCCCGTTATTCGGCGGGGGGTTTGACCGTGCGCAAATGCATGACTGCCGAAGCAACCACCGGAACTTGCCCAAGGCGCCAGGCAGAGGGCAAACCACAAGACTGATACGGGTGAAGGAGTTTCCCCCAATGGCCCAGACCGGCACCGTAAAGTTCTTCAACGCCACCAAAGGCTTCGGCTTCATCACGCCTGATGGCGGCGCGAAGGACGTGTTCGTTCACATCTCCGCAATCGAGGCTTCCGGCTTGCGCACGCTCGTCGACGGCCAGAAGGTCACGTTCGACGTCGAGCCGGACCGCATGGGCAAAGGCCCGAAGGCGGTCAACCTTCGCGCGGCCTGATCGGCAGGCGCCATCCGCCATCCACGGATGAAATGGCCAGGCCGGATCATGAACCGGCTTCGAAGCAGCCCTGAAAATTCAAAGGCGCGACGGCAACCGTCGCGCCTTTTTCATGTTGGAAATGGCCCGACGGACGGCCAAAAACTTTTTCTTGCCGATGGCGCTAAAATAAAGGACAAATTTCCTCTCGGGCAGTTTGCCGGCCCGAGACTGGACTTATGGGATTAAAGGGAGTTTCCCATGCCGCAGACCGGCACCGTCAAATTCTTCAACCATGCCAAAGGCTTCGGCTTCATCACGCCGGATGATGGCGCGAAGGATGTCTTCGTCCACATTTCGGCCGTGCAGGCGTCGGGCCTTCCCGGTCTTGAGGATGGGCAGAAAGTGACATTCGACACCGAGCCGGACAAGCGCGGCAAGGGTCCGAAGGCCGTCAATCTGTCGATCGGCTGAGCCGGCCAGGACAGATCGACGGAGTTTGCGTAAGGCGGGGCCGCTCCCGCCGGGAATATGGTCGTGCCCAGGCCGTCCAGCTGTTCGGCCAAATTCGTTCAGCCTCCGTTCAGCCACGGTCTTCTATTAATCTTTGCTAAAGCCGGCCCGCATCCCCGAAAATACACGGGCCGGCGCGAAGGAGACCGAAAATGAACCGAATTCTCAAGACCGCCATTCTGACCGCGGGCATCGCCGCGACCACTTTGGCCACCTTCTCCGCGGCCAACGCCGATGACTGGCGCTGGCGCCATCGCGGCGGTGGTGGCGACGCTCTCGCCGCGGGCGTGGTCGGCCTTGCCGCGGGCGCCCTGATCGGCAGTGCGCTCAGCAACCCCGGGCCGAGATACTACGATCCGGCCTACGATGACGGCTATTACGTCGACAGGCCCGTTCGGCGCTACTATGTGGAGCCGCGTGTCGTCTATGCCGACCGCTATGCCGAGCCTTGGACCCGTGGCTGGTACGAGTATTGCTCGGACCGTTACCGCACCTTCAATTCCCGCACTGGCACCTTCACCGGCAATGACGGCCAGCAGCATTTCTGCGTCGCCAA
This sequence comes from Mesorhizobium sp., assembly GCF_024509055.1. GTDB lineage: Bacteria > Pseudomonadota > Alphaproteobacteria > Rhizobiales > Rhizobiaceae > Mesorhizobium. The sequence goes on along the minus strand of NZ_JANINM010000024.1, from coordinate 26,459 downwards.
CTAACTACCTCCAGGGTTCCCTGTCCTCAGCAAAGCGCCGCCGACCAGCGGCGCTTTTCTTTTTTGCGGATAGGCTGGATCAGACCAGGAAAGGATTGGTTCGGCGCTCCTCGCCGAAGCGGCCGCCCGGGCCGTGGCCGCAGATGAAACCGATATCGTCACCGAGCGGCAGAAGCTTTTCCTTGATCGAGGCGATCAAAGTAGCGTGATCGCCACCTGGCAGGTCAGTGCGGCCGACCGAGCCCCGGAACAGCACATCACCGACATGGGCGAACTTCGCGGCGCGGTTGTAATAAACGACATGGCCAGGCGCATGCCCGGGACAGTGCAACACCTCGAACTCGTGCCCTCCGAACGACACGGTCTCGCCTTCGGTCAGGAAGCGGTCCGGCACGCAGTTACGCACCGAATCCGTGAGGCCGAAACGCTTGGCCTGGTTCTCCAGATTTTCGAGCAGCGGCTTGTCGGCCACATGCGGGCCGATGATGTCGATGCCGAGCGCTTCCTTCAGTTCCATCGCGCCGCCGGCATGATCGATATGCCCATGCGTGATCCAGATCGCACCCGCGCGGATCGCGTTGTCCTTTAGCGCCTGGAGCACCTTGTCGATATCGCCGCCCGGGTCGACGACGACGCCGCTCTTGTCGTCCATGTCGAACAGGATGGTGCAGTTCTGCTGGAAGGGTGTGACCGGCACGATGCCGGCATTGAGCTGACCCATGATCGTCCTTTCGCTATTTCGCCTTCGATGTAGGCGCTGGAGCGCGGGGCGTCCATGGCGGACGGGGCGTGCCCTTAACGAAAATGGGCGGCCGGAGCCGCCCATTTGGCTAGACCGAAGCCGCGAGCGCTTACTTGTTCATCGCGCCCATGACCGCGCCGATGATGCCGGTCAAAATGGCGCCGCCACCTGCGCCACCCACAATGTTCTTCAGATCAATGGCGCTGCCCAGGCCGCCAGCAGCAGCTGCCGCGTCGACCCCGCCGCCGCCAAGCAGGCTGCCGAGAATGGCCGCGCCACCGACGCCGCCGATAGCGCCCCCGAGGACCTTGGTCAGCTGACCCATCGCTGCCTGCTTCAGCGCCGCGCCTACTGCCTGACCGCCGACAACACCTGCAATTACCTGTACAACGATAGCAACGAGCGTGTTGGTATCCATGTAACTAGTCCCTCCATAGCTGCCAGCCTCCCGGGGCCGACGTCAACATGAGACGCCGAATCCGGGGAAAGTCAAATGCGCGCGCGCTTAAATAAAAGGGGCGGCCCGAAAACCGCCCCCACTGCATAAAAAAGCTGTGACTATCGTTATTCTGCGGCGATCGCGTGCTTTGGTTGCACTGCAGCAGAATAGTCGTTCATCAATGTCTTGGCGATCTCGCCGACCTCGAATCGGTATGGGCCGATCTCCGAGACCGGTGTGACTTCGGCCGCCGTGCCGGTGAGGAAACATTGCTCGAAGCCCTCGAGTTCCTCCGGCATGATGGCGCGCTCGATCACCTCGAAGCCACGGTCCTTGGCAAGGCCAATCACCGTGCGGCGGGTGATGCCGTCGAGGAAACAATCCGGCGTCGGCGTATGGATCTTGCCATCCTTGACGAAGAAGATATTGGCGCCGGTGGCTTCCGCCACCTGGCCGCGCCAGTCGAGCATCATGGCGTCGGCATAGCCTTTCGCCTCGGCGGCATGCTTCGACAAGGTGCAGATCATGTAAAGGCCGGCGGCCTTCGACTTCGACGGCGCGGTGCGCGGGTCGGGCCGGCGCCATTCCGCCAGGTCCAGGCGGATGCCTTTCAGCTTCTGCGCCGGATCGAAATAGCTCGGCCACTGCCAGATGGCGATGGCGCAGTTGATGCGGTTGTTCTGCGCCGAAACGCCCATCTGCTCGCTGCCGCGCCACGCGATCGGCCGCACGTAGGCGTCCTGGAAACCCTGCTTTTTCAGAAGCGTGCGGCAGGCCTCATCGATCTCGGCTACCGAATAGGGAATCCTGAACCCGAGCAGGCGCGCCGATTCATGCAGGCGTTCATTGTGCTCGGTGAGCTTGAAGATCTGGCCGCCATAAGCGCGCTCGCCCTCGAAGACCGCGCTGGCATAGTGCAGGCCGTGCGTCAGGACATGGATTTTGGCGTCAGCCCATTTGACGAACTCGCCGTTCATCCAGATGAAGCCGTCCAACTGGTCAAAAGGAACGGATGCCATGGGAACCTCCCGCGGGCGATTGCCCGCATATCGTTGTTATCAATAGCGTTTCATGTCAGCCACGCCACGAGGTCCGCGACGTTGGCCGTGACCACGAAGCGTAGGCGGATATTCAACCTGTGGCAAACTCAGGAAGTTCCGGAAAAACGGTTTCCGCTTGCCTTTTCGTTCGCAATCCGCCGAAAAGCTTGTCAAAAATTATCATTGCGCGAAAATTACGTCAACAATACTGACGTAATTCCGTTTCGCATGGAGAAGAAATGATCGAACGCAGCCACTCGACCGGGAAACCGATCAGGACGGCGATCACCGAAGAGGACGGCATCGACTTCGCCATCATCGAACTGTTTTTCTTCGCTTATCGCGATTTCACCTCCGATCCCGACCAGATCCTCGCCGACTATGGCTTCGGCCGCGCCCACCATCGCGTCCTGCACTTCGTCAACCGCAGGCCGGGCCTGACGGTTGCCGAATTGCTCGATGTGCTCAAGATCACCAAGCAGAGCCTGGCACGGGTGCTGAAGCAATTGATCGACACCGATCACATCGTCCAGTTGCAGGGCCCTCGCGACCGGCGGCAGCGCGAGCTCTACCCGACCGCCAAGGGCCGGGCGCTGGCGCTGGCGCTGGCGCGGCCACAGTCGCGCCGCATCCGTGCTGCATTGGAGGATTCGGGAGCCGTCGAACGCTCCACGATCGAACGGTTCCTGGAGGCAATGGTCAATCCGGAACTAAGAGCGCAGATCGACATTGTGCCTGCGCAAACATCGGGGAAGAACCATGGAGACCATTGAGAAGGTTGATCAACCGGCGGCGCCCGATGACGACGCGCCGCATCTTTTGGTTGTCGATGACGACACGCGCATCCGCAATCTGCTCAAGCAGTATCTGTCCGAGAACGGCTTTCGCGTCACCGTTGCCGGCAATTCGAACGAGGCGCGGCGCAAGCTCGCCGGGCTCGACTTCGACCTGCTGGTTCTCGACGTGATGATGCCCGGCGAGACCGGCGTCGACCTCACCAAGGCGCTGCGCGCCGAGAAGAACGTGCCGATCCTGATGCTGACGGCGCTGTCCGAGACCGACAGCCGCATCACCGGGCTGGAGGCGGGCGCCGACGACTATCTGCCGAAGCCCTTCGACCCGCGCGAGCTCATCCTGCGCATCAACAACATCTTGCGCCGCGGCGGCCCGGCGGTGACGCCCAAGGTCGAGCAGTTGGTGTTCGGACCCTACACTTTCCAGATCGCCAAGCGCGAATTGAAACGCGGCGGCGAGGCGCTGAAACTGACCGACCGCGAGCAGGAGATCCTGGCGATCTTCGCCGCGCGGGCGGGCGAGACGATCCCCCGCCACGAGCTCGTCGGCGATGAATCGGATGTCGGCGAGCGCACCATCGATGTGCAGATCAACCGGCTGCGCCGCAAGATCGAGCGCGATCCGTCCAATCCAGTGTGGCTACAGACGGTGCGAGGTATTGGGTATCGGCTCAGCGTGGAATAAAATGTCCCCGATGGGCCTTTGCTGAACGGCCATCGACGACGGAAGGCGAATGGCGACCACGCAACTGGAACAGCCGAAAGGAGGCGGCCTCGGCGATCTCGCGATGCGGACGCTGAGGGCGATGCCGCGCGCCTGGAACAGGTTCTGGCGCCTGGTCGCGCTTTACATGCCGAAGCGGCTCTACGCCCGCTCGCTGATCATCGTCATCGCGCCGATGATCCTGCTGCAGTCGGTCGTCGCCTTCGTCTTCATGGAACGCCACTGGCAGACCGTCACCCAGCGCCTGTCGCAGGCGACCGTGCGCGACATCGCCGCCATCATCGACATGATGGAGACCTATCCGCACGACGCCGACTACGCCAACATCATCCGTATCGCCCAGGACCGCATGCAGCTGAAGGTCGATCTGCTGCCGCCCGATCCGCTGCCGCCACCCGGGCCTAAGCCATTCTTCTCGATCCTCGACGAGGCGCTGTCGTCGGAGATCACCCGGCAGATCAACCGCCCGTTCTGGATCGACACGGTCGGCAACTCCAACATAGTCGAGGTCCGTGTCCAGCTGGAAGGCAAGGTGCTGCGCGTCTTCGTCCGCCGCAGCCAGGCCTATGCCTCGAACACGCATATCTTTTTGATCTGGATGGTCGGCACCTCGCTCGTGCTCTTGATGATCGCCATCCCCTTCCTGCGCAACCAGATAAGGCCGATCCTGACGCTCGCCGAGGCCGCCGAAAGCTTCGGCAAGGGCCGCCCTATGCCGCGCGATTTCCGCCCGCGTGGCGCGGAGGAAGTGCGTCGCGCCGGGTTCGCCTTCATCCAGATGCGCGAGCGCATCGAGCGCCAGATCGAGCAGCGCACCGCCATGCTGACCGGTGTCAGCCACGACCTCAGGACCATCCTCACCCGCTTCAAGCTGCAGCTGGCGCTGGCAGGCGGCAAGGCCGAAACCAAGGCCGCGCTCAACCAGGACATCGACGACATGCAGTCGATGCTGGAAGGCTATCTGGCTTTTGCCCGTGGCGAGGCGGCGGAGGACACCGGCCGCTTCGATCTCGATGCCTATTTCCAGAAGCTCGGCGAGGAAGCGCAATTGCGCAAATGCAGGCTGTCGACCACGCTGACCGGCGATCCGACGGTGCATGTGCGCCCCAACGCCTTTGCCCGGCTGTTGTCCAACGTCATCGGCAACGCCTTTCGTTACGCCAAGACCGTCGAGGTCAGCGCCAATCACGGCCGCGGCTCGCTCACCGTCATCATCGACGATGACGGACCCGGCATCGCGCCCGACAAGCGGGAAGAGGTCTTCAAGCCGTTCCTGCGCCTCGACGAAGCGCGCAACCTGGATTCCAGCGGCACCGGCCTCGGCCTGTCGATCGCCCGCGACATCGCGCGCAGCCATGGCGGCGATATCAATCTCGAGGACAGCCCGCGAGGCGGCCTGCGCGCGGTCATCAAGGTCCCTGCGTAAATCGCGACAGGCCGGCCTTCATGCGCCCGTCATGAAACCATGATCAAGAGCGCGCATGAAGCGCGCGACCCTTATAGATTCGGCCCTGCCGCCCCGCTTCGATCCAGTGCCCGCAAGGGTTCGCTGGACCGATGCGAGAGCCGCGGGCTGGTCGCCGTTCCGCCATCGTGCCAACGCGTTCAAGAACCTTTCCAAAGGATCGGCATGCGCATCCTGATGGTCACCGACGCATGGCGGCCGCAGGTCAACGGCGTCGTCCACACGCTGGAACGGCTGACCGAAGCGCTGAAATCCTTCGACGTCGACGTCGACTTCCTCACCCCGAACCTCTTCCGCACCTTGCCCCTGCCGACCTATCCCGACATCCGCCTGGCGCTGACGACGCCGGGTCATGTCGCGCGGCTGATAGATGCGCGCAAGGCCGACCACATCCACATCGTTACCGAAGGGCCGCTGGGCATCATGGCGCGCCGCTACTGCCGCAAAGTGGGCCGCCCCTTCACCACCAGCTATCACACGCGCTTTCCCGAATATCTCAGCGCCCGCGTGCCGGTGCCGGAGAGCTGGGCCTACAATTGGCTGCGCGACTTCCACAATTCCGGGCAAGGCACGCTGGTCGCCACGCAGTCGCTGGCGGACGATCTCGCCTCGCGCGGCTTCAACAAGCTGCGGCCGTGGACGCGCGGCGTCGACACCGATCATTTCCGGCCGGACAAGCGCAAGGATACGAGCTTTCCCCGTCCCGTCTTCCTCTGCGTCGGTCGCGTCGCGATCGAAAAGAACCTGACCGCGTTTCTGGACCTCGATCTGCCGGGCAGCAAGGTTCTGGTCGGTGAGGGACCGGAGCTGGCAAAACTCAAGACGCGCTATCCGAACGTCCACTTCCTCGGCCACCGACCCAACGACGAGCTGGCGGAGATCTATGCATCGGCAGATGTCTTCGTCTTTCCAAGCCGCACCGACACTTTCGGCAACGTCATCATCGAGTCGCTGGCAAGCGGGACGCCGGTCGCCGCCTATCCCGTGACCGGGCCGATCGACATCGTCGGCGACGGCGTCGGCGGGGCGGTGTCGCAAGATTTGCGCGAGGCCGCGCTGAAGGCGCTTGAAGTCGACCGCGCCGAAGCCCGCCAGCGCGCCATGCGCTACAGCTGGAAAGCCTGCGCTGAAATGTTCCTCGACACGGTCGGGGAAGCGCTGGGAACGCCGCGCAAGCTGGCGGCCTGAAAGGCTCTACCCGGCGCGAGCTATGCCCGGGGAGCTATCCTCGCCACCGAGTCGCGTATCCGCACCGAAGTCTGGAAATAGGTGGTGGATGGCGGCTCCTCGCGGACGCCGGTCCGGAAAAGCAGCAGTTCGGCCGCTGCGCGTCCCATCTCCATTCCAGGTTGGGCAACGCTGGACAGCGACGGCAGCAGGAATTCGGCCGCTGAGATATCGTCAAAGCCGGTGATGCTGAGCCGACCGGGAATGGCGATGTCGCTCTCGCGGCAATAGCGCATCACGCCCATGGCCATGAGGTCGTTGGCGCTCAAGATCGCCGTCGGCCAGTTCTCCTTGGGTCCCGAAAGGAGCTGGCCCGCGGCGAGGTAGCCGGAACGCTCGCTGTAGTCGCCGGCGACATAGGGGACGACGTCGGGATCCAGTCCCGCGGCGGCGATCGACTCCCGAAAACCCGCCAGGCGCTGTTCGCTGGTCCATAGCCGCGACGGCCCGCCGACGATGGCAAGGTGGCGATGGCCGCAGTCGAGCACATGGCGGGCGATCGCACGAGCGCCGGCAAGGTTGTTGGAGCTGACGAACGGCACGTCCATCCCTGGCAGCACCTCGTCGACGAAGACGACCAGCCCTGCCCTGGCGAGTTCGAGAAGCGAGGGGCTGGGCAGGCCGGAACCGCTCAGATAGATGACGCCGCCCAGGCGCTGGGTGCGCAGGATGCGGGCGAAATACTCCTCGCGTTCGGTCTTCGACCAGGTGGCGCACAGCACGAGCAGGATGTCGTTGTTGCCAATGCCGCGCTGCACGCCCTCAGCTACGTCGGCGAAGAACGGGTTCTGCAGATCGGGAACGACGAAGCCTATCGAGGAGATGCGTCCGTGCTTGAGGCTGCGGGCCGCGTTGTTAGGCTCGAAGCCGAGCTCCGCGATCAGCCGCAGCACATGGCGCCTGGTGTCCTCGGCGACCTGCCCTCGGTCGTTTATAACGGCGCTGACCGTGCCGATCGAAACGCCAGCCTCCCGCGCAACGTCCCGGATCGTCGGGCGGCCGTTGCGAGGGGCTTTCGTGCCGAGGGTCATGTCCGCGGGGCGTCCTGGTTCTGGAGCGTGATCGTTTCACAGAAACGATGACGCTCCCTCTCTCTGTTTGACGCAATTCCTAACGGAAAACCGCTTCACACTTTTCCTGGAATTGCTCTGGCTTTGGGTAACGGTGACGGATCTCGCCAGTAGGTTCGCGACCAGGCACGCGCTTTCGAAGACGACTTCCAAGGGGTTAACAGATACTCCGCCAGCACGACAAGTAGAAAGCTGACGACGCCCAGCACCGCAAGGAAGGCAATCGCTGAAAAAGTTCCGGCGGTGTTCAGCCGCGAATTCGCCTGCAGCAGGTAGGCGCCGAGCCCGCCGCTGGTCGACGCGGTCCATTCGGCGATCACCGCGCCGGTGACGCTGAACGTCGCCGAAAGCTTGAGTGCCGAAAACAGCGGCGAATAGGTCGCCGGCAGTTTGACGTGCCTGAAGGTGTTCATCTTCGAGGCGCCCATCGAGCGCACCAGATTGAGCACGTCGCGATCAACGGAAGCGAGGCCGTCGAGCACGTTGACCACCACCGGGAAGAAGACAACCAGAGCCACGATGACCAGCTTGGGCGCAAGGCCGAAGCCAAGCCAGATGGTCAGCGCCGCCGAGATGGCGACGACTGGGATGGCCTGGCTGGCGATCAGCACGGGATAGAGCACGCCGCGCACCGAGCTCGAGGCGTCCATCATCACCGCGAAGACGAAACCGGAACCGGCGCCGACGATGAAGCCAAGAAGGAATTCGAAGAAGGTGATGCCGAAGCCGTTGAGCAGCGCCTGCCAGTCGGACTGGATGTGCGCCAGAACCTGCATGGGCGAAGGCATCACGTAGCGCGGGATCTGGAAGGCCGAGACCAGGAAGGCCCAAAGCGCCACGACGAGCACCAGCGCGATCACAGGATAGGCCACCTGCAAGACGGTGTTTCGCGAAATCCCGTTAGCCATGGGCGGCCTCCGTTTCGAATGGATTGGCGGTGGTGCCATCCGAGTAGATCAGGTCGAGTATGTGCGCCTTGAGCCTGCTGAACTCCGGGCTGGTCAGACAAGACATCGGTCGCGGGCGTTCGATCGGCACCGGAAGGATTTCCCTGATGCGGCCCGGCCGTGGTGTCATCACCACGACACGGTCGGCCAGCAGCACCGCCTCGTCTATGTCGTGGGTAACGAAGACGATGGTGCGCTTTTCCTGCGCCCAGACGCTGAGCAGCCATTGCTGCATGGACAGCCGCGTCTGCGAGTCCAGCGCGCCGAACGGCTCGTCGAGCAGCATCACGTCGTGATGCATGGCCAAAGTTCGCATCAAGGCCACGCGCTGGCGCATGCCGCCGGACAGCGCCGACGGATAATGGTTGATGAAATCGCCGAGACCGTAGCGCCGTGCCAGCGCCACCCCTTCGGCGCGCTGGGCCATGCTGGCGCCGCCCTTGAGGATGGCGCCCAGCACGATGTTGTCGATGACGGTGCGCCAAGGCAGAAGCAGGTCCTTCTGCAGCATGTAGCCGACATGGCCGGCGCGGCCGGAAACATCCTTGCCGTCGATCTTCACCTTGCCTTCGGTCGGATTGAGGACGCCAGCGATGATGTTGAACATCGTGCTCTTGCCACAGCCCGAGGGGCCGACGACGGAGACGAATTCACCCGGCTGGATATCGAGATTGGTCGAGGCCAGCGCCTGGGTCTCGCCGAAGCGCTGGGAAATATTCTGGAGCGAAAGCTTGGCCGACATCAGGTCTCGATCCTAGAGCACAATGCAGCGTTCGCGGCCGAACCAGACTAGGTCCTCGACCTTGACCGCGATGTCGCCGCGGGCGGCAAACGGCTCGATCGCCCATGCGCCCCACATCGGCGTGGAATTTCCCGCGTCAATGAACTGGTGGAGATAGGCCGCGCCCGCGGTCAGAGAGTGGCCGATATTGGCGAGCAGGTCGAGCAGCACGAAGCCTTCCGCCACCAAGCGATCATGGGTCATACCGAACAGTTCGTTGGCCGGCATGCCTGGGCGGCATTTGGGCAGGATCTCGTAGTGGAGTTTCTCGAGGTCGCGCAGCGCCTGTTCCGCCTCGGGATAGTCGCCTACGACCTTGCAACGGGTACAATCGCCCCACGAACCGTCTGCGGTGATGGGATGCACGTCGACCATCAGCACGTCGCGCTCGGCGGCGGCCAGATCCGTTGGAGGGTTGGTCGGGAAACAGACCCTGGTGTTCTCGCCGAGGCCTATGTTGGTGATCGTCCAGACATGTTCGACGTCGTTGTCGATGAGGTAGGCGCTGACCGCCAGTTCGACGTCCTTCTCGGTTATGCTCGGCTTCACCGAAGCCAGGCCGGCCGCCGCCGCGCCCTTTGCGAGGGCCTGCGCCCTCACAAGTCCGGGTGGAGGAGAGTCCGAAACGTCGGGCCCGGGACGATAGGTCCATGCGGGTACGACGCGGTGAATTGCGGCGGCGGCCATAGGTGACTCCTACTGAAGGTACTGGTTCGTGTAGTAGGCGGACGACGCCAGCGGGGCGGCGACGACCTGGAACTTCTTCAGGGCGGTGAGCAGCGAGACCCAGTCGGCATCGTTCATGACCATCAGGTCCGGCCCCATCTCACCGAACAGCGGAACGGTGTCCTTCCACTGCTGGGTGATGAACTTCTCGTCATAGGCCTTGGAATAGAGTTCCGTGAAGGCGGCAATGCCTTCGTCCGGATGCGCGGCGGCATATTCTATGCTCTTCTTCGTGGCGCGCAGGAAGGCCTTGGCCACGTCGGGGTTGGCCTTCAGCCAGTCGTCATTGCCGGCGATCATGAAGATCGGCGTATTCGGCACTCCGTGGTCCGTGGCCGCGATGAATTCCGCCTTCTCGTCGCCCGTGGTGAACATTTCCGTGCCCTCGGCATTGGTGATGCCGGTGATGGCGTCGACCTTCTTCTGCAGCAGCAGCGGGACCGTGTCGTCGCTGGCGGCGACGGTGTTGACGTCGTCGAGCTTGAGGCCGGCATCGGCGAGCATCATGGTGAGCTGCGCCTTCGTCCAGGCGTCGTTGTAGATGCCGATCGTCTTGCCCTTCAGCTCTGGAACCTTCAGCGGCGAGCCTTGAGCGCTTAATATGCCCCAGTTGTTGCCGCGTCCGTAGCGGGCGATAGCGGTGACCGGCGCCTCCTGCTCCTTTGCGAAGATCACGTCCATCACGGTGGTGAAGGCGACCTGGGCCCTGCCGGTACCAAGGAACTTCATGGTGTCGGCGACCGTCGGCGGAACGACAATCTCGAGGTCGATCCCCTCCTCCGCATAGAAGCCCTTCTTGTTCCCGAGGATCCACGGCACCCAGAAACCGTCCGGCGTCGGCCACTCCTGGATGAAGGTGAGCTTGGTCAGATCCTTGGCATTCGCGGGGGCGATCGCGATCCCCAACGTGCTGATGGCCGCGACCAGCGCGGCGGCCGTGAAACTGCGCCTTGTGAATGTCATGTCTGTGTTCTCCTCTTATCGAGATTTTTGGTTTTTGAAACTCGGCGCATTGATCCTGAACCGGTTCAGACATTTCTGTCAATGGGGAAAAATTTCGTCACACCCCTATTGCAAAACAAGACAACAGGCGGCAGTTTGTTTATCTGAAACGGTTCAGAAAGTATGTTGCGAGCCTATTCGCGAACAGCCTAGCGTATTGCCATGAAGGAGATTCCGGTCGTGTCGAATGAAAGAAAGAAGGTGCTGCTGGTCGGAGAGACCTGGCTGAGCGCGGCGACCCACTTCAAGGGCTTCGACCAATTCGGCAGTGTCACCTTTCATTCAGGGGCAGCGCCCCTGACCAAGGCGCTCGAGGGCAGCGAATTCGAGCTCACCCATATGCCCGCCCATGAGGCGGTGGAAAAGCTTCCGTTCGACCTCGACGGGCTGAATGCCTACGACGCCATCCTGCTGTCCGACATCGGCGCGAACTCCCTGTTGCTGCATCCCGATGTCTGGCTTCACGGCAAGCCCGTGGCGAACCGGCTGAAGCTTCTGAAGCAGTGGACGGAGGCCGGCGGTGGTCTCGGCATGATCGGCGGCTACTTCTCCTTCCAGGGCATTGACGGACGCGCCCGCTGGCATCGCACGCCGGTTGAGGACGTGCTACCGGTCACCTGCCTGCCGCACGACGACCGGCTTGAGATTCCCGAGGGCTTCAGCGCCGTCGTCGAAACGAAGTCCGGCCATCCGATCCTCGCCGGGCTCGACGGCCAGTGGCCAATCCTGCTTGGCGCCAACGAGGTGAAGGTCAGACAGGCCGAGGGCGTCGAATTGCTCGCCAGTCTGCCGCAGGAAATGGGCGGACATCCGCTGCTGGTCACGGGCAGCTACGGCAAGGGCCGCACCTTCGCCTGGACATCGGATCTCAGCCCGCACTGGCTGCCGGCATCCTTCTATGAATGGCCGGGCTATGCAACGCTCTGGCGCAACGTGCTCGGCTGGCTGACGAAGGCCGGTTGACCGGCTTAAAGTTCGACTTCGGAAAGAAAGCCAGGCGGCAAGTCTCGCCGTCCTGGCGTCGCGAGGGAAGGAAAATGCGGATGACGAGCCACGTTCGGGAAGCGGAAGTCACAGTCGCCTGCATTCAGATGGAGCCGCGCTTCGGCGAGACCGCAGCGAATGTCGCAAAGTCGGTGGCGCTGATCGAAAGCGCGGCGCGGCAAGGCGCGGAACTGATCGTACTGCCGGAACTCTGCAACACCGGCTACGTCTTTCAAACCCGTGCGGAAGCCCGTGCCCTGGCCGAGGAGATACCGGACGGCCCGACGACCAGGGCCTGGATGGAGGCTGCCGCCAGGCTCGGTGTCCATATCGTCGCCGGCATCACCGAGCGTGCGGGCAACGATTTGTTCAACACAGCGGCGATCATCGGCCCGGACGGATTGATCGGCCGCTACCGCAAAATGCATCTCTGGGCCGACGAGGCGCTGTACTTCTCGCCGGGCGATCTGGGCTTCCCGGTCTTCGACACGCCTCTCGGCCGCATCGGCTGCCATATCTGCTACGATTGCTGGTTCCCGGAAAGTTTCAGGCTCGCGGCATTGCAGGGCGCCGAAATCCTTTGTGTTCCGACCAATTGGGTCCCGATTCCTGGTCAGGATCCGAAGCGGGAGGCCATGGCCAACATCATCGTCATGGCGGCGGCGCACTCCAATTCGGTGTTTGTCGCCGCGGCGGACCGCGTCGGTACAGAGCGCGGCCAGCCCTTCATCGGCCAGAGCCTGATCGTAAGCCACACCGGCTGGCCGATCGCTGGGCCGGCGAGCCCCGACGGTGAGGAGATCCTGATCGCCAAGGCCAACCTTGCCGACGCCCGCCGCAAGCGCAACTGGAACGCCTTCAACCAGGCGCTGCGCGACCGCCGCACCGACGCCTATGCCGAAATGCTCGGCAGCAACCACAAGCGCGGCTGGTATTGATGGGCGCGATGCAAATCGACCCTGTCGCGTTGACGCAACAACTGGTTCGCCTGGACACGCGCAACCCTCCAGGTCACGAGCTCGACTGCATCGTCCTGGTGGCTGACCTGCTCGCCGGCCACGGCTTCGACACCGCCATTCAGGAATTCGGCCCGAAGAGGGCAAATCTGGTTGCTCGGATAAAGCCCCGCTCCGGCAGCGTGAAGCCGATCATGTTCACCGGCCATGTCGACACGGTGCCGTTCGGCCACGCGGACTGGTCATATGATCCGCTCGGCGCCGAGATCGTCGAGGGCAGGCTCTACGGGCGCGGCTCTTCCGACATGAAGGCCGGCGTTGCTGCGATCGTCGCGGCCGCCATCGCCGAAATCGAGTTCTTGCGGGAGACCAGCGGCGTTACCATCGTGATCACCGGTGGCGAGGAAACTGGATGCGAAGGCGCATCGGCGCTGGTGGCGGATCGGATGCTCGGCGAGACCGGCCTGCTGGTGGTCGCCGAACCAACGGCCAACGAGATGCTTGCCGGGCACAAGGGCGCGCTCTGGATGAAAGCATGCTGCCACGGCCGCGCCGCGCATGGCGCCATGCCGCATCTCGGCGACAACGCAATCTACAGGATTGCGGATGCGGCCTTGAAACTGAAGGCCTTCGAGTTCAACGAAACCCGCCATCCGGTGATGGGCCAGGCCACGCTCAATGTCGGCACCGTCGGCGGTGGCGCCAACATCAACTCGGTTCCCGATTATGCCGAGCTGACCATCGATGTGCGCACTCTGCCTGGCATGAGGCACGACAAGGTGCTCGACCAGCTTGCGTTCACGCTTGGAGTCGACTGCGAACTCGCTCCGCTCGTCGATCTCGCGGCAGTGTGGACGGATCCGGTCAGGCCGGAAATGCGTCGCTTTCAGCACTCGCATTTTGCCGCCACGGGTTTTGCCGCAGACATCAAGACCGCGAACTACTTTACCGACGCGTCCATCCTCACACCGGCGCTGGGAAATATCGATACGGTGATCTGCGGACCGGGAGAGCCTTCGATGGCCCATAAGACCGATGAATATTGTGAGGTCGCCAGGATCGCCGAGGCCTGCCAAATCTATAGGATGGCGATCAAGTCCTATTCCGAGCAGCTGTGAAAACCGGGCCGCTTCGCAGCGTCTTCGCGGATCAGAACAGGCGGCCGCCGTCCGGAACCTTGCGCTCGATGGCGCCGAGCACGACGTCGCCCTCCTGATCCGGGAATCCGAGCGTCAGCACTTCCGACATGAACGGGCCGATCTGACGCGGCGGGAAATTGACCACCGCGAAGACCTGCCGGCCGACCAACGTCTCCGGCGCATAATATTTGGTGATCTGCGCCGATGACTTCTTCACGCCGATGACCGGGCCGAAATCGATCTTGAGCTTGAACGCCGGCTTGCGCGCTTCCGGAAACGGCTCGGCCTCGACGATCGTGCCGGCACGGATGTCGACACGATCGAAATCGGCAAAGCTGATCTCGGGCTTTCGCTCTTTGCTGGAACTCATTGGCGATACCAGTGGCGTTCAGGCGTTTCCGTGCGTCTCGAAGAGCACGCTCGAGAGCGCATCCTTGGCTGACGTGCCCGACCAGACGACGAACTGGAAGGCCTGGAAGTAGCATTCGCAGGCTTCGAGCGCGGACGACAGCAGCACCTCGACCTGCTGGCTCGACGGCTCGACCCCACCAGCGAGCAGCAGCGACTGCCTAAACATGATCGCGCCCTCCTGCTCCCACAGGTCGAAATGACCGAACAGCAGCTGTTCGTTGATCAGGGACAACAGCCGCATCACTTCGAGCGCACGCGTCTCGGGCACCTTGATGTCGAAGGCGCAGGCCAGATGCAATGCCTCGAAATCCTCCATCCAGGAGAAGGAGACATGGTAGTCGGTCCAGCTGCCGGTCACCGAAATCGAAATCTCGTCGTCGCCGGCGCGTTCGAAGGACCAGTCATTGTTGTGGGCCACCTGTTCGATGACATCCACCGGGTGGATTTCGCGGGATAATTCGAGTTCGAGGAGTTCCATGAATGCTTCCTGTCGTTCTGAGAGCGCCGCCACACGCTCCGCGAGAGAGGGCACGCACAACGAACAATCTTGTCTAGAACTCGGACGGCCAGGACTTTCCAAACGCAAAGACCCCAACCGGACCCCACCGCCCGGCGCATGATCCTGCTTCGAATCATGCAACAAATTCAGTCTATTGATCGGGAGTCGCGTGAACAGCCCAATTTTTCGCACTGCGTCATTCGCATGTGGAAAGGCGCTGTCACGAAGATTCATGCAACGCTGGTAAGGGATTCACGGCAAAGCGATTTTTCGGGTCGCGCTTTGTGGAAAAGTTTAATGATTATTTTTTCGTGCGGGGCTTCGCAGCAGCCTCAGGTGCGGCCGGTCCGGTCAATTCGGCAAGCTTCGCCTCGAGGGCCTCGACGCGCGCCGCGAGCTGGACGTTGTCTTCCCGCGCCTTCACGGCCATCTCGCGGACCGCTTCGAATTCCTCGCGCTGCACCACGTCCATCGAGTTGAGCATGCGCTCCGCCTGGCCGCGGAAGGCAGTCTCCACTTCGCGCCGGACACCTTGCGCGGCGCCGGCGGCGTCGGTCATCAGCTTGGCGAATTCATCGAGAATGCGGTTCGGTCCGGTCGACATGGCAGATCCTCGCTTGCTCAATTTTGACGTAGTGGCGCGCGACGAGGATTGCAAGCGTGTCGCGATCTTCTGCGGCTTCTCGACATACCCGGGCTCACTGGCACTGGCCTGCCCGAAGCGGCCGAAAACCGCACCCGGCTCTGCCTTGACCCCGCCAAAACCCTGCCGCATGGTCCGCGCCCGACAGACGACCGCAACCGGGAGACCCCAGTTTGAGCGAATATTTCCTGCTGCCGCTGGCCTCCCTGCCCTTCCCCAACATCAATCCGGTCATCGTCCAGATCGGCCCGCTGGCCGTGCACTGGTATGGCGTCGGCTACATCGTCGGCATCCTCTTTGCCTGGTGGTACGCCAAGCGCCTCGTCACCACACCTCGCCTCTGGCCGGACGGCAACCTGCCGATGAAGCCGGAGGACCTCGACGATTTCATCGTCTGGGCGGCCATCGGCGTGGTGCTCGGCGGGCGGACCGGCTATGTGCTCTTCTACGATCTGCCGCGCTATATCGCGCATCCGCTCGACATCTTCGCCGTCTGGCAGGGCGGCATGTCGTTCCATGGCGGACTGCTTGGCGTGATCCTGGCCATGACGCTGTTTTCGTTCAACCGCAAGATTCGCACCTGGACGCTGTTCGACGTCGTCGCGGCCGGCGTGCCGGTCGGGCTGGGCCTCGTGCGCGTCGCCAACTTCATCAATTCGGAACTTTGGGGCAGGCCCTCGAACGTGCCTTGGGCAATCGAGTTTCCCAACGGCGGACCGTTCACCCGCCATCCCAGCCAGCTCTATGAAGCATTGCTTGAAGGGCTGGTGCTGTTCCTGGTGCTGCGTTTCCTCACTCACTCACGTCTCAAGCTGAAGACGCCGCGCTTCGTCGGTGGCGCCTTTATCTGCGGCTACGGGCTGTCGCGCATCTTCGTCGAGTTCTTCCGCGAGCCCGACCAGCAACTCGGCTATCTGCTTGGCACCAACTGGCTGACCATGGGCATGATCCTGTCCTCACCGATGGTGCTGGCCGGCATCTGGGCCATGGCCACCGCGAAGCCGCTGGCACAACAGCCCCAGGCGGCATGACCGGGCTGAAGGACCGCATCGCCGGCCTGATCGGCGCGGTTGGGCCGATCCCGGTCAGCGAATACATGGCGCTTTGCCTGTTCGATCCCGAGCACGGCTACTACACCACCAGAGAACCCTTTGGCGCGGCCGGCGATTTCATAACCGCGCCGGAGATCAGCCAGATGTTCGGCGAGCTCGTTGCGGTCTGGCTTTACCAGGCCTGGAACGACTCCGGCCGGCCTCAGCCTTCGACCTTTGCCGAGATCGGCCCCGGCCGCGGCACGCTGATGAAGGACATGCTGCGCACATGGTCGCGGCTCGACCCCACGCTGACGGCTGGCGCGTCTTTTGCGATGATCGAAACCAGCCCTCGCCTGGCCGAAATTCAAAAGCAAACGCTCAGCAGTCAGAGCGCAAGACTGGACTGGCACCAGACCATCGACACCCTGCCGAACCGACCGCTGTTCATCGTCGGCAATGAGCTGTTCGACGCAGTGCCCATCCGGCAGTTCGTGCATGCCGGCGCGGACTGGCGCGAACGCATGGTCGGGCTCGACGACGACGACAACCTCCAGTTCTTCGCCGGTGCCGGCTCCGTCGAAGCCGCACTGCTGCCCGATGACGCGACCGACGCGCCGCAAGGCGCGATCGCAGAGGTGGCGCCGGCGCGCACCGCCTTGATGTCGGCGATCGCCGGTCCCATCGCTGCCCGAGGCGGGGCGGGTCTGTTCATCGACTACGGCCATCTGCGGCCGGGTATCGGCGACACGTTGCAGGCCTTGCGCAAGCACGAACACGAGAATGTGCTGGCCAATCCCGGCGAAGCGGATCTCACCGCCCATGTCGATTTCGCCGCGCTCGCATCAGCCGTCAAAGCGCATGGCCTCGAAACGGAGCTGACCACCCAGGGCGAATTCCTGCTCGGCCTGGGCCTGCTCGAACGTGCCGGCTCCCTGGGCGCCAATGCCGACGGCCCGACACGGCAAGCCATTTCCGATGCCGTCGAACGTCTTGCCGGCCCTGATGCCATGGGCGAACTTTTCAAGGTCCTGAAGATCCGGTCCGTTTCGAAAAAGACCTGATGTCGTTCGACACGATCGCAGGCTGGTCCGGTTCCTTCTCCCAACTTCGCCTTGACGAAACCGTCCTGCGCGGTCGACAAACCCTACCATGCTGAATCAGACCAAGCCCGATCCAGTACGCTCACCGCTCCTTGAGAAGATGCCAGGCATCCGCCACGGCTATTTCACCCGCATCGGCGGCGTCTCCAGCGGCATCTACCAGGGGCTCAACACCGGCGCCGGCTCCGATGACGATCAGGCGCTGGTGGCCGAAAACCGGCGCCGTGTCGCCGACTGGATGGGCGTACCGGCAACTCATCTGCTCACCGCTCACCAGATTCATTCCCCGGATGTCATCGTCGCCAGGGAGCCGTTCGCTGGCCCGCGGCCTAAGGCCGACGCCATTGTCACCGACCGTCCGGGCATCGCCGTCGGCGCCTCGACCGCCGACTGCGGACCGGTTTTATTCGCCGACACCGAAGCACGCATCGTCGGCGCCGCGCATGCTGGCTGGAAAGGCGCGTTCACCGGCGTGCTCGAAAACACAATCGCCGCGATGGAAGGCCTCGGCGCCCGCCGCGACCGCATCGTCGCCGTGCTCGGCCCGTCGATCGGCCCGGCCAATTACGAGGTCGGGCCGGAATTCGTCGCCCGCTTTATCGAGGCCGAGGCCGGCAACGAACGCTACTTCAAGCCATCGGTGAACCCTGGGCATTCCATGTTCGACCTCAACCAATATACGGTCGACCGGCTCAGCAAGGCCGGCGTGACCGCCGAAGGCCTTGGCCGCTGCACTTACGCGGAAGAAGACCTTTTCTATTCCTATCGGCGCACAACCCACCGCAAGGAAGCGGATTACGGGCGCCAGGTTTCAGCAATCGTGTTGGAGAAAGAATAATGGCGCTGCATTTCGAACGTTCGGAATTCGACGCGCGGCGTGACAGGCTGCTCATCGAGATGGCCGAAAAGAAGCTCGACGCCGTGCTCCTGTTCGCGCAGGAAAGCATGTACTGGCTGACCGGCTACGACACCTTCGGCTTCTGCTTCTTCCAATGCCTGGTGGTGAAGGCCGACGGCTCGATGGTGCTGCTGACCCGCTCGGCCGATCTCAGGCAGGCGCGCCACACTTCGACCATCGACAACATCGTGCTGTGGACCGATCGCAACGGCGCCAACCCGGCGGTCGACCTGCGCAACCTGCTCAACGACCTCGATCTGCTCGGCGCCCGCATCGGCGTCGAATACGACACCCATGGGCTCACTGCCTACAACGGCCGCCGCGTCGACGAGCAATTGCAGACTTTCGGCCAGATCGCCGATGCTTCGGGCATCGTCGGCCGACTGCGCCTGTTCAAGAGCCCGGCCGAGATCGTCAAGGCGGAGAAGGCGGCAAGCCTTGCCGACGACGCGCTCGATGCGGCCTTGCCGCTGATCAAGCAGGGCGGCGACGAGGGATTGATCCTCGCCGCCATGCAAGGCGCCGTCTTTGCCGGAGGCGGCGACTATCCGGCAAACGAATTCATCATCGGCTCGGGCGCCGATGCCCTGCTCTGCCGTTACAAGGCCGGACGCCGCAAGCTCACCAAGAACGACCAGCTGACGCTCGAATGGGCAGGCGTCTTCCACCACTATCACGCCGCCATGATGCGCACCGTTTTGACGGGCAAAGTCTCCAAGCGCCATCAGGAACTGTTCGACGCTGCCCGCGCCGCATTGCTTGCGGTTGAGAAGGCGATGACGCCCGGCAATACTTTCGGCGACGTCTTCGACGCCCATGCCCGCACGCTCGAGGCGCACAATCTGACCAAGCACCGGCTGAATGCCTGTGGCTATTCGCTCGGCGCCCGTTTCACGCCGTCCTGGATGGACATGCCGATGTTCTATCAGGGCAATCCCGAGCCGATCGCGCCGAACATGACGCTGTTCGCCCATATGATCATCATGGACTCCGAAACGGAGACCGCTATGACGCTCGGGCGCACCTACCTCACGACGGAGTCGGCGCCGAAGCCGCTATCGCGCCATGATCTCGACTTGATCGTGCAGTGAATCCATAATGGCAGGTTCACGCGGGGGCGTTCGCCACTAGGGAGTTTCGGGCAAATGAGACGATCGCGGGTGACGACCGTGTCATTGCTTGCGGCGCTGTTGCTCGCTGCCTGCACAAACGCCAAGGATGTCCTCGATCCTTCCGCCGTCAAGCCGCCCGCGAGCTCGGCCCAGGCTTTGCCGGCTACTCAGGCCACGTCGGCCGCCACATCCCAGACGACGACTTCGCCGGCTCCCATTGCGGCGCCGGCAGCGCCGGCAGCTTCGGCACCCGCGACGCCGGCCCAGATCGCCGCGCTTGCCAGGACCCGGCTGCAGGTGGCGCCGATCGTCGGCGCCTCAGTGGAAGCCGCGGCACCCTTGACCGCCGAATTGCAGACGCGCGCCAAGCAGCGCGGCCTGACGCTTGTCGGCAGCACCGACCAGACGGCGACACATGTGTTGAAGGGCTATTTTTCAACGATGACGGAGGGCAAGGACACCACCGTCATCTATGTCTGGGATATCTACGACCCCTCGGGCAATCGCCTCCACCGCATCAACGGCCAGCAGAAATCACCGTCCACCGGCAGCGGCGAAGGGTGGCCGGCAGTCGCGCCGGCGACCATGCAGGCAATCGCGGACCAGACGATCGACCAGTTCGCCGCCTGGCTCGGCAGCGGCGGCGCGGGCTAGGGCGATTCCGAGGAATGTGCGTGGCGGTCTTTCCGTCCGGAACTGTTGCCGGCTTGCGATGCCGTTGACGTTTTGTTGCGCCCGGCTGAAGGATTCCCGATCACGGAGGCTTGCAATACCGGCACGGGCCGCTAAAAGCCCGCTTAAAAGGCTCATGAGAGTCTCTCCGGCCTCTCTCTCCTTCGCCAGGAACGGTGCATGAAGCTTTTCGCGGGCAATTCCAACAGGGTGCTGGCCGAGGCGGTCGCTCGCTATCTGAACATCCCGCTGGGGAAGGCCAGCGTCAGGCGCTTCGCCGATCAGGAAATCTTCGTCGAGATCCAGGAAAACGTGCGCGGCGAGGATGTCTTCATCCTGCAGTCGACCTCTTATCCGACCAACGACCATCTGATGGAACTGCTCATCATGATGGACGCCTTCATGCGCTCATCGGCGCGGCGCATCACGGCGGTCATCCCCTATTTCGGCTATGCCAGGCAGGACCGTCGCGCCTCCGGCCGCACGCCGATCTCGGCCAAGCTCGTCGCCAACATGATCACCCGTGCCGGGGCGGACCGTGTGCTGACGCTCGACCTGCACGCCGGCCAAATCCAGGGCTTCTTCGATATCCCGACCGACAATCTGTTCTCGGTGCCGGTGATGGCCCGCGACGTGAAGGCGAAGTACAAGCAGCTCGGCAACGTCGTCGTGGTGTCGCCCGACATCGGCGGCGTGGTGCGGGCGCGCGCGCTTGCGAAACGCTTCGACGCGCAACTGGCCATCGTCGACAAGCGCCGCGAGCGTCCCGGCGAATCCGAGGTCATGAACATCATCGGCGCGGTCGCCGGCAAGGACTGCCTCTTGATCGACGACATCGTCGATTCCGGCGGCACGCTCTGCAACGCGGCCGACGCGCTCCTCGCCAACGGCGCCACCAGCGTCACGGCCTACATCACCCATGGCGTGCTCTCGGGCGGAGCTGTCGCCCGCATCAGCGGCTCGAAGCTCCAGGAACTGGTGATCACCGATTCCATCCAGCCGACGCAGGGCGTGCTCGACGCGCCCAACATCCGCGTCATCTCGATCGCCGACCTGTTGGGCGAAGCAATCTCGCGCACCGCGACGGAAGAGTCGGTCTCCAGCCTGTTCGATTAAGGCGCCGCGTTC
Source organism: Mesorhizobium sp. (assembly GCF_024509055.1). Lineage (GTDB taxonomy): Bacteria > Pseudomonadota > Alphaproteobacteria > Rhizobiales > Rhizobiaceae > Mesorhizobium. The sequence continues at coordinate 4,926 of NZ_JANINM010000024.1, read as the reverse complement.
TCCACGCGAACCGGGGCGCTCGAGCGCCTTACACCCTCGCCTGCCTCGCGCGCGCCGCGCATGTAGTCGCGCGGCGAGGCACCAAGCATGCGCTTGAACATGGTGATGAAGGCCGGCACGCTGTCGTAGCCGAGATCGAGCGCCACCCTGGTGATGGGCTCTCCGTCGGCCAACCTGGGCAGCGCCGCGAACAGGCAAGCCTGCTGGCGCCATGTCGACAGCGAGAGCCCGGTCTGGCGATGGAAGGTGCGGGTGAAGGAGCGCCGGCTCATGCCGGCAGCATCCGCCCATTCGTCGATCGTGGCGTGCGGCGAAGGCGCGGCCACGAAACGCCGGCAAAGTGCCGCCAGCTTTGCGTCCCCCGGGAAAGGCAGGCCGAGCGGCCGCTCCGGCAGGTTCGGGATCTCGTGCAGCAGCAACCCCATGATCAGCCCGCCGCGCCCTTCGAGCTCGCCGCCTTGCGGAAGCTTCTCGGATTCCACGATCAGGCTGTGCATAAGTTCCGTGATGCCGACGACCCGCAGGCCTTCCGGCAGGCCGGCAATGGCATCCGGCATGACATAGACCGAGCGCATAGAGACATCGCCCAGCATCTCGACGGAATGCTCGGTGCCGGCCGGTATCCACATGGCGTGGTCGGGGGGCACCATCCAGCGGCCATGCTTGGTCGTCACCAGAACGACGCCGACCAGCGCATGCAGCAGCTGGCTGCGGCTGTGGCGATGCCGCGGCACATGATAGCCGTCCGGATATTCGGTCGGCAGCGCCACCGCGGGGCCGACCGCCTGCTCCAGCCACTGCCAGCGGCTTTCATGCAACCGGCCGAGATCGGCGGCGCTGCCCCTGAAGATTTCCCGGCCATGCGGCATCGATGTGGCCCACTTGCGAAACTATTGGACCAAACCACGAAAGAAGTCGCTTGGCAATGAGCCTATAAGGCGGCCTGCGGTTCGCCGCCAAAAAGACCACGGAGCATTGCCTTGACTGATACGACCGCCACCTCCGTCGCCGCGCCGGCGACGGCAAGCAACACCTCGGCTCAAGCGACGGCTTTCGCCGTCATCCTTTCGGTGAGCTTCTGCCACGGCATCAACGATATCATGCAGTCGCTGCTGCCGGCGATCTATCCACTGCTCAAGAGCAATTACGGCCTCGATTTCTGGCAGATCGGCCTCCTGACCTTCACTTTCCAGGTGACGGCCTCGCTGCTGCAGCCGGTGATCGGCATGGTCACCGATAAGCGACCCATGCCCTATTCCCTGCCCTGGGGCATGGCCTCGTCACTGGTCGGGCTGGTGGTGCTTGCTCACGCCGGCCACTACTGGCTGCTGCTGATCGGCGCCTCGCTGATCGGCATCGGCTCCGCAGTCTTCCATCCGGAATCCTCGCGCATCGCCCGCTTCGCCTCGGGCGGACGCTTTGGCCTCGCGCAATCGCTGTTCCAGGTCGGCGGCAATTTCGGTCAGTCCATGGGCCCCCTGCTTGCCGCCTTCATCGTCGTGCCGTTCGGCCAGACCAGCATTTCCTGGTTCACCATCGGCTCGCTGATCGGCATCGTCGTCTTGTGGCGCGTCGGCGGCTGGTACAGCCGACAGCGCGCCGCCCAGGCGAGCCGCAAGCAGGCCGCGCATGTCTCGCCCTTCCCGCGCAAGAAGGTGATGGGCGCGCTCGCCGTGCTGACGCTGCTGGTGCTGACCAAGAACGCCTATATCGCCTCGCTCTCCAGCTACTACACCTTCTACGCCATCCATAAATTCGGCGTTTCGGTGCAGATGAGCCAGGTGATGCTGTTCCTGTTCCTTGGCGCCTCGGCGCTGGGCATCCTGCTCGGCGGCCCGTTCGGCGACCGCTATGGACAGAAGGCGATGATCTGGTTCTCGATCGTCGGCGTGCTGCCTTTCACGATCGCCCTGCCCTACGCCAACCTTGAATGGACGATGGTGCTGACAGTGCTGATCGGCCTGATCCTGTCGTCAGCCTTCTCCAACATAGTCGTCTTCGCGCAGGAGCTGGTACCGGGCCGCGTCGGCATGATCGCCGGCATCTTCTTCGGCTTCGCCTTCGGCATGGGCGGCATCGCCGCCGCCGTGCTCGGCGTCATCGCCGACATGAAAGGCATCGATTTCGTCTACCAGATCTGCTCCTACCTGCCGTTCCTTGGCCTGCTGACGGTGTTCCTGCCGAACATGAGGGAAGCGAGGAAGGCCTGACTGGATAACTGGAACCGGCGAACGAGCCTGTTGGAGCATTCAGGGCGGCGGCCAAACCGCCGCCCTTTTCAGTGGTTCTTTCGCCACGCGCCGGGCGAAACGCCGGTGATCTTGCGGAAAGCGCGCGAAAAATGGCTCTGGTCGGCAAATCCGCTGGCAAGCGCCACGGCTGCCAGGCCGTCGCCTGTTTTGACAAGCAGCTCCTGCGCCCGCCGGACCTTGGCGGCAAGATACCAGCGATGCGGCGCCATGCCGGTGGACGTCTTGAAGGCACGGCTGAAATAGGCCTCGGAAAGTCCGGTCATCCCCGCGAGGTCGCTCAGGACGACGGCGTTGGGCAGGCTCCGTTCCATGACCGCGACCACGCGGGCGAGTTGCGCGGGCGCAAGCCCACCCCGTTTCTCGCGCGGCCTGTTGGTCCGAAACAGGTTGTAGGAAATCGCGAGTGCAAGACTGTCGCCGTAGGCGCGGCTGTCTGCATAGGCGCCGCAACAGGCATCCGCGAGCAGCTCGGCAAGCGTGAGGATGCGATTGTCCCTGAACATCACGCGCGGTGCGAAGCACGTCGCGAGGTCGAAGGCGTCGCCAAAGCACGCCCCGAGCACAGGAAGATCGAAGTCGATGATCACCCGGCGAATGTAGTGAAACCGTTGGGCAACCTGCCAGAGAGGTGTGTCGGCAGGAACGAAGGTGAGATGATTTGCTGTCTGGAACCCGGCGGCGCCGGAATTCGCCGGGCAATACGGCGAGAGCAGTATCTCCGCATGGCCGCCGATCTGCTCCAGTATCGCGGTCAGACGCGGCTTTTTTGACCGAAGATCCTCGGGATGCCGGCCGGGTCCATGAAGGTCGGCGATCTCGACAGTGACCCCGGTCAGCGACCGCACGCGGCTCTCTTGCAGAGCGGCAATGTCGGGAACCACCGCCTGGCCCGCGGCCGCCTTATTGAAACGATCAATCGCTCGACCGGTCACCCGCTTCTCCCGAGGGGTAACGCATCCTGCCCCTGCGGCGACAGGATGCGCCATGCAGGTTGCTGGCGAAATTGATGAGGCGAAGGAAATTCAGATGCACCTAACGGACTGGCGTGGCCTCGTTCCTTCGAACGATCGACTTGCGCGGTGTGCGGTGTCCGGCGGTCGCAAGCCGTCAGAGCTGGACCAGACCGCGGCGGCTGGCGACGGCGATTGCCTCGGTCCGACTGAGAACGTTCAGCTTGGTAAAGATGCTGCGCAGATGCGACTTCACCGTAGTCTCGCTGATATGCAGGCTAAGGCCGATCTCCTTGTTGCCCTTGCCTTGCGCCAACAGGGTCAGCACATGCATCTCGCGGCCGGTCAGTTCCTCACTGCTGACGGCGGCCGCGAGCTTTGCCACCAGCAGCGAGGGGATGCAGGTCTCGCCGGCATGCACCCTACGGATGCAGTCGAGCAGATCCTCGCGCTGCGCATCCTTCATCAGGTAGCCTCGCGCGCCGGCCTTGATGGCGCGCGAGATCTCATGGTCGGTGTCGAATGTGGTCAGCACGACGATGCGCGCCGAAGGATCTATCTGGCGGATCTCTATCATGGCGCCGACACCGTCGAGCACGGGCATGCGCAGGTCGAGCAGCACGACATCGGGGCGATGCTGCCGCCAGAGATCGGCCGCGTCGCGACCGGTTGCGGCTTCGGCGACCACGACCATGTCCGGCTGACGGCCAACGATTGCCGTCAAGCCTTCGCGCACCGTCACATGATCGTCGGCTATCAGCACTCGAATCTGGCCAGCTGGCGTATCGGTCATGATGGTCGAGCCTCTTGCGAAGGCAAGGTGATGCGCACCGCAGTGCCGCTTGCCTGAGAGCTTTGAACGATCAGCCCTCCACCCATTCCCTCAACGCGTTCCCTGATTCCGAGCAGGCCGTATCCGTCATTCTTGCTCGAAGGATCGAAGCCGCGCCCATTATCGTGCAGGTCGAAGCAAACCTCCTCCGGCAGAAATATCAGCTTCGCCGTAAAGCGCGTCGCCTGCGCATGGCGCAGGCTATTGGTCATTATCTCCTGGCCGATGTGAAAGAGATTCTCCTCCCATTCCGACGGCAACGGACGCGGCGCGCCAAGCATGGTGAATTGCGCTTTCAGTCCGGTTCCTGCCGTCATTTTGGCGAACAACGTATCGAGCGCCCCACTGAGATTGCTAGCGTCCAGAGCCTCTGGGCGCAGCGCCTGGACGGAGCGACGGGCCTCATTGAGGCTCTCGCGAGCGAGATTGCGCGCGCGGTTGAGATGCTCGCCGGCTTCTCTCGGAAGTCCCTGCTGGTTCGCATCCTCGGCGGCCTCCAGCTGAACGATCACGCCGGTGAATCCCTGGGCAAGGGTGTCATGAATGTCCCGCGCGATACGGTTGCGCTCGGCAATCACCGCCGTCTCGCGGCTTTGCGCCGACAGGCGGGCAACCTGGATCATCAGCATGGCCTGGTTGGCAAGCGCCTGGGCCAGATCGATCTCTTCTGCGCCGAACTGACGCTTCTCGACGAAGCGAAGGCCGATCGCGCCTTCAAGACTGCCGGCAACGAACATCGGCACCAGCAAAACCGTCACGATGCCCATGGGCAGCAGGCGGTCGCGCAAGGCAAAGGCCGGGACATTGCGGATGTCTTCGATCAGGCTGGGCTTGCCAGTGCGAAAGACCTCCGGCCATGGCCAGCGCTCTTCCATCGGCAGCCACATGTCCA